>PDPC01000141.1 GCA_002747355.1 Pseudomonadota bacterium | reverse complement strand
TGGTCGTGTGCTCGGCCGTCCCCCCGCCCGGCGGAAACGGGACCCCGCCCCCCTGTGCCAGGGCTGGTCCTACGACCTCGACTTCCAGGTGCAGCGACCAGGGCAAAGCGACGCGGAGACCGGCACGCTCCGCTTCCTTCTCATCCACTCCGAGGCGTTGGCGGCTACGTTCGAGGCCGGCCTTCCCGGCGAGCGCGACGAGGAACGTCGGGCCATCGACAAGGCGCTTTCGCGCGTCAACCAAGAGCCCTTCGCCTGCCCACAAGACGCGGACAAAGCGCTCGCGAACCTTCGAAAAGGTACTCATTTCCACGAGGTTCGCGCCAAGGTAGAGGCGTTTGAGGACCCCGGAAAGCCTCCCCGAGGGCGACCACGGGCGGGTGCGCCCGAACCTCTGCCCGAGGTCTGGTACCGACGGGTGCGAGGTTGTCGGGCTGGGCCAGCGGCTCATCCGCCAGCGACAAGAGGCAGTCTCCAGACCGGGAGGTAGGAGGGAGGTCGGGGTGAGGTCGGAGCGAGGAACGCTGATTCGGCGAGGGTTTGCGGCGCCGAGGGCCGCCACAGTCAGCCGACGGGAGGCCTCCATGGCGACTTGCGGAAAACAACAAAAGCACGTACTGATGGTGCGTGTTTTTGTTGAATCTGGACAACAGAGGACGGGCGCGTATACTGGATCAGTTCGGTGCGTACACGCACTCGCGGTGCGTGTTTCGGTGAGGGGCGTCCAGTGTTGTCCGAAGAGTTCTTCCAGAGTCACCCCGTGTTCACGCACGAGGAGTACGCGCAGAGCCGTGGCGGCGGGAGCCCGCGCACGGTGGACAGCCTGCTGCGTAAGCACGTGCTGAGCGGCAGGATCGCCCGGGTGCGGCGTGGGCTCTACGTCTCGGTGCCTCCCGGTGGCGCCGCGGAGACGGTCGACCCCTACCTCGTCGCGACAAAGGCGGTGGGGGACGCCGTGGTCAGCCACCACGCGGCGCTCCAGTTCCATGGGCGCACCTACTCGATGTGGAGCCAGGTCACCTTCTTGACCCGCAGCCACACGCGCGGCTTTCGCTTCGGCCAGGTGGAGTACGTGCCCGCGCGACCCCCCTCGGCGCTCGCTGAGCTCAAAGACATGGGCGGCGGCGTCGAGACCGTGCCCAGCGGAGGCGGCCACGCCCGCGTCTGCACCTGCGAGCGCGCGATGGTTGACGTGCTGCACACGCCGTCGCTCGGCGGCGGCTGGGAGGAGATCTGGAGGTCGCTTGAGATGATCGAGTTTGTCGACCTCGACGAGCTGATCACCTACGCCCTGCGCCTCGGCACCGCGACGACGGTCGCTCGCGTCGGCGTCTTCCTCCAGCAGCAGCGCGAGCGCCTCTTTGTGGAGGACGCGCACCTCGATCGTCTGCGGGCGCACGCCCCGAAGGACCCGCGCTACCTCGACGCGTCGAGAGAGCCCGGGCGCCTCGTGCACCCATGGAACCTGATCGTGCCCGAGCGCGTGCTCGACCAACGCTGGGGTGAGGTGGCCTGATGCTCACGCGAGAACAACTGCAGCGTGTCGCAGCCGACAGCGGGTTCCCGGTCGACTCGCTCGAGAAGGTGTGGATGCTCGTGCGTCTGCTCAACATGATGGCCTCGCATCCCTTCATGGGGCCGCGGGTGGCCTTGAAGGGTGGCACCGCGTTGAACCTCTTCGTGTTCGACGTCCCGCGGCTCTCGGTCGACATCGATGTCAACTACGTTGGCGCGGCCGACCGGGCGACGATGACCGCCGAGCGGCCGAAGCTTGACGCGGCGCTTGAGCAGGTGGCTTCGAGGCTTGGGCTCGCGGTGAAGCGCGCGCCAAGAGAGCACGCTGGAGGAAAGTGGCGCCTGTCCTACACATCGGCGCTTGGGCGGCCGGCCATCCTTGAGGTCGACGTCAACTACATGCTCCGCGTCCCCCTGTGGGACCTGAGCCTGCGGGAGTCGCGCGAGTTCCTCGGGGACCGGGCCCGGCAGATCCGGGTGCTCGACAACCACGAGCTCGCGGCGGGAAAGCTCGCCGCGCTCCTCGCCCGCGGGGCTAGCCGCGACCTCTTCGACGCACGGCAGCTGCTCGCCGAGGACGCTTTCGACACGGACAAGCTCCGCCTGGCCTTCGTCGTCTACGGCGGCATCAACCGCGTCGACTGGAGAGAGGTCTCGATCGAGGCGGTAACGACGACCGTGGACGACGTGAAGCGCCAGCTCCTGCCGATGCTGCGCCAGGACATTCGGCCTTCGCCCCCCGATGTCGAGCGCTGGACGGAAGAGCTTATCGAGGAGACCCGATCGCTACTCTCGGCGGTGCTCCCGCTGGCGGACAACGAGCTTGCGTTCCTCGACCGCCTCAACGGCCAGGGTGAGATCGAGGCGCCGTTGCTGACCGTGGACGCCGATCTGCGGCAGCGCATCACGTCGAACCCGGGCCTGCGGTGGAAGGCGCTGAATGTGAAGAGGCACGTTGGCGGCGAGTGAGTGTTGTCCCCGATTGTGGTGTTGCACGCATCGGGCAACGCCGGCCATCGGGACAACAGCCGGTGCCCACCGTCACGCGACCGGCTTGAGCAGCGCCCACCGCAGCCCCTCGGGCGGCTGGAAGAGGTAGCGCTTTGCTCGGCGGTCGTCGCCGCGGAGCAGCTTCGTCGAGCGCCACTCGTAGCGGCTCACCTTCCACGTCGAGCGCGCGGCGGGCGGCCTCGACCTGCTTGTCGGGGCTGCCGTAGCTGTTGAGCACCTCGAGCTCGCCGGCGCGCAGGGGCTGGCGGCGCTCCATCAGCTCGGCGTAGCCCCACGCCTGCTGGTGCGTCAGCGAGTCCTCGTGGAAGCCGTCGTCGTCGCGGCGACAGGCCCGGTAGCGCCCGGCGGCCACCGTGGAGAGCAGGTCGAGGAAGAGGTCGTGCCCCTCGGCGCCGGCGACCAGCTCACGGTAGGTGGCCTCGTCGATGCGGCGTGGTCCGTCGGCGTCGACGAGCAGGCAGTAGGCGGAGGCGCGGTAGGTCGCGACCGGCTCCGCCACGCCCATCGGCTGCGCGCGGACGAGGCGGTCGCCGTCGAGCGTCTCTTCGCCGAAGCGAAGGTCGAGCACCGATCGGATGCCGGCGGGGAGCTGGCCGCCCTGGAGCGCGTGGAGGAAGCGATCCATCGGCGCCTTCACACCAGCGCCCGCTGGTAGCTCACGCTGTGCTCGGGGTGGCGCAGGAACCCGCGGGCGAAGAGGAACTCCCGCACCACGTCGTCGCCGGTGCGGCGGTCGTAGGACAGGCTGTTGGGCGGGTTGATCGAGACGATCTTCGGTCGCTTCTTCCCGGTGCAGTAGAGCGCGAGCTTGGCGAAACGCACCGTGCGGTCCCGCTGAAGCAGCGTGGGCAGCTCCCGTGCCAGGACTGGGCGTAGGTCCGACGCCCGCCAGAGGAACTGGTCGTGCGGATGGTCGCACGCCTCGAGCGCGATCTCCCGGAGCGCCACCGTGTCGAGGTCCGCGACGCCGTCCCCCGAGAGCGCTTCCTCAGCGTCGTCGAGGAGCACGTCGCAGCTGAGCACGGCGCGGGGCTCGAAGTGGTCGTCCTTGCCGAAGAAGACCTTGCCGAGCACCTGCCGATAGAAGTCGTTCTCGGCCGGGTACTGGGCGTTGATGGACAGGCGCCCGGTGGCCTTCTCGAACACGACGGTGTCCTGCTTGTCGGGCACGAACGAGAGGCGGTCGCGGCTGAACGCCGAGGTGATCACCGACATGTTCCGCGGCGTGCGGCCGTGGATGATCAGGAAGGTGACCTCGGCGTCGGTCTCGGAGACGCGCAGGTCGACGTACTCGCTGCGGTTGCGCTTGGCGAACCAGCGGCGCAGCTGGCTCACGACGAGCACCCGGCGCGACTCGCTGCCGTAGTTCTCGAGCGGGCGGTGCTCGCGGGGGAAGAAGTCGACGAAGCGCCGCGCCTCCTGCGACTTCACGCGGGCGTGCGAGGCCGCGAAGAGATCGCTGTGCTCGAGGTAGAGCTTGAACGCGAGGACGTCGCCTCGTTCAAGGCGCTCGGCGTCGAGGTCTGCCTGGCCACCGAAGACTGCGGCGAGATCTGGCTCGTCTCCGAGTACACGGGCCGTGACGACCGCAAGGAGATCAGCGTGCGCGACGCGGCGACGCTGGCCGCGGTCTGCTCGGCCTTCCCGGGCGCACGCGTGACCAGCTACGAGCGCCCGGCAGCCGACGACGCCTCGTAGGTCTGTCCCAGAGCAGGCCCAGGTCGGGCTCTACCCCGGTGGAAGACGTTTCCCCTTCATGGGGCACCTCCGCCGAGGGAGAGCCATGCCGCGCTTCAAGAACCCGCACCTGTCCTACGCGCGCCTGTCTCGCTTCGAGCAGTGCCCGCTCAGCTTCAAGCTTCACTACATCGACAAGGCCTGCGCCGAGCCCGGCGTGCCGCTGCGCTTTGGCAAGGCCGTGCACGCGGTGCTCGAGAACCTGGTGCGTGAGCACATGGAGCAGGAACGCGAGGGTCCGCTCTCCGAGGAGCGCGCCGTCGCGCTTTGGAAGGAGGCCTGGGCTGTGGGCGAGTTGTCCGGCCTGGACGTGTTCCAAGAGGGCCTCGACATCCTGCGCACCTTCGTTCGCTTCAGCACGGCAGATCACGCACCGAGCGGAGCAGCTCCTCGTCGCTTGGGTGGGCGTAGATGCTGGTCGTCAGGATCGACTTGTGCCGGGCGAACCGCTGGGTCATCCGGATGTCGCGGGTGCGGCGGTAGAGGTTCGAGCAGGCGGCATGGCGCAGGGCGTGGAAGCTGAAGAGGCGCTCGAAGCCGGCGCGTCTCTGCCAGACCTTGAAGGCGTGGCGGAGCTGGCGCGCCGACAGGCGGTTCGCCTTGCGGCTGATGAAGACGGCGGCGTCGGCGTCGAGGCTCTCGCCCTGGCGCTTCTTCCATGCGCGCAGCTTGTCGAGCTTGGCGCGCACGCCGTCGGGCAGCACGATCTCCTGGGCGTCGGCGTGGTCCTTGGAGCCTTTGAAGACCCGGAGCTGGACTCGGCGCCGTGCCTTGCCTCGCTCGTTGAAGATGTCGCCCATGTCCAGGGCGAGGAGCTCGTGCTCGCGCAGCCCCGTGCCCAGGGCGAGGCTGAAGATGACGTGATCTCGGAAGCCCGCGCGGTGTTCGCCGCTGGCCTTGAGGAGCAGGCGCTGCTCCTGCTCGGTGAGGGTCTTGGGGGCGCGGACGATGGTGTCGACGTAGGTGGTCATGGCTTCTCCGTACAGGCAGGAGACTGGAGGCAGCAGGCTGGAGCGACGCGTGGATGTCTCCTCCGGCCTCCGCTCTCCGGCCTCCAGCCTCTCGCATGGAGGCTTGAGGCCGCAGGAAAGGCAAGGGGAACGGCGTTGGGCTCGGAGGTGGCGTGATGGCGGGGCTCATGGTGAAGCGTGCCGAGGATGAACTCGCCAACTGGCTCGCTACGGAGGTGGGCTTCATTGCTGGGCTGTGTCGCTACGACGGCGAGCCCATCGTGCTCGAGCCTTATCAGGTGGCCTACCTCGAGAACCGCTCCCGGTTTCGCTGGGTCACCAAGAGCCGGCAGGTGGGCCTGTCTTTCGTCGCAGCCCTTGAGGCGTTGGCGCGCTGCCACCTGCGAGACGGCCACACCTCGGTGTTCGTGTCCTTCTCTCAGGACGAGGCCAAGGAAAAGATCCTCGTCGCTCGTCAGGTCTATGAGGAGCTACCGCTGGCCTACCAAAAGAAGCTGGTCGTGGACTCCAAGACCGAGCTGGCCTTCGAATCCAACACGCCCGGTCGCCGCGTATCCCGCATCCTCTCGGTGCCTGCCAAGGCGCCTCGCGGGAAGAAGGGCGACGTGCTCCTCGACGAGCTCGCCCACATCGCCAACGACCGAGAGGTCTACACCGGATCAACCGCCCTCATCCTCCGCTCCCACGGCCAGCTCACCGGCTGTAGTTCGCCGCTGGGTCGGCGGGGGAGCTTTTGGGAGATCGCCACCGAGGCGCTGCGCAAGTACCCCCACCACACGCGCCAGGAGATCCCGTGGTGGCTCTCACGCTTCTTCAGCCTGGACGTGAAGCGGGCCGCCACCGAGGCGCCGCTCATGTCCACCGAGGAGCGTGTCGAGCGCTTCGGTCGCCAGGAGATCATCGAGCAGTTCGATTCGCTGCTCTTGGAGGATTTCCAGCAGGAGTTCGAGAATCACGTTGTCGACGAGAGCTACAGCTTCTACCCCTTCGAGCTGATCCTGCCGTGCACGAGAGACGGCCTGCGCCTCTGCGACGACTTCACCGACTTCTCTCGCCCCGAGGGGCGCATTGTCGCGGGCTTTGACGTCGGCCGCACCCACGATCGCTCCGAGCTGGCCGTCTTCGAGGAGCGCGGCGGGCGCTTCGAATGTGGGCTGCTTCGCTCCTACGACAAGGTCCAGTTCTCCGAGCAGGAGGCCGATCTGCGGCGTCTGCTCGAGAGCCTGCCTGTCGCGCGGCTCTCCATCGACAAGAGCGGCATCGGGATGAACCTCGCGGAGAACCTGAGCCGAGACTATCCCCAGGTCCAGGGCGAGATCTTCTCCAACGCCTCCAAGGAGCGCTGGGCCACGGATTTCAAGATCCTGCTCCAGCGTAAGGATGTGGTTCTGCCGCGGGACCGGGAGATGGTTGCCCAGATCCACTCCATCAAGCGCCGCGTCCTCCCTTCGGGCAAGGTTGCCTTCGACGCCGAGCGGACGGGACGCGGACACGCCGACCGCTTCTGGGCCATCGCGTTGGCCTGCCAGAAGGAGTGTGGGTCCGCGCCGAGCGCGGAGACGGCCATCGGGGTGCGGGTGATCGGGTGAGCGGGCGGTCGGCGAGCGCTACCCTGGACCGCCGACCTTCGCTGCCTTGGAGATCCACGCGTGCGTTCGCTCGTCGAGGGCGTCCAGTACCGCCGCGAAGTCTTCGGGCACCCGGTCTTGGGCTCCTTGCCGCTTGCGCCACGTCGCCCAACGCGCCTGCGCCTCTTTGGGCATCCCTGCGAGTACTCCGGCAAGCGGCTTCAGAGCGACGCCTCGGTGCGAGGCGACGGCGCGCAGCGCTTCGATCACCTCATCCTCGATCAGGTCGCCCGGCACCAGCACGAAGAGGTCGGCGAAGTCGCGCCAGCGGGTGCTCGCGCGGCCCCGCTGGAGCGCGGTCACCAGCTTCTCCGCGACGACCATCGACTTGGGATAGGCCAGCACGTCGATGGGCTCGTCACCGAGCAGAACCGGGACGGCGGTTCGGATGGGCGCGGGGACCACCGGGTCGCCGACGTTCACGTCCACGCTGAGCTTGATCCGCGCCGTCGCCAGGCGCGCTTCGAGCACGGCACGCACGCCGGGGTACACGTCATCGTCTCGAATGGGGTTCGCGGTGGTCGTATCGAGCAGGAACACCACGCCGTCATCGACATCCACCGACGCGATCTCGATGACAAGCTGCTCCACGAATGCGGGGTCATTGTCGGTCCGCAGGGCCAGGAGATCCACGTCGCGTGTGGCTCGACGCAGGTCGAAGGCGGCGAGCAGCAGCCCGCCCTTCAACACGAGCCGCTCGTCGTGTCGTGACCGGGTGAGGCGGCGAAGGAAGCCTTCCAGAACATAGAGTTGGAGAAGCTCGGCGGTGGCGCGCTTCTGCGCTCGCGCGAGGCGCTGGAGCGCGAGGTGCCGTGAGCCGGCGAGGTCGGCGTGGGTGGGTTTCGGTTTCACGAGAGAATCCTGAGCGCCTGCAGCAGGGAGGGCTCGACCTTGGGGAAGTTCCGCGCCATCGCGAGGAGGTCGGCTGGTGTCGCCCCCGCCCGCTTCAGCCAGCGCCGGAGAGCCTCGATGGCCAGATCCTCGCCCACCTGGTGGCGAAGTCGAAAGGCATCGATGACGCTGCGCTCGGCGCTGTAGAGCCCCAGGGAGAGGCCCTCGTCGACCTCGATAGCCCCCCGGCCAACGAGGAATGTGTCCTCGCGGAAGCGGTGCCAACGAACCGGAGCCCTGACCCTCGGAGGACGCCTCGAGCGAGGCAAGACGACATCGATCTCGGAGGGGACGGCGTCGGTCAGGTCGTGGAGTGACAGGGCGGAAGTCAGACACAGTGTGGCTTTGGGCGCACGGAGCGCGATCTCGATCCGGTCGAGGTCAGCGGGCGGCGCATCGGCCTTGCGGTAGAGCCCGTGGCCCAGGCGCTCCAGGACCCCGTCGGCGACGAGTCCTCGGAGGCGACGATCCGACAAGCCGCGCTTCTGGGCGAGGCTGTAGGAGAACGCGTTGGGCAGGGCGTCGATCATCATGCGGCAAAGTGTAGCCACGTCCAGGCAACGTGGCGACATTTTCCGTCGCGCCAGCCGCGAGTGCGTCCCCGCGAAGGAATGACCGGCCTTTGCCCTCCACAAATGTCCAAGGGGTGACGTCCTCGCATCGGCGCTTTGCTGACTTCATTTGTGGGTTGTCGACCTCGTAGCGTGTCCCCATTTGGACTCTGCCCGCCTTTGTCTCTGTGGAGGCGAGGCGCGCGGCTCTCCCCATCGTCATCGAACCCTTCGCGTAGGCGTGCACCACGCGCGAAGGTGGCTGCAGGTGGCTCGGTTAGATGGTGGCTTCTCCGGCTGCTCGGTCGGCCTTCACCCCGAATGCCTGGAGCTCGTCGACGTAGTCGAAGCGCGTTGCCCACACGCGCTCCCGGATCCGCCCGGGGCCATCGGCTCGGGTGAACAGGAGCGCGAAGAGAGGCTGGTGATCGCTGTAGATGCCCACGCTGGTCACCTCGATGTCGATGGCTCGCAGGCGGGGCGGTGCCGTCGCCTGCACCGAGGTCGGAGTCCAGTGGAACTCGACCCCCATCTGCTCGAGGAGCTGGCACTCGGCGGCCAGGCCCTGTCAGACCAGGTGCATCTGAGCTGCGGACACCTTCAGCTCC
>PDPC01000198.1 GCA_002747355.1 Pseudomonadota bacterium | reverse complement strand
CAACGGTAACCCTGGACTACGCTTTTCGGTGGTGACGCAAGTCTCGCAGTCCCACTACTTTGACAAGAACCCAACGAGCACGCTTCCTGATGACGACACCCGAGTGACAGCGCTGCAGTTGCGCGCGTTGGGTCCCATTCGTGGAATCGAAGACTCGTTCTTTTTGATTAGCATGCGGGCCGAACGCACGCCACGGCTCACGTTCGCGATGTTCCAAATTCCCATTGGTCGCTTCTACTTAAACATCAACTCCGGCAGCGGAGGCCTCTCGGCCACCCCGGTGATCGGCGCCCAGAAGCGCCTCCTCCTCGATCCGGCCTACTACCTCTATAGCGCCTTCGAGGGCGGCAACGGCGCCTCGATCGAGTTCAACGGGCCGATCCTCCCGGGCCTCCTCGACTACCGCGTGATGGCCTTTGGCGGCTCGGGCAAGTTCGCTGGCAACGTCGGCGGGCGCTTTTACAAGTTCGACGACGCCAACTACACTTGGGCCGCCGGCGCTCAGCTCGGGCTCCACGTCTTTGGCCGCTTCGACCGCTTCGACTCGCGCTTCCTCTACACCCAGGTCCCGCGCTCGCTCTCGATCTACCTCGGCGGCCGCTACGACCAGCGCGTGGCGGAGCGCTTCCCAGCGATCAACCTCGGTGTCTTCTATCGCGAGTGGCGGTTCCTCTTCGTCGGCGAGGGCTACTTCAAGAGGGAGCTCGAGTTCGAGTCCACCCAGTATTCATTCAACGTGCAGCTCGGCATCCTGGTCATCCCCAAGTGGCTGATGATCGCCGGCGACTTCGGCATGTTCCGCGCTCATGACTTCAAGCTCAGCCCCACCCTCTCGGCTGAGCTCCGAGACGAGCTCAAGCGGATCAACGACGAGCGCCAGCTCCGCGTCGCGGCGCACCTCTTCTTCTACCGCAACGTCGGCGTGTTCTCCGTGATGTTCCGCGACCGCTTTGTCGAGAACTACAGCTTCTCCGGCGCCGACCGAAAGGAGCGCGAGCTCCGCTTCGCCGCCCAATACAGGTTCTAGCCATGACGCGCCGGCGCACCAAGATCGTTTGCACCCTCGGGCCCACATCGGACGACGAGGCGACACTCGAGAAGATGATGCGCGCCGGGATGGACGTGGCGCGGCTGAACTTCTCGCACGGCGACCACGAGACCCATCGGGCGCTCTTTGCCCGGGTCCGCGCCGTGGCCGAGCGGCTCGATCGCCCGGTGGCGATCCTGCAAGACCTGCAGGGCCCCAAGATCCGCGTCGGCGACCTGCTCGGCGGATCGCTGACACTCGCGAAGGGCTCGGAGGTCACGCTGGTCTACGCCGCCTCCACCGACGAGCCGGCGACCATCCCCTGCACCTATGAGCCGCTCGCGAGAGACGTGAACGAAGGCGACCGGATCTTGCTCGACGACGGGCGCCTGCAGCTGCGCGTGCTCGAGACCTGCGACGGCCGCGTCGAGGCTCGGGTCGAGCACGGCGGTGAGCTCACCAACAACAAGGGGATCAACCTGCCGGGGGTGACCCTCTCCACGCCGGCGCTCACGGAGAAGGACAAGCAAGACATCGAGCTCGGTCGCACGCTCGGGGTCGACTATGTCGCCCTCTCCTTCGTGCGCACCCCCGACGACGTGGAGCAGACCCGCGCGCTGATCAGCCCCGAGGCGCAGCTGATCGCCAAGATCGAAAAACCCGAGGCCGTCGAGCATTTCGAGGCGATCCTCGAGCTATCCGATGGGGTGATGGTCGCCCGCGGCGACCTCGGCGTCGAAATGGGCCCCCAAGCCGTCCCGCTGCTGCAGAAGGCGTTCATCGAGGCTGCC
>PDPC01000017.1 GCA_002747355.1 Pseudomonadota bacterium | reverse complement strand
GCTCCTGCCCGACCACCCACGGGCGAAGACCGGACGAAAGCGGGAAGGGTTCTCTAGGATCGACGGGGAGGGGAGGGGTTCTCTCGATTCGACGGGGAGGAGAGGGGGCGAAAAGAGAGGGGGCAAAAAGAGGGGAGGGCTAGCTCATTTGCGCCGCGGGACGCGGACGCGGCGGCTGTAGCGGCGTGGGCGGCGCATGCGGCGCTGCTGCTTGACGCGCGTCAGCCCGAGGACGCGGCGCCTGGTCACGCGGCGCTGTTTGATTACGCGGCGCTGCTTGATCACGCGGCGCTTGCTGACGCGCTTGCTGACGCGGCGGGTGCGCTGCTGCTTCTTCATGCCAGCGTTGAACATCTTGCCCAGGGTGGTTCCCTGCTGCTGCTGCTGCTGCGCCTCGCCGTTGCTGGCGCTGTTGCTGCGGGTGCGCCGGGTGCGGCGAGTGTTGGTGGTGGTCGCAGGCTTGTCCTCCGTGCCGGCCTTGATGTGCGCGTTGGCCACCGGGTCGAGCTCGGGGCCGTCGCCGCGGCGGGCGGCGCGGTGGGCGGTGATCTTGGCCTTCAGCTGCGGCGTGGAGAACTCCTTCATCGTGTCGAGGGGCAGGCCGTGCCAGGCCTTCTTGCCGCTGTAGCGCATGCTCTTCAGCTTGGCGGCCGCCTGCCGGTCGCCCGACTCGGCGCCCAGCTTCGCCGCGACGTACTCCTCGATCCAGGCCCGGCGACCCTTGGCGTTCTGGCGGGCGACGGCGTTCCAGCTCTTGGAGGCGTCGAAGTCGCCAGTCCAGGAGACCTCGGGGTGCGGGTTGTTCAGTGACCAGTGGTAGTTGGCCTCGCGGCGGTTGCCGTCGTAGGGCTTCGAGGGGTCGCGGTGCAGCAGCCAGCCGGGGACGGTGATCGTCGCCAGGCCGGTGTTGGCCACGCGGCTAGGCTTCCACTCGCTCTTCCAACCGCTCTCACCCATCTCGCGGCTCATCACCACGCTGCCGGTGCCCCAGGTGGTGATGGGCGTAAAGCCCGCGAGGAGCGCCTCGGACATGCGCGTCGCGTTGGGGTGACCGTAGGCGTTGGTGCCGACGGAGTAGATGGCGACCTTGCCCTGCTTGGTCGCAGCTTTGGTCTCGGTCTGGATGTCTTTGACCATGCTCTTGAGCCAGCCGGCGGTGATGGGCTTGGGCTTGGGGTTGAGCGGGTTGACGTTCTTGAGGATCGTGCCGGCGAGCTTGCCGCGTCCGTAGCGCTTGATCTTGTCGGCGAGCTTGCCGGTCTTGCTGCTCTTGTCGCCGTTGATCAGCGCTTTGAGCATCGGGCTGTAGCCGCCGTTGACCGCGGCCATGTACTCGCGCTGAGAGGAGCCGGCGCTGCCGTGGTGGTTGGCGATGACCCAGTCGCTCTTGAGCTTCTGAGGCATGTTACGGGCGAGCCAGCGCTCCTCGCGGACACCGAGGTCACCACCGACCAAAAAGACCGCCGCCTTCTTGCCACGGCCGGCGCTCTGGGAGATGCGCAGCGTCACCGACTCCTCGTTGAAGTCGCCGATGCGCTTGCCGGAGGCGGTCACCGGCGGCCAGAGGGTCTCCATCTTGAAGCCGTGGCCAAAGTCGAAGATCTTGCCCTTGATGGCGTTTTCGTAGGCCGGGCGGTTGGAGGCGGTCTTGTTGCCACGGAGGTCCTTGCGCAGGTGCACCAGGTGCGACATCGCCGAGTTCGGGACCTTGTCTTTCGCCCAGGGGCCGATGACCTTGGCGACCGGGAAGGCCTCGCTGAGCTTCTTCACGCCGCCGATGTGATCCATGTGGCGGTGGGTGATCACGAGGGCGTCGATCTTTTTGATCTTGGCCTTCTTCTTGAGATAGGAGACCAGCCGGTTGCCGGCGTAGTCCCAACCGGTATCGATCAGGATGTTCTTGCCTCCGAGGGTCTGGATCAGCGTCGCCGACCCTTGGCCGACGTCGATGTTGTGCACCTTGTACACGCCAGCGGGGGCCGCGAACGCTGCGCCTGCCTGGAAGACGACGGCGAGGGCCAGCGCGGCTCCCAGGTGCTTGGTAGCGAGGTGAGGCTTGCGAGTCATGGTTGGGCTCCGAATCTCCGTTGGGTATCCACAATCCGTGCAATGCTCATTCCAATAGGACCTTGGCGAGGGCGCCTTGTAAGTATTTGAATTTAAATAAGATTTGTTGCTTCTTGTCGTGTAGGTAGGCGCTGCAGCCACGCACTCTCTGATCTTGCGAGGGGACTGGCCACCCGGCCGACCAGTTTGCTCGGGCTCGTCTGCCGAGAATCGAAGCCGTGGATCCGACTGGTCATGCTAGATCAAAAACCATGGGCAAGATCTTCGTCGAGGGGTTGGAGCTACCAGCCCGGGTGGGTGTCTACAGGCGTGAGCGGGGGCACCGGCAGCAGCTGAGCCTCGATCTCGAGGCGAGCTTTGAGAAGGTCGAGGAGGCGGCCGCGACCGAGCGCCTCGCCGACACGCTGAACTACGAGGGGTTGGTCGCGCTGGCCAGAGCGGTGATCGAACGTCGCCACTACCCCTTGGTCGAGACCCTGGCGACGACGATCGCCCACTCGATGCTCGAGCAGCCGGGCGTGCTACAGGCGCGGGTGCGCTTACGCAAGATCGGCTGCATGCCCGACGTGGCCTGTGCGGGCACGGAGGTCGAGCTGAAGCAGGAGAGCTCCAGGTCGAAGCTGCCCGACACCTCGGCCCATCGAGCGCCGGCGCCGCTCGCGGAGTTGCCGCCGAAGGCTGGGGTGGTGATCGTCGGTGGTGGCGTGGCTGGGCTGGCCACGGCTCTTTGGTGTGGTCGCCTCGGCCACTCCGCCCTGCTGTTGGATCCAGAGCCTCGCCTCGGCGGCCAGCTGCACCTGGTGCACGTCAAGATGATCGATCTGCCCGGTATGGCGCCGGTCACCGGCGCAGAGCTCGCTGCCCGCCTCTTGTCGCGGTTGCCCAAGGCGATCCGCTGGTTCTCCGCGCGCTTGGCCGCGATAGAGGTTGGAGCAGCTAGGGTCGTGTTGCGATTGGCGACCTCCTCCGGCGAGCGATCGGTGGCGGCTGGGGCGGTCGTCCTGGCCACGGGGCTCTCTCGCCGGCGCCTGGGCGTCCCGGGCGAGAGGGAGCTGCTCGGCCGGGGGATCCTCGCGACCGGATCCAAAGACGTCGACCAGACCGTAGGTCAGCGGGTCGTGGTCGTCGGTGGTGGCGATGGCGCCTGCGAGAACGCGATGAAGCTCGACGACCTCGGGGCGGAGGTGATCCTCCTACATCGCGGCGCGGAGCTGTCGGCGCGGGCCGAGTTTCGCGCCGCCGTTACCGCGCGGAACATCGAGATCCGGCTCGGGGTGCGGATCCGCGCCTTCATCGCAGACTCGCAGCAGCAGCTCGCGGCCATCGAGCTCGCCAGCGGTGAGCGCATCGCCGCGCCCTACGCGCTCTTGCGGGTCGGTTGGCTACCCAACAGCGCAGCTCTCCCCGACGCCTGGCTCAACGAACGCGGCTACGTGCGCTGTGACGCGGGGCTGCGCGTTGAGGGGGCGCGGCGGGTCTTCGTCGCTGGCGATCTCCGCGATCCCCCGGCGCCCTCGGTCGCGGCGAGCTTCGGCGACGGGGCCTGCGCCGCCAAGGCCGCGATCTCACTGCTCGAGCGAGAGGCTACTCGGGAAACCTGAACGGCGGGTCGTAGGCGCCGTCGCCGTCGACGTCGAGGTAGATCGGGTTGGTCATGGCGAAGGGCTCCTTGCCCCTTACGACGGGGCTCAGCGACCCCTTGCCCTGTACCACGACCACGACCCAGGTGTCCTTGGTCAGAGTCAAGGGCACGCTCTCGTCGAAGCGCACGACCGGGTTTTGGGGGTCGACCTTGCTCGCGTCTAGGGTGATCGTCGCCACCTCGTCGCCGCCGTCCTTGCCGCCGAGGATCACCCGTAGGGTGTCGGTGGCGATCCAGGTCGGCGCTTGCACCTTGATCGTCAGCTGGACCTGCTTGGCGCTGGCGTCGACGAGCTCGCCCATCGACTTGCCGTTGATCGAGACCGTGACGAAGGGGCCACCGCTGACCAGCACGCGCTGGTTTTTCACCGCCTGGGCGAACGCTGGGATCTCGAGCTTGGAGGGATCGTCGGTGGAGAGGGCCACATAGTTGCGCGGATAGCCGACCTCTGTTGAGAGCGCCGTATGCGAGTCGGAGTTGCCGGTGGCCGTGGTGCGCTTGCCCCGATCGAGCAGGGAGAACCAGTCGCGGACGGTCCCCGAGGCGTTCTGCTTCCAGCCGCTAGAGTTGAAGACCTCCAGCGCGTCGAAGTCGAGGCTCCACTCCTTCGGGTGCTTCACCACGCCGGTCTCGGGATCGTAGCCGACATAATTGAGGTAGCCCGAGATCGGCGCCGACCGCGGGTGGTTGACCTGGAACACCGCCTGGGGCCAGGCCTTGCGCACGTCGGCGAAGAGCGTCGGTGGATCCTTGGTCCACCATGGCATCGCGCCGTTGTTCGCCTTGCTCGGATCGAGAAGCACCGGGAAGGGGTTGAAGTGGCCGTAGGCGAAGGTCGTCAGCTCCTCGCCGATGATCCCGTGGGTCCAGGCGCCGAGCCCCATCTTCGCGATCAACGGGTTGTAGTCGGTGATGTACTCGTGATCGGTCGCCACGGCCAGCTCGAGCCCCTCAGCGACGAAGGAGGCGACCTTGAGCTCCTGCAGGTCGCTCGAGTCTGGAGACCAGAGCGAGTGGATGTGGAAGTCGCCACACATATAGCCGGTGGTGTCGACGCTATGTTTGAGCGTAAAGGTCGTGGTGCTGGGGGCTGCGGCCTCCAAGGTCAACGTCTGCACGTCGATCTCGTACTCAAAGCCGCGGCTCGCGGTGACCGTGTACTCCCCGGGGGGCAGCTGGACCTGACCTTTGGCGTTGGCGCCGACCCCCGTATGGAAGAGCACCTTCGCGGCGCCGCCAGGGTAGGTGCGCTCACCGAAGCTCGCCGGCAGGCTCGGCAGCGGTGCGCGGGGGGCGATGATCAGCTTCGCCGGGATCGCCGTCCCCTTGTCGTCTTTGACCTCGAACGCGAGGGTCGCCGTCTCAGCGAGGGTGATGTCCTGGGTTGTCGCGGTGCCATCTTTGACCGCGACCTTCTCGATCGTCTCCACGGCGCGCCCCTCAGCGACCGCGGTGAGGGTGTATTCACCGGCTGGCAGACCGAGCTGATACGTCCCCGTGGCGTCGCTCTCGGCCATCGTCGCGTAGCCGCCGGCCGCGCGTTGAGCGTGGATCCGCGCGCCGGCCACGGGTTGCCCCTGGGGATCGCGGACCACGCCGCCGACCCCAGCGGGCTCGGGGACGCCACGCCGGCGCCTCAGCGCCTCCCGCAGGCCCTCCGGCCGGCCCGGGGCGACCACCAGCTCGATCGTCTTGATCGCCTCGCCGGCCGCGGGGATCTCTAGGGCGCCGAGGGCCACCGCCCAGACGCCATTGTAGGTTGCCAGCGGGCTCAGCGTGCTCCCCGGGCGGGCGAGCAGGCCGTAGCTGATCGTCGGCGCGACCATCCCGACCCACTCGGTCTCCGCGACGTTGCCGGACTTGATGTTGAAGCCGTTGCCGTCGGCGAAGAACTCGAGCCCATCGCCGGCGAGGATCCCTAGCAGCGGCAGCGGCAGCCGCGTCGCCTGACGAGTCTTGTTGATGAAGCGCCAGCGGATCTCGAGCGCATCGGAGTTGGGCTCGAGCACATAGTCGACCACCAGGTACAGCGGCATGATCGCGCTCTGGGGCAGCAGGCTGGACAACAAGGGGAAGATCGCGGGCTCGCCGATCACGCGGATGATCGCGGCTTGCCCGTCCTTACCGTCGGCGACCACGCCGACGGACTTCGCCTTGATGGTGCGAGTGCCCGCGCCGAAGACCGTCTCGCCAAGCAGGCTGCGTCCCTCTCCGACCGTGACGCCGAGGCGCTGGGCGTCGAGGATCTCGCCGCCGTAAGGCGAGTAGCCGTCCGTTTCGCGAGCGGCAGCGATCACGAAGGCCACGCGATCGTTGTAGATCTTGAAGTCCCCGAGCTTGCCCTCGACCTTGATCCCGGAGAGCAGGGACTTGGCCTCGGTGATGCGCCCAGCGCGGATCTCTCCTGGTGCCAAGGCGCCGACGACCGCCGCCCCATCGTCGCCGGGGGGCAAGGTCAGGAGCACCTGTCCGTCCAGGTTGTTGGCGTCGGCGGTCTGCTCGACGCCGGCGTCTTTCGGGGGCGCCTTCTCTGGCGGCGTGGTGCAGGCGGCGCAGCCAAGGAGGGCGACGATGAGCAGCTTCGATGTCGTGGACTTCACACCATAGCCTAGCAGACTTTTCCTCCTCGCCACCCTCGGGGGGGGAGACTGAGCTCCTGGCGGCGCTCTGGGCGGCGCGGGGGTTTGCTCGTGCCCTGTTGCCATGCGACCATCGCGCTCCGAGAAGACCCCTTGAACACCCCGACGACCATCTGCAAACGTTGCCTCGATGTCGCGCTGGCTCCGGACCAGCGCTTCTGCGCCGGCTGTGGCGCCGAGCTGCCCCGTGAGGCCGCGCCGACCGACGCGATCCGTATCGCGACCGTGCTCTTCGCCGACGTCGCGGAGTTTACTCAGCTCAGCGCGCGGCTCTCCCTCGAGCAGCTCAAGACCTTGATGGACACCGTCTTCGAGCGGCTCTATCGGGTCGTCCTCGAGCACGGCGGTGTCGTCGACAAGTACATCGGCGACTGCGTGATGGCACTCTTCGGGGTCCCCGACGCTGGCGTCGATGACGCCGCCCGCGGGGTCCACGCAGCGCTGGCGATGCAAGGCGCCCTCAACGAGCTCGGCCCGGCGCTCGAGGCCGAGGGGCTGCCAGCGGTGCGGATGCGCATCGGCGTAGACAGCGGAGCTGTGATCACCGGCGCGGTTGGCGCTGGCCCGCAGCGGCGCTACACCGTGATGGGGCCGCCGGTCAACCGGGCGGCGCACCTGCAGCAAGAGGCGCCCGTCGGGTCTGTCTTCGTCGGCGACGGCTGTCAGCGCCGGGTCCGCGGGCAGTTCCGCCTCGAGCCAAGGCAGGGGGGCAGCGGGCTGGCCTACCTCGTGCGTGGTGAGCGCTTCGGCGGTCGCTGGCTCCAGCCTCGCGAGCTGCTCGGCGGTGGCAACGAGCTCGTCGGTCGCTCGCAGCAGCTGGCGCGGATGCGGGACGCGCTGACCGAGGTGATCGCGGAAGAGCGAGCGCAGATGCTGCTCTTCATCGGCGGCCCCGGCGTGGGCAAGTCGCGCCTAGCCTTCGAGTTTCTGGCGACGCTCGAGGAGGAGGAGCGCAGCGTCTGGCGCCTCGTCGGCCGGGGTCAGGACCTCGGCCGTGGCGTGCCCTTCGCCGTGGTCGCGGACGCGCTCCAGCGGCTGCTGCACCTCGAGCATGTCGATGACGCGAGCGAGCGCGACGCGCGCCTAGCCGGAATGCTCGAGGCGATCGGCTTCGCCCCCGCCGGTCGCGATCTGGAGACCTTGCAGACGATCTTTGACCCTCCGCGCTCCCCTGCAGGGGCGACCGTGAGCATTCAGATCTTCGCTCAGCGGGTGATGGAGCTGGTCGCGCGCCTGCTCGACAAGATAGCCGAGGAGCGGCCGGTGGTGCTGGTGCTCGACGATCTGCAGCTCTGCGACGGGGCCACGGCGCAGCTGCTTGGCTACGCCCTGCGACGCCTCGCGGGGCGTCCGCTGCTCCTGATCGGTCTCGCTCGCCCGGAGGTGCTCGACGAGCATCCGCAGCTGGTCCATGCCGAGCGCGTGCGGCGCGTCGATCTCGACAGCCTCGATCAGCGCACGGCGGCGAAGCTCGTGCGGCGGACCCTCGGCGAGGACGCGTCAACGGCGCTCACCGAGCTCGTGGTGGAGCGCGCCAAAGGCAACCCTCAGCAGATTGAGGAGCTCCTGCGCTCCTTCGAGAGCAGCGGGGTGTTGCAGCGCAGCGTTACGGGGTGGCGGGTCAGCGAGGCCCCTGACCTGCCCGCAGGCGACGAGAGCGTGGCGCGCTTGCGTGTCGAGGCGCTCCCCGCCGAGCCGCGCGCCGTGCTGCGCCGGGCGGCGGTGATCGGTCGGATCTTCTGGCGTGGCGCGCTGGTCGCCCTTGGCTGTGGGGAGGATGTGCTAGATGAGGCGCTAGCCGAGCTGATCCGCCGGGAGCTGCTGGTCGCTCGCGAGCCCAGCCAGCTCCGCGGTGAGCTCGAGTTCTCGTTCTCGTCCGAGGCGCTGGTGAAGGCCGCCTACGCTGACGGTGAAGACCCCGAGCGTGGCGACGAGGCCGACGACGAGCGCTCACCTCGTCTCTCGCGGGTCCGCGATCACGCGGCCGCGGCGGTCTGGCTCTGCGAGCGTCCCGATCCCTCGGCGGCGCTCTGGGCCGAAGCCGGTCGTCAACAGCTCCTCGCCAGAGATCCCACGCTGGCCGTCGAGCTCTTCGGCCGGGCGGGAGATACGGCGTTTCAAGCGACCGCCTACGTCGACGCGGTAGACCACTATGGTCGGGCGATCGCCCTGGCCGAGGGAGGAGATCGAGAGCGCCTGTTCGAGCTCCTGGCGCGCCGCGAGCGGGTCCTCAACGCGCTGGGACGGTGGCGCGAGCAGCGCGAAGACGCCGAGGCTCTGCTAGCCCTCGCCGAGCAAAGCCAACGTCGCGACTGGACGATCGAGGCGCTCCTGCGTTTGGGGCGGACCTCGCTCAACGCCGGCGATCACGAGGCGGCGCTCGCCACCTTTGAGCGCGCCCACGCCCTCTGCGATGAGGAGCGCGAGCCAGAGCCTACCGCGCGTGCTTTGCGCTGGCGGGCCTTGGTGCACTTCAACCGCAGCGAGCATCGTCAAGCGCTGCCGCTCTTCGAGCAGGCGCTCCACCTCGCCGAGGCGCGCAAGCTGGTCGAGCTGGCCGCCGAGCTGGCCTATGAGATGGGGGTCACGGTCGGCACGGTGGGCGACTATACCCGCGCGGTGCAGGTCTCCGAGCGCGCCCTCGAGATGTTCCGTCAGCAACGCAACGCCTACCAAGAGGCGTTCTGTCTGGGCAACCTCGGCTGTTTCCATTGCTACCTTGGTGACTATGCGCGTGCGGTCGAGGCCCTCGAG
>PDPC01000016.1 GCA_002747355.1 Pseudomonadota bacterium | reverse complement strand
AGCCGCTTTTGTAGCCGAAGAAACGAGCCATACTGGCGGTACGGCGAGCTTTCTGAGGTATAGAAAGCGGCCAGCAGGGCTGTGCCCGGCGACGGGAGGGATTTGTAGGGATGCTCTTAAGCTAGGCGACGCGGATGGCGCGCCGTGGGTGGGCGTTCGCTCGAGCGCGGGCGAGGACGTCGCCGAAGGTGTCGATGAAGCCACAGAGGTGCTCATCCGAGAGGTCGCCCATGTTGGCGATCTGGAAGCAGCGGTCCTGCAGCGCGTCCTTGCAGCCATAGATGATGTAGCCGCGATCCTTCAGCGCCTGGTAGAGGTCGCCGTAGGAGATGTAGCTCGGCACCTTCACCGTGGTGATGGTATGCGACTCGTGGCCGGTGACGGTGAAGCGCTCGAGCCCCATCTCGCGCAGCTCACGGCGCAGCACGGCGTTGACCCGGCGGTAGCGGTGCTGACGCTGGCTGATGCCCTCGCGGAGCAGCTCGTCGAGGGCGGCGTCCAAGGCGAAGAAGCTCGAGACCGCCGGGGTGAAGGGGATCTGCTTCTCGTAGTAGCGGCGCAGGTCGAGGTAATAGGAGCGTGGCTCGATGTCGGCGATGCGCCGCCAGACGCGCTTGTCGACGCAGGCGAAGGAGACGCCGCTGATCGCGTGGAGGCATTTGTTCGCGCTGGAGATCAGCACGTCGATCTTGTCGCGGCGTACGTCGATGTCCTCGGCGCCGAGGCTCGACACCGCGTCGACAAAGAACATCCGGTCGAGCTCACGGCAGATCGCGCCGACCCGGTTGACCGGGTTGAGGATCCCGACCGAGGTCTCGTGGTGACACATCACGACGGCGACGATGCTCGGGTCGTCGGAGAGCAGGCGCTCGATGTCCGCCGGATCGACCAGCTCGCCCCAGTCGTAGCGCAGGTGCACGGTCTCGAGCTTGTGCACGCTGGCGATCTCCGCGAAACGCTCGCCGAAGGCCCCGTTGGAGACGACCATCAGCTTGCCGTCCCGCGGCACACACGATGAGATCGTCGCCTCCATCGCGGCAGTGCCAGAGCCGGAGAGCAGCATCACGTCATGCTCGGAGCCGCCACGGCAGACCTGGCGCAGCTTGCGACGGATCCGACGAGCGACGACAGCGTAGTCTTCGTCGCGATGACAGACGTCGTGATGGACCAGCGCGCTCTTGACCCGCGGCGAGGTCAGGACCGGGCCCGGGTTCATCAGCACGTAGTGGCGCGCGCGGCTGCGGCTATCCGAGAGCAGCCCCTCGATGTAGCTCAAGGTTCGCTCGTTGGACCGTGGCCCCGAGGCCTGGTGACGGGCCGCCGGAGCGCTGTCGTCATGTAGGTTCTCGCCATAGGCGCGGAGCATCCACTCACCGTGGCGCCGCGTCTCGGCGCTGTGGACCTGCTGCCAGAGCGCGCCATTGATATCCCAGGCATAGAGCTCGCCAGCGGCGACGAGCGGACGGAGCAGCTCGACCAGCGACGTACCGACCGCGTTGTCGCCGCTCTCGGCCATACGATCGATCAGCTCCGGCGTCAGCACCGCGAGGCCCACGGCGACGGCGTCATAATCTGGGAGGTCGAAACCGACGGCGGCGACGCGGTCTTCCTCGGTGCGCACCTTGAGGACGGCGTCAGGATCGAAGAGCCGGCGAACCTTGTAGTCGACCAGCAGGATCGGACGAGCGCTGCTGTGATCGAGGTCGACCAGCGGGCCAACCATCCCCGGTGAGAAGAGCAGGTTCGAGTGCAGCGCCAGCACTGGAGCGTCGATGTGGGCCCGCGCTGCGGCGAGGCCGACCGCTGGGCAAGCGCCTCGTGGCTGCTCGACCCAGGTAATGCGCGCGGTGACATCGGCGTCGTGCGCGAGCGAGTGGCGGATCAAATCGTCGCCCTCGTCGACGACGACGATGAACTCGTGAATGCCCTGCTGCTCGATGCCCGCGATCGCGCGCTTGAGGAGGGAGCAGTCACCTACCGAGGTCATCGGGCCGGGCCTATTCGAGCGGCCGTTGTTGGAAGCGGCAAGCAGCACAGCTTTTGAGATCATCAGCGTCGACTCGTTTCGAACACTCTGGTGCGCGGCGCAGCGAGCGCCGGCTCTTGGGCAAACCAGCTGCGCCTAGGGCGACGCAGAGGTTGATAGGCCACTTAGCAATGGACGTGCCATCTCTCGTCTACACCTCGAGGCCCTGACGGACGTGTTGCCTTCGACACGGTGGTCACCTGCGCCGGTGGCACGGGTCTATGAACGGCACTCAACGGCAGAAAGCCGGCATGGCCTCGCACCGCGCCATAACAGG
The DNA here is from genome assembly GCA_002747355.1 of Pseudomonadota bacterium. Taxonomy (GTDB): domain Bacteria; phylum Myxococcota_A; class Polyangia. The sequence goes on along the minus strand of PDPC01000016.1, from coordinate 6,975 downwards.
CGACAACCGCGAATGTCAACTATTTCTCAGATGTTGGCGAGATAGCCCCCTCAGCAGCACGGATATCCGACATGTTTGCCGTGATAAATATCACAGGAATCAGCCCCACTGTGGCACGAACGCTACAGGTGTAATGCCGGCGTCACGGGAGCACCGGGTCGGCGGCGACGGAAGGCGTCAAGGGGGTGTTGGGCTCCCGAAGCGCACTCATTTGCGCCACTCACCCAGCCATTGCGCCTACCTGGTTGCTGATCCGGCTCCACCTCGTGGCTCGAGGTGCGGCGAGCTTTCTGAGGCCTAGCAGCCGGCCGTGCTGTGCTCGGCGACAGGAGGAATGGGTGGGGGTGCTCTCGAGGTCTTTGAAAAGGGCGCCAGCTCGCCGCCGCGATCCGGTACCATCCAACCAATGCACGCTTACCCACACCTAAAACGTCCTTGGCGCCGGCGAGCTCAGCCAAGCGCAGCTGTCAGCGCCGCCCTCGTGGCCTTTTTGCTCAGCGGCAGCGCGGCCGCCGAGCCCGCCGAGCCCCCCTGGCCGCAGCACCCACAGAGTCACGCCGACGCGACGGGCTGGGTGCCAGGCGATCCACCGCCGACCTCTCCCGGACCGCGCGCCGGCGAGACGGCGGTTTTCGGCAGCCCCGGGCTGCGGCGCTTGCGCCCCAGACCGCGAGGGTTCCTTCCCGGCTCGGGCCAGAAACAGGGGGCGCTGACGGGCAAGACGATCTACCTCAGCCCTGGGCATGGCTGGACCTACAAGAGCAGCGCCTCCTGGTACAGCCAGCGCGGCAAGACTCATGGCGTGGTCGAGGATATGTCGAACGCCGACGGCGTCCGTCAGTTCTTGCTGCCCTACCTCTGGGCGGCCGGTGCGCAGGTGATGCCCGTGCGTGAGCTCGACCAGCAGACCGAGATGGTGATCCTCGACGAGGCCGACGGCAGCGCCGCACCAACTCGCGGCCGTTATGTCGAGAGCGGCGACGCCGCGCTCTTCATCGACTCTACGCTCCCGGGTTGGGCCCACCCCAAGCTGCCCTTCACCGGCAGCGAAAACCCCTTCAGCCAGGGAAAAAACCGGCTGATCCAGACCTCGCCGACGGAGACCGCCCGGGCGATCTTCACGCTCAACGTCCCGCGCTCGGGCTACTACCTGGTCTACGTCTCCTATTCGATGTACTCCGGACGCCCCTCTGACGCGCGCTACACCGTGGTGCACCCTGCGGGCAAGACGACCTACCTGCTCGACCAGCGACGCCACGGCGGCACCTGGGTGCTGCTCGGCCGCCATTGGTTCGACGCCGGCAGCGACGCGCAGAAGGGCGCGGTGATCGTCAGCAATCAATCCGCCGACGCCGGCAGCTATGTCTCGGTCGACGCCGTGCGGATCGGCGGCGGGATGGGCCTGACCGATCGCGGCGGCGGTGTCTCGGGGCAGCCGCGCGCCGATGAATGCTCACGCTACAACGCCCAGTTCTGCGGCGCGCCAGCGAGCGTCTACAACAACTCCACCGGCAGCGACGGCACAGACGACGTCTCGACGCGCTCGCTGATGGCCGACTGGCTCCACGCCGAAGGTGAAGACTCGATCTACCTCTCGCACCACTCCAACGCCTTCAACGGCTCCGCCCGCGGCACGGTGACCTATATCTATGGGCCCAACCCGCCCAACGGCAGCTACACCCCAGACTCTCGAGTGATCGCCCTCGGGGCGGACAAGCTGGCCACCGCGATCCAGAACGCGCTGATCACCGACATCCGCGCCGAGTTCGATCCCGCCTGGCACGATCGCAAGGTCAAGACCGCCTACTTCGGCGAGATCAACCCCAACCGCCAAGATGAGATGCCAGCGGCGCTGCTCGAGCTGGCCTTCCATGACAACGAGCAAGACGCGGCGATGCTCAAAGATCCACACTTCCGCCGCGTCACGGCGCGAGCGGTCTACAAGGGCATCGTCACGTACTTCGCCGCGAAAGACGGCAGCCCCGTGCACCTCATCCCCGAGCCGCCCCGGGCTGTGCAGGTGCGCAACTCTGGCGCAGCTACCGTGACCATCAGCTGGCAGCCGCCCCCCTCCGGCGGGATCCTCGGCGACCCGGCCACCGGCTATCGGGTCTACACCTCGCGCCATGGCTTCGCCTTCGATGAAGGCACGGTGGTCGGCGACACCACGCAGCTCACGCTGAAGAACCTCACCCCCTTCGAGGTGATCTTCGTCCGCGTCGTCGCGCTGAACGCTGGCGGCGAGTCTCTCCCCAGCCCCACGGTCGCTGTGGGCGTCGCCGAGCCCGGCCAGCGGGCGACCCTGCTTTTGGTCGGCGGTCACGATCGCTTCGACAGCGGGCTGAACCTGCTGCGCGACTACAGCAGGTTCTCGCAGGTCAACCGCCTGCAGCTCGAGCATATGAACGATGGGACCTTGCTCGCCCACTACGGCCGCGCGCTCCGTGGGCGCAAGCTCGCCTTCGACGGCGCCTGGCACGACGCGGTGACGCCCCCCGGCGCCGGAGCGCTGGGCGCCTATCGCGCGGTGCTCTGGGCGGCCGGCAAGGGCTTGACCGCTGAGCGCGGGCTCTCGGACGAGGCGATCGCGGCCCTCTCGGCGGCGGCGACGGCGGGCGTGAGCGTGCTGCTCAGCGGCAGCAACGTCGCCCGGCAGCTGGCGACCTCCAGCGCAGCCCAGGCCAAGCAGCTCGAGCAGCAGCTCTCGGCGACGCTGGCGAGCGCCGATCAGCTCCGGGGAGAGATCGTCCCCGCGGCGACGCCCGGGCTCTTGTCGGCGATGGGCACCTTATCTCTTGGTGACACGACCTGGCGCCCCTTCTTCGGCGGCGCGATCGACATCGTTGCGGCGGTCTCACCAGCCGGGACGGTCACGGCGAGCTATGGCGGCGGCGGCGGCGGCGCGGTGGTCGAGACCCGCGACGGCGAGCGCTGCGCCGTGCTCGTGGCCTTCCCCCTCGCGGCGGTGGCCTCCGAGGACCAACGCGCTGAGGTGATCGGGCGCCTAGCGACCCACTGTCCGATCGACGGCGGCGCGCTGCCTGGTGACGGAGCGTCACCCGGTGATGGCCCCGGCCCCAGCGCTGACGACGGTGGGGGGAGCCGGAGAGACAGCGGGGTCGGCGGTGACGGCGACGAGGGGAGCGACGACGGCTGCAGCTGCCGTCTGCGCTCACCCTCCCCCGGCGACGGCCTGCTGCTGCTCAGCCTGCTTGGGCTCTTCGCCATCTGCCGGCGTCGACCAACCCTTTGACGCTCCCGAAGGCGCCGCTATAACTAGCGTCGCGACGATCCCTGGAGGAACCCTCAATGAACGCCGAGAACGCCACAACACCCTTGCTCGAGCGCGGACGAACCCACACCTGCGGCGACCTCCGCGGCAGCGACGTCGGCAGCACGGTCGTGCTGATGGGCTGGGTCGACAGCCACCGCGACCTCGGCGGCGCGATCTTCGTCAACCTCCGCGACCGCTACGGCGTGACCCAGCTGGTCTGGCGCACCGACCGCGACTCCGAGGCAGCGGCGCAGGCCAGCGAGCTGAAGCCGGAGTACTGCGTCGGCGTCGAGGGCAAGGTGCTCAGCCGCGGTGACAACATCAACACCACCCTGCCGACCGGCGAGGTCGAGATCGAGGTGCAGCGGCTCGAGGTCTTCTCCAAGAGCGAGACGCCGCCCTTCGTGATCCAAGACGAGGTCGACGCCAAGGAGGCGCTGCGGCTGCGTTACCGCTACCTCGACCTGCGCCGCCCCGCGCTGCAGAAGACCTTCATCACCCGCTCGATGATCACCCAGACCGTGCGCAGCTATCTGGCGGGTGAGCACTTCATCGAGGTCGAGACCCCCTTCTTGGTCAAGAACACGCCTGGCGGCGCGCGCAACTTCCTCGTGCCCAGCCGCCACAGCGCCCACGACTTCTACGCGCTGGCGGAGTCACCGCAGCTCTACAAGCAGCTGCTGATGGTCGCCGGCTACGACCGCTACTTCCAGATCGTGCGCTGCTTCCGCGATGAGGACTTCCGCGGCGATCGGCAACCCGAGTTCACGCAGGTCGACATCGAGCTCTCCTTCGCCCGCGAAGAGCTGGTCTACCAGCTCTTCGAGGGGCTGATGTCCGCGCTCTTTCGCGAGGTGCTGGGCAAGGCGCTGCCGACCCCCTTCCCACGGATGACCTTCCGCGAGGCGATGGCGCGCTACGGCTCGGACAAGCCCGACCTGCGCTTCGGCCTCGAGCTGACCACGCTCACCGACCTCTCCGCGGGCTGCGGCTTTCGCGTCTTCGATGGCGCCGTCGAGAGCGGCGGCGTCGTCAAGGCGCTGCGCCTGCCGGGTCGCGCGGCCGCGCTGTCGCGCAAGGACCTCGATGGGCTCAACGACAAGGTCAAGCCCGTCGGCGCTAAGGGCGTGGCCTGGATCAAGGTCAAAGACGACGGCAGCTGGCAGGGCGCGGCAGGCAAGGCGCTGACCAACGAGGCCCGAGCGGCCTTCGCCGAGCGCCTCGGCTGCGAGGCAGGCGACTGCGTGCTCTTCGTCGCCGACGCCGAGGGCATCGTCGACAACGCGCTGAACACGCTGCGGCTCTCCTTCGGCGAGCGCTTCGGGCTGATCGACCACGACGAGTGGCGACCGCTCTGGATCACAGAGTTTCCGCTCTTCGAGCGCAACGAGGAGGGGGCATGGGCCGCTTGCCACCACCCCTTCACCTCGCCGCTGCCCGAGGACATCCCGCTGATCGCCGACGAGGAGCGCCGCGGCGAGGTGCGCTCCCGCGCCTACGATCTCGTGCTCAACGGCGTCGAGATCGCGGGCGGCTCGATTCGTATCCACCAAGAGGAGGTGCAGGCCAAGGTCTTCGCCGCCCTCGGCATGACCCCAAAGCAGGCCAACGAGAAGTTTCAATTCCTGCTCGAGGCGTTCCGCTATGGGCCGCCGCCCCACGGCGGCATCGCGATGGGCCTCGATCGGCTGGTGATGCTCTTCTGTGGTGCGACGTCGCTGCGCGACGTGATCGCCTTCCCCAAGACCCAGCGCGGCGCCTGCGCCATGACCGGCTCGCCCTCGGGGGTGGAGGCGGCGCAGCTGAAGGAGCTGCACATCCAGCTCGCCGGGCCAGGCAAGACCGGATCCGAGGCATGAAGGGGCCGCCTCGAGGAGCCACATCAAGGAGCCGCATTAAGGAGCCGCATCAAGGAGTTAGGGGTGTAAGATGAGCAGTCTGCGAGAGCGCCGCGAAGAGGCGCATCAGCGCCTCGGTGAGGGTGTCTACGATCTGGCGATCGTCGGCGGTGGTATCAACGGCGCGAGCATCGCACGCGATGCTGCCCTGCGCGGCTACCGGGTCTGCCTGCTCGAGCAGTCAGACCTCGGCTTCGGCACCTCGAGCCGCTCGAGTCGGCTGATCCACGGCGGCCTGCGCTATCTCGAGCAGGCCGAGGTCGGGCTGGTCTTCGAGTCCGTCAGCGAGCGCTACACGCTGACCCACACGGCGCGACACCTCGTGCGCCCGCTGGCCTTTGTGGTGCCCGTCTACAAGGGCGACGCCTTCCCGCTCTTCGCCGTCGATCTCGGGCTGTGGGTCTACGACGCCCTGGCGCTCTTCCGAAACTACAAAAACCACACGCGCCTCTCTGCGAGCCAGCTCAAGCGCTTCGTGCCGGGCCTCCGCGCCGAGGGCCTCTCTGGCGCCGTGCGCTACTACGACTACCAGACCGACGACGCCCGGCTGGTGCTGGAGAACGCCCTCGGCGCCCAGCAGGCGGGCGCCGAGCTGCTCACCTACTGCCGCGTAGACGGCTTCGACTACCGACAGAACCGCGTCAAGAACGTGCGAGCGACGGACCTCATCACCGAGACGGAGCTGCGCGTCCGCGCCCACTGCGTGCTCTGCGCCGCGGGCCCCTGGACCGATCGCGTCCTCGGCATGACCGAGCGCCCCGACCGCTGGCTGCGCCCCTCCAAGGGCGTACACATCGTGGTCCCCCGAGAGAAGCTGGCCCTTGACGACGCGCTGACGATGCGCCACCCGGAGGACCGGCGCGTGCTCTTCGTGCTGCCCTATCACGAGCGCACCGTGATCGGCACCACGGACACCGACTTCGACGCCGACCCGGACAACCTCGAGGCCAGCTGCGAAGACGTACGCTACCTGCTCGCCGCCGCGCAGCACGCCTTCCCGGAGGTCGACCTCGGCCCCGACGACGTCCTCTCGAGCTGGACCGGCTTGCGACCGCTGCTGCGGCAAGAGGACGCCGGCTCACCCAGCGCGGTGAGCCGGGAGCATCGGATCCAGGTCCGCACCGATGGCGTCATCGTGATCGCCGGCGGCAAGCTGACGACCTACCGCAAGATGGCCGCCGAGTGCCTCGAGCTGGCGGCGCCGGCGATCGGCATGGCGGGCGGGACACCGCCAAGGCGGGGCGAGCAGACCAGGCAGGTGCCGCTCCCCGGGGCCGTCGGCCTCGCCTCCGAGGGCGCCCTCGAAGACCTCACCGGCGAGGTCTCCCAGCCCTTCGCCGATGGCGCCTATGTCGGCACGCACCTCGCGACGGTCTACGGTAGCCGCGCGCGAGAGGTCGCGACCATCGCCCGCAGCGAGCCCGGCGCCAGCGACCGCGTCGACAGCGAGCTCCCCTACGTCTGGGCCGAGGCGACCCACGCCGGGCGCCACGAGCTCTGCTGCACCCTCGAAGACTTCATGGTGCGTCGAACCCACCTCTTTTACCGCTGCCGCGATCAAGGCCTGGCGGTCGCGGAGCGCGCCGCCGAGATCCTGGGCAAGGAGCTCGGCTGGGACGCCAGCGAGCGCAAGGCGCAGGTCGCCGCTTACGAAGCACGCGTCGAGGCGAACAACGCCTGGCGCGGCGATCTCTGCTTCTCTGACTAGAGCGCTGACCCGCTGACCTCCCGTCGCCGCGCTGGTCTGCGACATCACAGCGGTTGTCGCTCGTCGGTTGCGTGCAACCAGCAGGCGCCCTCCTC
>PDPC01000015.1 GCA_002747355.1 Pseudomonadota bacterium | reverse complement strand
CGAAATCACAGCGGTTGTTGCTCGTCGGTTGCTTGCTACCAGCAGGCGCCCTCCTCGCTCCTACGCCGTGATTCCGCATCCTTCGCGCAGCTCGGTCCGCCACCGCTGACCAGCACCAGCGTCGTCGGATCCTCTCGAGCGGCAGCCAGCGCCGCCTCGAGGCGAGCACGCAAGGCCGCCCGAGGCGAGCCGTCGGGCCAGAGGGCCGCGCCGGGCACGAAGAGCGCCCGCGCCGAGGGCTGGGCTGAGTGCCGCATCAACCCTTGGCTGGAGCCTTCTTCGCCGCTGGCGCCTTCTTGACGGGCGCCTTCTTGACGGGCGCCTTCTTGACGGGCGCCTTCTTGACGGGCGTCTTTTTCATGACCGTTGGTCGGAGCACGGCCGCCTTGCCCTGTCGCAGCTTCCCGGGCTTCTTACGTTTGGCTTCTGGGCGACAGCAGAGATCAACGGAGCGGACGACCTTGGCTCGCCGCTCTTCCAGGCCGACCTTCAATCGCGCCACGGCGAGACCCTTCATGTCGTAGTACTCGATCTTCAGCGGGTACCAGCCGCGCTTGACTCGCACCATCTTGCACTTCTTGCGCAGCTTGTGCTTGCCCCAGTCATCGACGATCAGCTCATCGCCGAGCCACAGTCGGCCACCGTCGTCGCTCTCGAGACAGACCGCGTGGCGATCGTCTTTGAGGAAGCGGAGGTAGCCCTTCCAGCGCACGCTGAAGTCGTCGGCGCCAGCCTTGGGCTCAGGAGTTCCCGTGGTGTGGATGTTGATCATCGGATCGAGGCGCTCGCGGACCTTCTTTTGAAAACGCGCGCCCTTGAAGTAGGTGCCCATGATCCCGCCCTGACGCCGGCGTAGCTTGGCGCCGACGGTCGCCGTTACCGGCTCGAGGGGCTTGAGCGTGCTGTAGGTCCAGGTCACGACGACGAGCAGGATCAGCGCGATGGCGCTGGGGATCGCGATCCGCAACACGCGACGACGGCGGCGCTCCGCGGCCGTGGAGAAGCGGGCGTGGGCGTAGCGCTCGAAGTCGCCGAAGAAGCCACGGACGCGCTCGGCCAGGGGCTCCCAGTCGAAGCGACCGTCGGGAGGCTCGGCGCCCACGTCGTGAAAAAGGCGGGTCTGGCGGGCCAGCCCGCGGAGCTGAAAGTAGAGCGCCAGCTGATCGACAGAGAACGCGCCACTCGCGACGAACTCCGCCTCGAACGTGGCGAGGGTCTCAGCGCTGCCGTCGAAGTGCTGCCCGCGGCTGGCGAAGAGCAGCTCTAACGCGTCTCTCATCACCTCGGCGGTGAGCGCGGCGAGCAGGTGCAGCGGGAACGGCGCCTCGCGCAAGATCAGCTCGATGAAGGTCAGGTAGCTGCGCGCCGAGCCGAGCATCAAGCGGCGGAAGTCGCGCGGGTAGGGACGCTTGGTGCGGTAGAGTTCATGCAGCTTACGAGCGCGCCCCTCGGCAGAGAGCAACGTGTACCAGCTCTCGCCGGCCAGCTCGCCGAGCTGCTTCCAAGCGTCGGCGCGGTAGAGCAGCGGCTCGACCAGCACGCCCTGTCCCGCGAAGAGATCGACGAGCTGCTTACCCAGCGCCAGGCGTGCCTCCTCGTCGACCTTGTCGCCAACCCGCACCGCGGCAATGTAGCCGTCGGGCATGTCGAAGAGCTCGAGCTCCTCGACGCCGGGGAAAGACTCGCGGGTCAGGCGCTCGAGGCGCACGACCTTCGAGACCTCCTGGGGCTCGGACTCCGGCGTGGCGTTGACGCTCGCGTCAAGCGCTGGCGTCTCCGAGGCCTCGGCTTCATCATGGGTGTCGTTCACCTCGGCGTCCTTGGCAGGCTCGGCCTCGGCGTTCTCGTCGACACGCTCTGCCTCGGCTTCTTCGTCGGCGTCGGGCTTCTTCGCAGCTTCGGTCTCGGCGAGACGATCCTTGTCGGTCATCGGCTGGGGCCTTCCTCGCGCGGAGCTGTCCACCCGCATTTGCGGGCTCGCGCATCCCGCGGAGTTGTAGCATCCAGCGGACGTGCCCGGAATAGGAGTTTGCGACGCTCCCGCGCAACAGAACGCCGCGTCTACGCCAGGAGAACCACCCGTTGGTCAGCGCTCTAGAAGCTCGCGGCGGCTTGGGCGGCCAGCGCGCGGGCGTTGGTCCAGGCCTCGTCGGAGCGCTCACGACGCTTCTCGAGCTCGCGAAGGAAGATCTCGACGATGTTCGGATCGAACTGCGTGCCGGCGCAGCGGCGCAGCTCAGAGACCGCGGACTCGTGGGGCAGAGCCTTGCGGTAGGCGCGATCGGAGGTCATCGCGTCGAAGGCATCGGCGATGGCGACGATGCGGCCGAGACGGGGGATACCTTCGCCGGCGAGACCGCGCGGGTAGCCAGAGCCATCCCAGGCTTCGTGGTGGCAGTAGGTGCCCTCGATCAGATCGCGGAGGAAGGGCACGGGCTCCAAGATGCGACGTCCCTTCTCCGGGTGCTCGCGAAAGACGGCGATCTCGTCGGGGGTCAGTCGGCCGGGCTTGTTGAGCATGTCGGTCGGGATGCCGATCTTGCCGATGTCGTGGACCTTCGCCGCCAGCACGACGGTCTCGATCTCCTGCGGCGAGAGCAGCATCGCCTCGGCGATCATCCGCGAATACAGCGAAACGCGCTCGGAGTGGCCGCGGGTGTAGAGGTCGCTCTCCTCGAGGGCGTTGGCGAAACCGACGATGGTCTGGCGGAAGTTCTCCTCGAGGCTGAGGTTCGCCGACTCGAGCTCGCGGTTGGACTGCAGAAGGTTCTCGTAGAGCTTGGCGTTCTCGATGCTCACCGCGGCGCGGTTGCCGAGGATCGAGAGCATCTTGCGCGTGCCCTCGGTGAAGCGGGCGCCGCGGGAGAACGAATACACGTTGAGCATCCCTAGCACGTGATGCCGGATCACCAGCGGGATCGAGCAGAAGGAGACGATGCGCTGTGAGCGCGGCGGCTTGGAGAAGAAGCGATGCGCCTTGACGCCATGGGCTAGCGCGGGCAGCTCCTCCTCGTGACAGCGCAGAAGCTCCTCGGCGTTGAGCTCGCCGAAGAGCTCTTCGCTGCCATTGCAGCGGCGTATGCGCTCGACAAAGGTGCGGCTCCCCTCTTCGTCTTCGAGCAGCAGGGAGACCGCGTCGGCCTGCCCCTCCTCGATGGTCACGTTGGTGATCAGCTCGAGGATGTGATCGAGGCTGAGGCTCTGGCTGATCGCCTCGGAGATCTTGTAGAGGCTGAGAGCCTCCTTGAGGCGGATGTTCTCGGTCTGGAGCTGTTGGCGCTCGAGGCCGCGCTGGACGATATGCACGACCTCCTCGACCTTGAAGGGCTTGAGGATGTAGTCGTAGGCGCCCTTTTTCATCGCCTCGATGGCGGTCTCGACCGTGCCGAAGCCGGTCATGATCACCGTCAACACGTTGATGCCCTGCTCTTCAATCTGACTGAGCAGCTCGAGACCGCCCATCTTGGGCATCTTCAGATCGCTGATCACCAAGTTGTAAGAGCGGCGAGAGAGCTCCCGTAAGGCCGCCTCGCCGTTCTCTACGGTGCGAACGAGGAACCCTTCCATCGTCAGAAAATCGCTCAGGATTTCCCGTATGACCTTCTCATCGTCAACGACGAGAACGCGCGGAGATTCTTCGTGCAGGCCAGCATCCATCGTGGGGCAGTCTCACGTTTCTGAACATCGTAAGTGTACTAGACGGCACGTGGATCGTCAACGCGACCATGTCTCGAAAACCTCTGGATTCGTTGTGGAACTAACGAAATCTCATCCGATGAAAGGCCCACACGGGGTTCGTGTTGGTCGTCTTGGGTTACGTTAAGAGCTTCCCTACACATTCGGGACCGAGCCGGGTGCTGAGCTGCCGCGCCGCTTTCGTAGCCGAAGAAACGAGCCTACGGGCGGTACGGCGAACGTTCTGAGGTATCGAAGGCGGCCGGCAGTGCTGTGCCCGGCGACGGGAGGGATTTGTAGGGGTGCTCTCAAGACGGCAGATCATGGGACGTCTCGACCGTGGTCACCTCGGCTTCGCTTCGCTGCTTGAGGTCAGCAAACCAGCTGTAGAAGCGCTGGAGTCGCTCGCGTCGCGAGGGCTCCAGGTAGTCGAAGTTCACACCCCGATCAGAGACCTCCCAGAAGTCGCGATCGGTGACCGCCAGCATCTCCTGGCGAATCGATTGCAGTCGCTCGGGACGCTCATGCTCCATGTCGTGGTGGATCGCGCGGGCGAGGTTCACCGCGCCACAGTCGAGATAGTAGGTCGCGAGCTTGATCTGAGCCTTGCGCACGCCACGGAGGGCGCGATCCTGCTCCTCGGTCTCAGGAGCGCGATCGACGTCGAGGAAGGTCGCGAGCAGCTGGTCTTCCTCGGCGAAGTGCTCTCGATGGGCGACCTCGCAGAGCGCGCACAGATCGTTGGCAGCGGTCTCGGTGACGAAGGAGAGGCCCATCGAGTTGGCGGTCTGGCCGTAATACTTGAAGTAGCCGGCCAGCTCGATCACCTCTTGCTTCCAGCCCGCCTTGAGCGTGTTCTCGGCGAGCTGGCGGTATTGGTGAAAGACGTTGTAGGCAGTGCGTACGTCGTGGCTGTTGAGCGTGGCGCGGAGGTAGGTGTTGAAGAACTTGATCACCAAGCCGAGCACGGTGCGGTCGTCGCAGTGCAGCGCGCGCTCGCCGATATAGCGGGTGTTGATCGCCACCAGCTGGCCGATGTCGCGCATCTTGTTGAGCGACTCGTTGAAGATCGTCTGGTATTGGCGCAGGGCTTTCCACTCGACCCAGTTGCGGGACTCCTCGATGCTCGCCAGGGTGTGGCTGGCCATCACGACGAAGTCCGGGTTGCGGCGCAGCTGGCTGCCGACGGTGTACCAGGCGTCGGAGAGCTCGTTCTTACGCCGCAGGTAGTTGGTGATGAAGTCCTTGATCGCGTCGACGCTGCGGGAGGTGATGATCCGGTCTTTTTGCGAGAGCGCGTTGATCGCCACGTCGGCGAGCTGCTCGATCGCCACCAGCACCCGCCCCTGACGCTGTCCGAGGGCGGCGCTGCCCTGGTTGAGCACCTCGACCAGCGCCTGCTCCTGAAGGCGCGCGACGATCCGCTCGGGCTCCAGGAACTTGAAGACATAGGTAAAATACGGGATCAGCACCAGGATCGCCGCGGTCATCAACACCACCGTCGAGGCGACGAGGATCCGCGGGTAGAACTTGCTGTGTACGGCGAAGGTGGCCCAGAGGCAGTGGATCGAGGTGATGACGAAGACGCCGAGGACGATCAGGTTCGTCCGATCGCGAAAGAACATCTCCGTCACGCGCGGTGTGTAGCGCGTCGCCGACAGCTGCAAGATGATCGAGACGACGGTGATCACGATGCCGAGGATCGCCACGACGACCTCGGGCAGGTTGCCAAGCGCGCCCTGCATGTCGCTCGGCCCGGCGCTGGAGACCGCCGCCCAGAGGCTGTCTTGGCTGGCGCTGAGATCGAGCAGCACCAACGCAAAGAAGAGCGCCGCAGCGCCGCCGCCGAGCAAAACCAGCGGGTAGAGCCACACCCGCCGGCGACTGATCCTCTCTTCCGCCATCGTCTCTGACCTTAGTACAGCGCCCCGGAAAAAAGGGAACGATAGCGGGTCCTGGACCCTTTTTCTGAGGCGCTGCGCGTAGGCACCCCCTACAGATCCCACCCGCCGCCGGGTACAGCACTGCCGCTCTCTAGACCTCAGAGAGCTCGGCGTACCACCCGTATGGCTCGTTTCTTCGGCTACGAACTCGGCTCGGCAGCTCAGCACCCGGCTCGGTCCCGAAGGTGTGGGGGGTGATCTTAACCAGCTTCACAATCCCCGCCGCCGGCGTATGCTTGGCCGATGCTGCTCGCGATCGACATTGGCAACACCAACACCGTCGTTGGCCTCTTCTGCGGTGAGAGGCTGCTCGAGAGCTGGCGCGTCGCCACATCTGTGACGCGCACGGCTGACGAGAACGCTGTGCTCCTTCGCGAGCTCTTCCGGCTGAGCGACGCGAGCGACGAGCCACCGGCGATAGAGGCCGCGATCGTCGCCTCGGTGGTGCCCAACGCCGTCCCGCCGCTGCTCTCGGCGCTCCAGCGGCGCTTCAATGTCGAGGCGCTCGTCGTCGGCCCTGGGATCAAGAGCGGGATGCCGATCCTCTACGAGAACCCCAAGGAGGTCGGAGCCGATCGCATCGTCAACGCCGTGGCGGCCTACGCAGATCATCCGATGGGGTTGATCATCGTCGACTTCGGCACGGCGACGACCTTCGACTGCGTCACGCCGAAGGGCGAGTATCTCGGTGGCGTGATCGCGCCTGGGATCACCGTCAGCGCTGACGCCCTCTACCGGCACGCCGCCAAGCTCCCACGGGTCGAGATCCGCGCCCCCGAGCGGGTCGTCGGTCGCAACACGGTGGCGAGCATGCAGTCCGGGCTCTACTACGGCTATGCGGGGCTGGTCGATGGGATCGTCGAGCGGATGGCCGAGGAGTGCGACTTCGAGGTCTATGTGATGGCCACCGGCGGCTTGGCCCCGCTGATCACGACCACCTCAAAGACGATCCAGGAGGCTGATGACCTGCTGACCCTGCGCGGGCTGCGGATCCTCCACGAGCGCAACGCGTCTTAGAGCGCAGCCTGTTGATGTAGGAGCCCCCCCACACCTTAGGAGCCTCCCACACCTTCGGGACCGAGCCGGGTGCTGAGCTGCCGAGCCGAGTTCGTAGCCGAAGAAACGAGGCATACGGGTGGTCTGGCGAGCTTTCTGAGGGCTCGAGAGCGGCCGGCGGTGCGGTGCACGGCGACTCGAGGACGGTGTGGGGTGCTCCTAAGCCTTGCGTTTTCCGACGTTTTTCCCCTTCGAGGCGCCGTTCGCGGTTGACCGCTCGGCTGCTTCTTTTGTATGACCATGCACTCGCACGCGAGGGCTCGCGTCGTATTCCTACAGGGCTCCGGAGCGCGAATGCGTGGTAACTACGCGTGATCGCGAGAGAACATAGTCAGGAGACGTGATGAAGAACTACGAGGCTGCGGACATTCGCACCGTGGCGCTGATCGGACACTCGAAGTCGGGCAAGACCTCCCTCGCCGAGGCGATGCTCTTCGATACCAAGGTGACCACGCGCTTGGGCAAGGTCGATGACGAGACCTCCTCGCTGGACACCGAGCCGGAGGAGCTCGCGCGCAAGTCGAGCATGCAGCTCGCCCTCGGCTACTGCGAGTGGAAGAAGAAGAAGATCAACTTCATCGACACCCCTGGCGACGCCAACTTCGGCGCCGACGCGATGCTCGCGCTGACCGCCGTCGACGGCGTGGTCTGCGTGGTCAGCGCGCCGGATGGCGTGCAGGTCGGCACGGAGCGCACCTGGGCGATGGCGCAGGAGAAGCAGCTCCCTGGGGCGATCTTCATCAACAAGCTCGACCGCGAGCGAGCAACCTTCGACAAGGCGCTCAACGAGGTCCGCGAGGTGCTGACCAAAAAAGCCGTGGCGCTGCAGATCCCGATCGGCGCCGAGGCGGCGTTCAACGGCGTGATCGACCTGCTGACGCTAAAGGCCTACGCCTTCGAGGACGATGGACGAACGGTCAAGCCGATCGACGTCCCCGCCGATCTGGCCGACGAGGCGCAGAGCGCCCGCGAAGCGCTGATCGAGGGCATCGCGGAGTCCGACGACGCGTTGCTCGAGAAGTACTTCGAGGAGGGCGAGCTCAGCGATGAGGAGATCCAAAAGGGCTTCTCCGCGGGCATCCTCGCTGGCACCTTCGTGCCCGTGCTCTGCGGCTCTGGCACCAAGAACGTCGGCGTGCAGCCGCTCCTCGACCTGATCATCAACAACTTCCCGACGCCGATGGCCCGCGGCACCATCGCCGGCAAGGATAAGGTCGAGGTCGAGTGCAAAGAGGACGCCCCGCTCACGGCGCAGGTCTTCAAGAGCATCCACACCGACGTGGGCAAGATCGCCCTGATGCGCATCTTCTCTGGCTCGATGAGCAACGACACCTCGTTGGCCAACACGGGTCGACGAGGCAAGGAGCGTGTCGGCCAGATCTACGCGCTGGTGGGCAAGAAGCGCGAGAACCTCGACAAGGCCGTCGCGGGCGATCTGATCGGGCTGGCGAAGCTCAAGGACACTCACACCGGCGACACGATCGCCGAAGAGAAAGGTCTCGACATCGTCTTCGAGGCGATGGAGATGCCGCAACCCGTGATCAGCTACGCCGTGCGGCCAAAGAACAAGGGCGACGAGGAGAAGGTCGCCAGCAAGCTCAACGACATCATCGCCGAGGATACATCGCTGCGCCTCGACCGCGACGCCGACAGCAAGGAGATGCTGCTACGTGGTCTCGGTCAGGTGCACATCGAGATGTGCGTCGAGAAGCTGAGGCGCGCTGGTGTCGAGGTCGAGCTCGACCCGCCGAAGGTCGCCTACCGCGAGACGATCCGCGGCAAGGCCAAGGACGTCGAAGGCAAACATAAGAAACAGTCTGGTGGTCGCGGCCAGTTCGGCGTCTGCTACATCGACATGGAGCGCAAGCCCGCCGACTCGGAGTCGGAGGACGACCTCGAGTTCGTCGACGCGATCTTCGGCGGCGCGATCCCGCGGCAGTTCATCCCCTCGGTGGAGAAGGGCATCCGCACCCGCATGGCCCGCGGCGTCATCGCCGGCTACCCCGTCGTCGAGATCAAGGTCACGCTGAAAGACGGCAAGTTCCACGCCGTCGACTCGGACGGCCGCTCCTTCGAGATGGCCGGCTCCAAGGGCTTCCAGGAGGCCTTCAAGAAGGCCCAGCCGGTGCTCCTCGAGCCCGTGATGCAGATGGAAGTGCGCTGCCCTGACGACAACATGGGCGACATCATCGGTGACATCTCTTCGCGCCGCGGCAAGGTGCTCGGCACCGAAGCCAAGGGTCGCGAGCAGGTGATCAAGGCTCAGGTGCCGCAATCCGAGGTGCTTCGTTACGCGATCGACCTCGAGTCAATGACCGCTGGCCGCGGCAGCTTCACGTTGGGCTTCTCCCACTATGATGAGGTCCCGCCGAACCTCGCCGAGGAGATCATCGCCGCCGCGAAGGTCGAAGAGGACGAGGACTAGAGCGCCGACCCGCTAACCTCCCGTCGCCGCGCTGGTCTGCGACGTCACAGCGGTTGTCGCTCGTCGGTTGCGTGCGACCAGCAGGCGCCCTTCTCGCTCCTACGGCGTGATTCTGCATCCTTCGCGCAGCTCGGTCCGGTAAGCTGATCAGCGCTCTAGCAGTCGTTGGGGCAATTCACGGCGTCTTCGCCAGCGTCGGGCTCACAGAAGCCATCGTCGTTGCACGGGTTGGGGCAGTCGCTGGGGCAGTTTAGCTCGTCTTCGCCAGCGCCCGAGTCGCAGATACCATCGTTGTTGGAGACGCTGCAGTCGCTGGGGCAGTTC
>PDPC01000049.1 GCA_002747355.1 Pseudomonadota bacterium | reverse complement strand
AGCGTCGCCCCGGCGGACGGTCTCGAGGTTGATCGCCACGCCAAAGTCGAGGATCTTGACGAAGTCGGGTCTGCCGTCCTTCTCGATCAGGAAGACATTCTCTGGCTTCAGGTCTCGATGGACGATCCCCGCCTCGTGGGCCGCGTGAAGGGCCTCGCAGATCTGCAGGGTGATCTGCAGGCTGCGGTCGATAGGCAGCCTGCGCGTCTCGGCCATCACCTGGGCGAGATCTTCCCCGGCGAGATACTCCATCACGAAGTAGACCCGGCCGTCGACCGTGGTGCCGAAGTCGGTGACCTCGATGATGTTCGGGTGGCCGATCTCGGCGGCGGCGCGGGCCTCCTGCCGGAAGCGCTTCACCAGCTCTGTGTCGTTGCTGTAGGCCGCGTGGAGCACCTTTACCGCTACCTGGCGGCCGATGTCGATGTGCTTGGCCAGGTAGACAGCGCCCATCCCACCCTCACCGATCCGTCGCTGGATCCGGTAGCGGTGGCCGATGGTTTGTCCGGCGAGGTTGTCGCTCGCGATCTCGTCGTCGCTGATCGCCTCGGTGTCGATGGAGGTGAGATCCATCTCCGTGTCGGCGCCGAGGGTCAGCGCCGCTTGTTGTCTTTCGACCTCGATGGTCGCGGCTTTGCCGGCCTTGGAGACCTGCTCGGCTCTCGCCAGCAGCCGGCGACTCTCGTGCCGCGCGTGGACCACCTCGTCGCCGTAGATCTGGCTGAGAAGGTCGGCCACCGAGGCTCCGTCGAAGCTCGGCTCCCGGGAGACCAGCGCGCTGGCCAGGTCGGCTCGCAGCTCTTCGACGTTGGCCTGCCGATCCGCGGGCTTGGGGGCGAGCGCGCGCATCACCAGGGTGTCGAGCTCGTCGTCGAGGTCTGGGTTGTAGGCCGAGGGCCGCAGCGTCGCTGCTTGGAGCGCAGCCTCGAGCGCCGGCGCGCGGCCGACGATGCCCGTGTGGAGCGGCTGCCCGACGAGCACGTCCCAGAGCAGCATCCCAAGCGAGAAGATATCGCATTGCCCATCGAGCGGCTCCTCGGCTAGCTCCTCGGGGGAGAGATAGGGTAAGCCCGTGTAGTCGCGCTGCAGCCCTCCGACGCGATCGGGATCGCGCGTTCGAGCCATGCCGAGCTTGACGTCACCGTCGAAGGAGAGGAGCACGTTGGCCGGGTCCACGACGCGTCGCAGCGCCTCGAAGCGGCCGCCCTCGTGGAGCAGCCTCAACCCCTTGCAGAGCTGGATCCCGATATAGAGCCCGGCCTCGATCGGCAGGGCCGCCTCCTTGGAGGCGCAGGCGACCAGGACGTCGCGTAGATCTCGTCCCTCGATGAACTCCATCGTGGTGAAGACCTGGTCGCTCTCGACGCCGATGTCCATCACGCTGACCAGGCTCTCGTGGCTCAGGGGGAGGGCGCGGCGCGCCCGCGCTGCCTCACCCTCCGTCGCGGCGTCGCCTCCGCTCCCGAGTCGCTTGATGACACAGAGCTCGTTGAAACCGAGTTCGTCGGAGTGGGCAAGAAACACCTCTGCCGTTGCCCCTGCCTCGAGGGCTCTCAAGAGGGTGTACTTGCCAAACGGGCGCGGGAATGACGGCGCCATGGTCGTGGAGAATATCAGGAGCTTAGGGGCGTGCGTGAGTTTTATGGCGCATCGATGCTGTCAAACGGGGATGCGACGCGCCGGGTACTCAGGGCGACCTCTCGAGCAGCTTCTCAGTCCGCGCCAGACCGCGCTTGGCTTCGCGATTCGTTGGCTTCTTGGCGAGCACGCGGCGGTAGCCGGCGGCCGCCTGGGTCAACCGGTTGAGCCTCAGCCGGTAGTTCGCGAGGGCCAGCTCGGCGCGCCAGCCACCACCCCGGCGGCGGGCGTTGGCCGCGTGCTTGGCGGCGGCCTGGTAGTCGCCGGTCTGGAAGGCCACCTCTGCGAGGCCGAGCAGAGCGGCCACGCGGTAGCGCTTATGGTGGGAGGCAGCCTTCAGCGCGACACGAGCCGTGGCGAAGCGCCCCTTCTTCAGGTGTCGTCGACCAGCGAGGAGCAGCCGCCGACCGAGAGGGTCGCGCTTGACCGTCGCCGGTACCCCGTTGACGGCGCGGGACCCGGGCGTGCTGAGCTGGGTTGTGGAGCGGGGCGCCGCGGGGCGGGTCGCTGCGGTCGCCGGGCGGGTCGCTGCGGTCGCCGGGCGGGTCGCTGCGGTCGCCGGGCGGGTCGCTGCGAGGCGGGGCGCCAGCTGGCGGGGCGCCGCGGGGCGGGGCGCCGGCTGAAGGGGTGTTGAGGTGCGCTCTGGCGTGACGCTGTGGTTGACGAGGCCGTCACCAGAGCCCTTGGTCGCCACGGCGCGGGCGCTCCCCGTGCCTCCACCAGGGCCGCGGGACTCGCGCCCAAGCAGGTAAAAGGCGATCCCCATCCCGACCAGCAGCGCCACGACGATCAATACCCGTCCGACCGAGAGACCCGCTGAGGTCTTGCGGCGTGACGGTGGCCTGATGACCTCGGCGGTGGCGGGGCGGGTCGGGGAGGTCGTGGATCCCTCGATGCCCTGATCATCGCTGACGGTGGTCGGGCTGCTCCCCCTGACGTGGGCGCTCGGGCGCGCCTCGTCGAGGACGCTGAGATCCATCGGTTGGGAAGGTGAGAGGTCGGCCAAGCCAAGCATCGAGGCGACGGCGCCCGCCCGCCCCGAGGTCAGCTTCGTCAGCTCGTAGGCCAGGTGCCCCATGGTCTGGGGCCGCTCTTGCGGATCGTGGGCGAGGGTCCAGGTGATGATCCGATCGATCGCCATCGGCACATCAGGGCGCTGGTCGCGCAGGGGCGGGATCTCGCCCTTGGCCTTGGCGGAGAGCACCTCGAGCACGTTGTCACCGTCGTGCGGCGGCCGGCCAGAGAGCATCTCGTACATGATCGCGCCGACAGCATAGATATCGGCGCGTTGGTCGCACGCCTTCCCTGCAGCCTGCTCTGGCGACATATACTCCGGCGTGCCCATCGCCATTCCAGGGTGGGTCAGGCGCTCCTTGCGCGACTCCTCGAGGTGGGCGCTCTGGGCGATGCCGAAGTCCAGCACCTTGACGAAGTCGACCTGCCCCTCCCGCGGCACGAGGTAGACGTTCTCGGGCTTGAGGTCGCGATGGACGATCCCCGCTTCGTGGGCGGCGCCCACGGCCTGGCAGATTTGCCCCGCGATGCCAAGCACGCGCTCGATCGGCAGCGGTCCGGCCTCGTCGATCAGGTCGCCTAGGTCTTGGCCAACGAGGTGCTCCATCACGAAGTAGATCGACCCGTCCTCGGTCTCGCCAGAGTCGAAGACCTCGATGATGTTCGGGTGACCGATGCGCGACGCCGCTCGCGCCTCACGACGAAAGCGCGAGACGACCTCGGGCATCCGGGAGTAGAGCGGATGGAGCACCTTCACGGCGACGAGCTTATCGATGCCAGTGTGGGTCGCGGAGTAGACCGTGCCCATGCCGCCTTCGCGCAGCATCGCGTCGATGCGGTAGCGATCGCCGAGCAAGGTGTCTGGCGCGAGGGCGGGGGGGGGCGTCTCCTCGGCGCCGACGAGATCCTCGCCCTCATCCTCGTCGGCGGTCGCTGCGGTGGGCGTCTGCTCGAAGCGCCGCGCCTTGTTCGCGGCCTCTTCGCGGAGCTTCCGAATCAGCGGCGCGACCTGCTCGAGCTGCGCTGCGCGGGTCTTGCGCTCTCGGTCGATGCTGTCGCCATAGAGATCAAGGAGGAAGCTGGCGACCGCAGACGCGTCCGTCGTGGGGGCGATCTTCGCGAGGAGACCGGCGATATCCCGACGCATCGCTTCGGCGTCGGGGTAGCGGTCTTCGCGGTTGGGTGCGAGGGCGCGGCGAGCGATCAGGTCGATCGCGGCGGGGAGATCGTTGCACACCTTGGAGGGGCGCTCGAACGTCGGGTTCGCCGCTCGCTTGAGCTGGTCGAGCTGCGATCCCTTGCGGGGGAAGAGCCGCTTGCCCGTGACCAGCTCCCAGAAGATGACGCCGACGGCGTAAAGATCGGTGCGCGCGTCGAAGGGCTCGTTGCGGGCCTGCTCCGGCGCCATGTAGGCCAGCTTGCCGAAGAGCACGCCGGGGGCGGTCTTCTGCAGCTTGAGCCGGCTCGAGGCCAGGCCGAAGTCGGTGACACGCACCTCACCGGAGAAGGAGAGCAGGACGTTCGGTGGGCTGATATCCCGGTGCACCAGCTCGAGCTCGCCATAGGTGTGGGCGTAGGAGAGGCCGCGGCAGATCTCCTTGACGATGTGCAGCGCCACGGGCAACGGGCAGGGACGCCCCTCGCGCTCGAGGGTTTTCCATACGGCGCGAAGGTCGCGGCCCTCGATATACTCCATCACCAGGTAGTACTGGCCATCCTCGACACCGCTCTCGAACACCGGGACCAGGTTCTGATGGCTCAGCTTGACCACCAGTTTGGCCTCGTCAACAAAGCGACGGACGAACTCCCGATCGGAGAGGTGGCCGATTATCTGCTTGATTACGCAGAGCTTTTTGAGATCCGCCTGACCGCTGAGGGCGAGATGCAGTTCGCCCATCCCACCGCGGGCGAGCGGCGCCACGAGCGCGTACTTGCCGAAGAGTCGGGGGTATGTCTGCGTGCTGCTCACGCGATCATCGGCTTTCGTGTCCTGTGAAGAGCACCCCTACACCTTCCTCCCGTCGCCAGGTACAGCACTGCCGGCCGCTTTCTATGCCTCAGAACGTTCGCCGTGGTCAATCGAGAGACCACCACCACCTGTATGGCTCATGTCTTCGGCTACGAAATCGGCTCGGCGGCTCAGCACCCGGGTCAGTCCCGAATAGGTAGGGGTGCGCTTAGGTTAGCACGTTTCGCGCTCTCGCATCGTGCCATGCCAGCTTGACCGGTAGAATAGCCGAATGGTACGATTTCGCTTGCTTAGGGTGATTTGAGCCCAGATAGGTGCCGATCGATGGCGAGTGAGACTGTCCTGGTTGTCGATGACAGCCCGACCATCCTCAAAGTGGTGCAGCTGGTGCTCACCAAGGCCGGCTATCAGGTGATCACCGCCGCTGACGGCGACGAGGGCATCGAGGCCGCCCGCGAGCATACACCCGACCTGATCTTGCTCGACTTCGTGATGCCGAAGATGAACGGCTATCAGGTCTGTCGAGCGTTGCACCAAGAGCCGGAGCTGGCCGAAATCCCCGTGGTGCTGATGAGCGCCAAGGGCGATCAGGTCGGCGATCGCTTCGTCAAGGTGATGGGCATCGTCGACTACATCACCAAGCCCTTCTCTCCCGAGACGATCACCAAGGCCGTAGTCAACACCCTGGAGAAGCAGCGCGCCAGCTCGGAAGAGGAGCAGAACGTCCAGGCGTTGCTGCCGGACCTCGCCCCGGATGCCGTGGTTAACGCCGCCGACGCGGAGCGCTCGGCAGCGCAGGCAGCGCTCGCCGCTCTGCGCGACACCCTAGTCGCCCACGTTGGGGAGATCGTGACCGCCGAGGTCTCGGGGCGCGGCATGGAGGTCGAGCCCGACGAGGTCGGCGACTGGATCACGCGGGCGCTGCCCGAGGACAGGCTCCAAGCGCTGATCGGTGATCTGCGAGCCAAGGCGCCAGAGCTCGCTGGCGGCAGCGAGGCGGTGCTCACCGGCGATCTGGCGAAGGTGCCGCTGGCCGAGGTGCTAGCGCTCTTGGGGCAGCAGGAGCAGACCGGCTTGCTCACCGTCACCCGCGGCGACGCCCAAGTGGACCTGCACTTCAAGGGGGGCGACGTCGAGATGGCCACCGCCGCTGGCGTCTCCGACGAGTACCTCCTCGGTCGCTTCATCCTCGGAAACGAGTTGATGTCGAAGGCCGATCTCGACCTCTTTCTCAAGAGCCGCTCGGCCTCGACGAAGCTCTTGGGACATCAGCTGGTCAAGCTCGGCTACGTCACCGCGGCCGATCTCAAAGAGGCGATCCGTCAACAGAGCGCGGAGCTGGTCTATGAGCTCTTGCGCTGGCAAGAGGGGCGATTCACCTTCCGCGCCAACGAGGCAAGCTCTGCCATCGGCGCCGATGCGGCCCTCGGTCTGTCGGTCGACGGGCTGCTGCTCGAAGGGTATCGCCGGGTCGACGAGTGGCACCTCATCGAGCGCGATCTTGACAGCCTCGAGCTGGTCTTTCTCCGCAACGAGGATGCGCTGACCCAGCTCGGCCGGGGCCGGCTCTCGCGCGAGGAGCTCGCCGTCCTCGAGCTGGTCAACGGTAAGAACACCATCAAGGACGTGATCCGCCATAGCCGGATGGGATCTTTCGAGGTCTCGAAGCTGCTCCGCCGCTTGCTGGCGGTGCAGTTGGTTCGCAAGCGGGTCGCGCCGGTGGCTGTCTGAGGACGTGATGACCAAGACCCTGATCGCAGACGACAGCTAGCCGAGTTCGGAATGAATATCCTGGTCTTCAAGCTCGGGCAGCGCAGCTTTGGGCTGGAGCTTGGGTACGTCTGTGAGGTCTTGCGCCTGGGGCAGGTGACCCCGGTGCCGTTTGCGCCTCCGACGCTGCTCGGCGCGATGCACGTCCGGGGGCAGGTGCTACCGGTCGTCGATCTGGCGCCGCTGCTGGGGGAGGGCGCCTCACCGCCGAGCATCGGTGCGACCTGCCTCCGATCCCAGGTCGAGAGCGATCATCTGCTCTTGCATGTCGGGCGCGTCGAGGAGGTGATCGACGTCGACGACACCGACGAGAGCGCGCCGCAGAGCGCCCGACCTGGGCTCGTCGAGCGGGTGCAGCCCACCGCCCGGGGGCCGCTGCCCCTCTTGTCCCCGGAGGCGGTCCTCGCCAAGCTCTCGGAGCAGCTTCAAGAGGCCCTCGCTTGGCTCCACCCGGATCCAGAGCAGCGCGCGGCGCCGAGGGGAGGGGCCTGATGGGCGGCAGCGAGCGGGAGGCGCACCTCGCGAGCCGTGACGAGCTCGACCAGCTGCAGCCCGAGGGCGCTCACCCAGCGCCGATGTCGCATCAGGAGAGCTCCGACGCGTGGGATCCGGAGACCACCGCCCTGCTACGGACGCTCTTTCGCCAAGAGGCCGACGAGCACCTCGAGGTGATCACGGCGCGGATCCTGGAGGCGGTCGAAGACCCCGCGGCGCTCAACGAGGCGCTCCGTCGAGCCCATACGCTGAAGGGTTCGGCGGGGACTGTGGGCTACATCTGCACCCAGCGCGCTGCGCATCAGCTCGAGGAGCGACTGGTGCAGCTGCGCGAGGGCAAAGCGTGGCTTGGAGAGGGCGTGATCGACCGGCTCCTCGCCGCTTGCGATCTGCTGCGACCCATGACCCAGGCCGACACGTTCGAGGAGGCCGAGGCGTTGCTGGCGCGCTTCGGCGAGCACCTCGAGGCGCTCGATCGGGTGGCCCGTCACCCGCGGGAGGAGCGCGGGAGAGGCGGGCGCCATGGGCGTACCACCGAGGTCGTGGCCGAGCACTCGGGGCGCACGATAGCGGAGCGCCGCGCCGAAGACCTCCACGTGATCCGCGTTGACGTCGAGCGGATCGACCAGCTGATGAACGCCGTGGAGCAGCTGGTGATCGACCGTACGCGGGTGGAGCGCCACATGGAGGATCTGCGTGGGCTGGCGCGCGATCTCTTCGGCAGCCGCCACGCCCTCTTCAACTGCGTGGCCGAGCTCGGAGACGCGCCGCAGAGCGAGCGCCTCGGTGAGGTTGACGCCGAGCTCGCGGCTGTGTCGGCGAACCTCGAGCGCGCGACCCGCGGCCTGGCCGAAGACTCGGAGGCGCTGCGGCGCACGACCCATCAGCTGCAAGAGCAGCTGACCCGCGTGCGGATGATGTCGATCCGCTGGCTCTTCGCGCGTCTCTCGCGGCCGCTGGGCGAGCTGGCCCGCAGCGAAGGCAAGCAGGTCGAGCTGACCACCACCGGCGAGGCCACCGAGCTCGACCGCTCCGTACTCGAGAAGATCACCGACCCGCTGATCCACCTGATCCGCAACGCCGTAGCCCACGGTATCGAGGTGCCAGAGCGGCGTATTGAGGCTGGGAAGTCCGCCACGGGATCGATCCGAGTCAGCGCGCGGCATCAAGGCGAGTTCATGATGATCGAGGTCGAAGATGACGGCGGTGGTGTCGATCCGGATCGGCTGCGGGCGGCGCTGGACGCCTGGAGCGGCTTCGAGGGCGATCCGAACCAGCTCGAGGAGGAGGAGCTGCTCGACTGTCTCTTCCTCTCTGGCTTCTCGACGCGCTCAGAGGCCGACTCGCTGGCCGGTCGGGGTGTCGGCCTCGATGTGGTGCGGCGCAACGTCAGCAGCCTCGGCGGCGACATCCGATTGAGCTCGCGGCTGGGCTATGGCACCCGCTTTGTGATCCGCCTTCCGCTGACCACGGCGATCACACAGGCGCTGCTCTTTCACCAAGACCAGGCGGTCTACGCCGTGCCCGTGGCGCATGTGGTCGAGACACGGACGGCGGTGGCCTCCGAGCTGCGTCACGATGAGGGGCGTAGCGAGCTCTCCCACCGTGGTGGTTGGTTGCCTGTGCTCTGGCTCCACGAGCTGCTCGGCGTGGCGAGGAAAGATGACCTCGACCAGCCGCGCTCGATGGTGATCCTGGCCTTCGGCAAGAGAGCGTTCGCCCTCGGCTGCAGCGGGGTGATCGGCCCACGGGAGATCGTGCTCAAGCCCCTTGGAACGCTGCTGTCACAGATCCCTCTCTTTTCAAGCGCGATGGTCAGCGGCAGAGGGGAGGTGCAGCTGGTGCTCGACGTCGCGGCCCTCGATGAGCTGGTGCAGCAGCAGACGCGTGGGCGTCGCCAGGTGGTCGTCCCCGCTGTGCGACGCGAGGCCCTTCCCCAGCGGCGGATCCTGCTAGCCGACGACTCACAGACCATTCGTGAGGCCGTGAGCCTGATCTTGCGCGGCGCCGGCTACCTGGTGGACGCGGCAGCGGATGGATGGGCGGCCTGGGAGCGGCTGCGCCGTCGACCCTACGACCTGCTGCTCACAGATCTGGAGATGCCGCGCCTTCACGGCTATCAGTTGATCGCGCGCTGCCGCGAGAGCACGGAGCATCGAGGCTTGCCGATCGTCGTGCTCTCGTCGCGCGCGGCCGACAACAACCGGCAGCACGCGGAGGAGGCCGGCGCCGACGCCTACCTGGCCAAGCCTGTCAACCGACGGGTCATCCTCGAGCAGGTCGCAGACCTGCTGGGCCCGGAGGTGGTACGCCCAGGCTCGGAGCGCTGAGCCCTGCTATCCGCGACGTGGTCCTTGTGGGGAACCCTGGCTCGCTTTCGCTGTCTTCCCTCGAGAGCATGGAGCGTGTGATGCGCTGTCATCGGAGCGGATGATCGATTGGCGCAAGGCGAACTCCTAGCGGATAGATGGGGTAAACCCTTTGGAGGACCGAAACCCTTTGGAGGACCGAAACCCTTTGGAGGACCGAAACCCTTTGGAGGACCGAAACCCTTTGGAGGACCGAAACCCTTTGGAGGACCGAAACCCCTTGACAGACCAAAACCCCTTGACAGACCAAAACCCCTTGAAGGACCAAAACCCCTT
>PDPC01000048.1 GCA_002747355.1 Pseudomonadota bacterium | reverse complement strand
GCGAGAAGGGCGCCTGCTGGTCGCACGCAACCGACGAGCGACAACCGCTGTGATGTCGCAGTCCAGCGCGGCGACGGGAGGGAAGCGGGTCAGCGCTCTAGCGCTTGCGCAAGGCCTTGGGCATCGACTCGGGGTGAACCGGCATGCCGATGGTGAAGAAGCCGGGGCGACCGGCGCGGCGGTGGCGCATCATCGCCCAGATGCCCTTGGTGCGCTTGTTGGCGAGCTGCCGCTGGAAGTCCTTGCCAGACTGCACAATGTAGACGTAGCTGCCGATGCGCGGGCCGTATTTGGTGGTGTGGCGGGTGCGGATGATGATGCTCTTGGCGTCCATCGGCATCTTGATGAAGTTGTCGCGGAAGTTTTGCGGGTATGGCCAAAACTCCTCGGCGTTGGAGGTGTAGACGACGCGCATCTTGATCCCCAGCTTCCGCGCGGCCTCGCCGATCCCGATCAACGACGTGTTCTTGAGCAGGTCGCCGCCCATGATCCGGATCCGATCGAGCTGATGCAGCTTGCGGATGTAGGCGTAGTCTTCGGCCTTGTGCAGCCAGTAGGAGCGCTGACGGCGCTTCTGCCGGTAGGCGCGGCGGATCGCGCCACGGATCTCGGGGCGGTAGCGCTTGTAGATGCGCTTGACCAGCGCGAGGTCCTTGCGCGAGGCGTGCTCCTTGGCGATCGCGGCGAGGGCGCGCTTTTGGCCCTTGCGCTCCCAGAGCGCCATATAGGCGTCGACGGTCGGCGCGGCCTTGATCAGCGCCTTGTGGATCAGGTTGACCCGCACCACCACCGGATCGTAGTCCATCTGCCAGGCGTACTCGGAGCGCGCCCAGGCGATAAAGGTCAGGCCCTGATCGGAGCCGACGCCGACGTAGCCGCCGCCGATGCCCTTCAGGTAGGGGTACCAGATGTTGTGGTACCACTCGTTCATCCGCACGTAGTGGCGCACATCCTTGCAGTGCAGCATCACCCGGCGCCGGGTGTCGACGCAGGGCTTCTTGTCCAGCTTGTCCTCAGCGCTGCCGTAGAGGATCCTCCGCTGCTCGGCGGTCATCGGGGACAGCTCGGCGCGCGCGACGCCAGCGGCGAAGAGCGCCAACGCGGCGATGAGCACACCAGAGGTTACCAAGCTGATCGACTTCGAGCGCATCGTTATTGCCTTCCTTGAAGACCGCGTTCAGCGGCCGCCGGCCGCGAAGCTATGGCAACAGATCGTCGATTGGCAAGTCTTTGAGACGAACGCCGGTCGCAGCTTATTCTTTGACCGACGCGCTCCGGCGGTACAATGGTGTGTGGGGAGCGCTCTAACCTGATGGAATGGCTGATACCCAACTGGATCGTCGTCGTCGTCGGCTACCTGCTGGCCCTGCTGACGAGCCTCCGTGTCGTGCTCCAGCGCCGCGAGCCCACGGCGACGTTGGCGTGGATCCTCGGGGTCTTGCTCGTCCCCTACCTCGGCGCCCTAGCCTACCTGGTCTTCGGTCGGCGCCGCCTCGACCGCCAGGTTCGCCGCCGCCGGGCGCGGGCGACGATGATCGAACCCAACCTCGAGCGCGAGCTCGGCGACGACTCGCGCCGCGCCGCCACCGGACGAGACAGCGCCCCCGAGCTACAACCGCCCGACGAGAACCTGCTATCGCGGCTGAGCACGCGCATCGGCTGCCGCTGGCCGACCAGCGGCAACAAGGTCGAGCTGCTCGTCGACGCCACCCGCGCCTACCAGTCGATGGAAGACGCGATCGAGGGCGCTCGCGATCACGTGCACTTTCAGTTCTACATCTACCAGCCCGACGGCACCGGCAAGCGCTTCCGCGAGCTTCTCGCCAAGAAGGCCAAGGAAGGTGTGGAGGTGAGAGTGCTCGTCGACGGCGTGGGCTCCTTCCACGCCGAGCGCTTCCTCCAGCCACTGGTCGAGGCCGGCGGGCGCTTCTCCGAGTTTCTGCCCGTGGGCCGGCTCAGCCGTCATTGGCACCCCAACCTACGTAACCACCGTAAGCTCGTCGTGGTCGACGGCCACGTCGGTTTCACCGGCGGCGTGAACATCGGCGACGAGTACACGGGGCGCAAAAAACGGGTGGGCTCCTGGCGCGACACCCATATCCGCATCGAGGGCCCGGCGGTGCGCCACCTGCAAGAGATCTTCGCCGAAGATTGGCACTTCGCAACCGGGCGCCAGCCCGACACGGCGCGCTGGTTCGAGCCCGTGGAGGCCTGCGGCGAAGCTCGGGTGCATATCATCGCCAGCGGCCCGGACACCGACACCCAGCCGATCCAGCGGATCTTCTTTGCCGCGGTTAACAGCGCCACCCAGCGGCTCTGGCTGACGACGCCCTACTTCGTCCCAGACCAGTCTATGCTCGTGGCGCTCGAGACCGCGGCCCTGCGTGGCTGCGACGTACGCTTGCTGCTGCCCGCCAAGTCCGACGCGCCGCTGGTGCTCCACGCCGGCCGCTCCTACTACAATGAGCTGCTCGAGTGCGGCGTGCGAATCTTCGAGTACCAACCCGGCATCCTCCACGCCAAGACGATGCTCGTCGACCGCAGCTGGGCCACCGTGGGCTCGTCGAATATGGACGTGCGCAGCTTCCGGCTCAACTTCGAGGTCAACGCGATAGTCTACGGTAAGCAGCTCGCCGACCAGCTCGCGCAGGTCTTCCGCCGCGACCTGCGCCAGAGTCGCGAGATCACGCTCAACGACGTCGCCGACAAGCAGCTCGGCCAGCGGATGGTCGAGTCGCTGGCGCGGATCACCTCACCCCTGCTCTGAGGGCCATCATCGACCGGGAGGCCAGGGGTGCCTCATGGCAATCGTTGTCTGATATCATCTAGCCATGCAGGTCAAACACATCACGGCGATCGGTCCCGACTATGTGGGGGTGCTCCTAGGGCTGATGCTCGCGCTGGGCAGCGCAACCTGCGTTCAAGACGACCCCGCGGCCGAAGGGCGGGTCTCACGCGCGAGCGGCAAGCTCGTCCCCTACGGCTGAGGTGGCGGTACGGCCGGCTCGTGTGGCTACGGCGAGTATTGTACCGGCGGCAGCAGCTGCGCTTCGGGGATCTGCGTGATCAGCTCGCAGGGTAACTTCTGCACGATGCAGTGTCAGAGTTCGGCGGATTGCTTTGGCAACCCCTGCACCAACATCGGCAGCTACCGACTCTGCGGCCGGCCGAGTGGCGGCCTCGACAGCGGCGGGCCCGCGCCAGACAGCGGCCTCACCCCCGAC
Organism: Pseudomonadota bacterium; assembly: GCA_002747355.1. Classification (GTDB taxonomy): domain Bacteria; phylum Myxococcota_A; class Polyangia. Next base: position 6,328 of record PDPC01000048.1, on the reverse strand, counting down.
AGCGCCCCCGACGGCGGGCCGCAGCCCGACGGCGCCCCCCCCGCACAAGACCAGGGCGCCCCGCCGGCCGACAGCAAGCCGCCGCAACCCGACGCGCCGCTGCCGCCGCAAGACACGACGAAGCCCCGGGTGACGATCAACAGCCCGACGGCGATGGCCAAGGTCGCCAAGCAGCTCACCGTGGCCGCGACGATCTCCGACAACGTCGGCGTCGTCTGGGCTAAGCTGTTGGTCGACACCAAGATCGTCGCCACCATCAGCAAGCCCCCCTGGAGCTTCCCCCTGACCCTCACCGTGGGCACCCACGATCTGGCGGTGCAGGCCGGTGACGCGGCGGGCAACGTCGGCGTCGCCAGTGTGCGCGTCGTCGTCGAGCCCGACGGGCCAGGCCCCGACACCCAGCCCCCACAGGTGACGATCACCACCCCGGCGGCGCTGTCGAAGGTGCCGGCGACGTTCACCGTCGAGGCCACGATCCTCGACAACGTCGGCGTGACCTCGGCGGAGGTCTTCATCGACGGCACCTCCGCGGCGACCAAGAGCCAGTCGCCGTGGGTTTTCCCCGTCGCGCTGCCGCCGGGCCAGCGCACGATCAAGGTCGTGGCGAAAGACGCCGCCGGCAACAGCGGCGAGGCCAGCGTGACGGTCACCGTGCAGAAGCCCGGCGAGAAGGCGCCCTACGGCACGCCCTGCAATGGCCCCGGCGACTGCGAGAGCGGGCTCTGCGCCGGCTGGGGCGGCCAGGCGGCCTTCTGCACCCAGTTCTGTGACGCCCAGTCGCCCTGCCCCAGCGGCTCGAGCTGCCAGGTCAGCTCCAGCGGCCAGGGCGTCTGCGCCCCCAACCCCGACGCGCCTCCCAGGGGCGGCCGGGTGATCGAGTCGGCGTGCACCCTCGCCGCCACATCTGCTGGCGCGTCTGCGGGGGCGACCGCTCGCCTCGGCTGGCCGGCGCTGTTGTTGCTCGGTCTGGCGCTGGCGCTGCGACGCCGATGACGATGATGCGGTGGTGATGACGATGATGCGGTGGTGATGACGGGCGCTAGAGCGCTGATCAGCTTAAGGGACCGAGCTGCGCGAAGGATGCGGAGTCACGGCGTAGGAGCGAGAAGGGCGCCTGCGGGTAGCACGCAACTGACGAGCAACAACCGCTGTGATTTCGAAGACCAGCGCGGCGACGGGAGGTAAGTTGGTCAGCGCTCTAGCCGGCCCACCCTGGCCCGAGGAGCCCGATGTCCAGCAAGACGCGATCGATGCCCCCCAGGCGCCGCAGCCACGGCGACGGCCGCTTCGATCCCGCCGACCTGGGCGAGCTCGGCGAGGGGGTCGTCTTCGAGCGCGGGGTGATGGTCTTCCACCCCGAGAACGTCCGCATCGGCGACCACGTCTACGTTGGCCACCAGACGATCGTCAAGGGCTACCACCAAAACGAGCTCGTGATCGGCGCCGGCTGCTGGATCGGCCAGCAGTGCTTCTTTCACGGCGGCGGGGGGCTGACCCTCGGCGAGAACGTTGGCGTCGGTCCAGGGGTGACGATCATCACCAGCACCCACCGCGAGGCGGGGCGCGAGGTGCCGATCCTCCACGCGCCGGTCGAGTTCGCGCCGGTGGTGGTCGGCGACGACTGCGACCTCGGCGTCGGCGCGATCCTCCTTCCTGGCGTGACCCTCGGCCGCGGCGTGCAGCTCGGCGCTGGCGCCGTGGTCAGCGCCGATCTACCAGACTACGCGGTCGCCGCCGGCGTCCCCGCGAAGGTGCTCCGGCTGCGCGACTGAGCCGGACCCAAAGGCCGGACCCAAAGGCCGGACCCAAAGGCCGGCCCCAAAGGCCGGGCGCTCACGGTCACCAGCCCTTGGGGATCGCGCCCTGCAGGCAGTTGATCGTGTTCGGCGCCGAGGATCGTGAGGGGAGCGCCTCTTGCGGCTCCTCCGGGCTGCCGGCGCGCAGCCCCTCGGTCGGATCCCAGCTCGGCGTCTGCCCCGGCGCGAGGCTATGGAGCCCGCTCTGATGCCAGCCGATGATATAGCTATGACCAGCGACGCGGCAGCCGAGGTGATCGGCGAGGGCCGCGGCGAAGTCTTGCCCCGGGCGGGCGCCGAAGGTCTCGCAGCAGCGGAACCAAAACAGGCTGCCTTCGCTCAGCCGCTCGCGCAGCGCCTCGAGCCCCGGCGGCGGCGCCGCGAGGGTCGCGCGCTCAAAGACGTCGTCGCAGAGGCGCGCCCGTCCCCAGTTGGCGTGGCCCCAGACCTGCACCTCGGCCACGGGGCGGTTGTCGGCGGCGCCGACCTGCGCCAGCCAGCTGAAGGCCTCACCCCAGCTCTCCACCGGGAAGACCGCGTCGAGGCGGCCGAGCCAGCGATAGAGCCCGCCGCCGAGCTGCCAGGCGTGGGAGAGCCCCGGCAGCCCCGGACGACCTCGGCAGGTGCGGTCGTAGACCATCAAACGCAACCCATCGGCTCGAGCCGCATCAGCCATCGACGAGAGCATAGCGCGAGGTGACCTCGCCGTCCGGCGCTGCTACTCTCCGCTCAACAATAGGAGGTCCCCATGGCCAAGACCGTCGACTGGTACTATTTCCGCAAGGGCTGAACGAGCTGCACCAAAGCCTCCAAGGTCTTGGAGGCCAAAGACACCACGATCAAAGAGACGATCCCCGCCAGCCGCAAGCTCGGCCGCGATCGCGCCCTCGAGCTGGTCGCCGACGCCAAGCGCGTGGTCGTCGCCAAAGGCAAGAAGGTGCGCGACTTCGATCCTGAGCAAGACGACGCCGACACCATCGCCGACGCGATGCTCGGCCCCACCGGCAACCTCCGCGCGCCGACGCTGTTGATTCGCAAGAGCAAGACCGTCCTCGTCGGCTTCAACGACGAGCGCTATGAGGAGCTGCTGTAGCGGAAAGGCAGCGGGTGCGCCCCGCCACCATCGGATGATCGGCTCGGCAGCGACTCGCCGACCCTCGCTATGAGGTGCGCCACACGCTCACGGAGCGCGACGTGCTCGCGCCGATGCCCCCATGAAGACGTTGTCGATGTGTTGGCGGATCGTCACCAGCTCCTCCCGGACCCCGGTGAAACCTCACAAGGCTGTCATGGGCAGGCGCTGTCATGAGCAAGGCTGTCATGAGCAAGGCTGTCATGAGCAAGGCTGTCATGGGTAGGCGCTGTCATGGGCAAGGCTGTCATGGGCAAGGCTGTCATGGGCAGGGGAAGAGGTTGTCGATGGCGCTGTCGATCACCGTGGTGTCGGCGGCGTCAGCGGCCTTCTGCAGCTCGGTCTTCAGCTTGCCCGCCTCTTTGGCGTCGCGGACCTGGGCCTCCCGGTCGAGGACGCCGCCAAGGATCTGCAGCCCAGCCCACAGCGCCTCACGGCTCTCGGCGCAGGTCTCCTTGCGGAAGGCCTCGAGGCGCGACTTGACCAGCACGGCCATCCCGCGGAGCAGGGCGCGGTCGAGCTGGCCGATCGCCTTGTCGCGGAGCGTGAGGTTCGTCGCGGGCACGGCCTGGTCGAGGTCGCGCCAGCAGCGCACGGCGAGGATCCCATCCCAGACCCGCCCGGTGGCCTGGGGGCTGACCGTGCGCAGGTAGCGCGCGAGGCCGAGGCCGGCCCCCTCCGCCTCACCGCCGGAGAAGTAAGCGTAGGAGGAGTCGCAGTCTTTCTGCTTGTTGGTGCAGGTGGTCGCCTCCTTGTGCACCGAGACGTAGAGGAACCAGAGCAGCGCCGCCTCGATCCGCGCCGCATTCTTCAGCACGTCCTCGCCCTTGCCGCCGGCGACGAAGGCGGCGTTGAGCAGCGGCTGGATCTTTGCTGGTCCGACGCAGCGATCGGCGTTCGCCGCCAGCTCCGTGGCGTCCATGTCGGCGCATTTCTTCGCCGCCGCCGGGTAGTGCTCGTCCTCGCGGCGCTCGAGCCGCGACTGCAGCCCCTCGTTTTCGGCGAAGATCACCCGCGCCTCGCTGAAGTCGGCGGCCGTCGGGCGCGTCCCGTCGGCGCGCCAGAGCTTCTCCGCGATTTTCGTGAAGCCCGCAACGCGGCCGATGCTGCCGATGCTCGGGTTGAAGCGGTGATAGGTGTCGTCGTCGCTGACGCAGGCGTCGTAGGGGTCGGTCGTCGAGCCGACCACGTAGTCATCCGCGGAGGTCGGGCAGCTCGGATTGTCGCCCTGGACGTCGGGAAGCCCCCAGTTGGCTCGACAGGGCTTGGGGGCGTCGCCGCTGGCGTCGTCGCCCACCCCCCTGTCACCCGCGCCCTTGGTGTCGACGCTGACGCCGCTATCGGTCGGCGTCGGATCGTCTTCGGCGCAGCCGCTCGAGAACCCGAGCAGCGCCGCCATTGAGAGGATAATCAAGCTAGGCTGAACCTTCATGCTCATCAGAGTCTCCCTTCTAAGCCGAGCACCACGCCGCGCCCGGGACCGTTCACACTCGAACCGTGATAGCGATAGGCCACGTCGCCGAGGTTCTCGACGACGAGCGCGGCCACCAGATGTCGGCGCAGGCGATACCCTGCGCGCAGATCGAAGACAGCGAAGCCCGGCGTGCCTCCGGGCGGGATCCGCGCGTCGGCGATGTCGCCGAGGGAGAGCCGATCCTGAGCCAGCGCCCAGCGCAGGGCGGCCCCGGCGTAGATCCCCAGGCGGTGGCGCCAGCGCAGCTCGACGCTGCCGTTGAGCGGCGGCACGCGAGAGAGCGGCACCTCGGCCCCCCCCTCTCGGCTCGGGTTGGGCCCCTCGCCGTGAGCCCAGGCGAGGGTCGCGCGGAGCGTGAAGCGCAGCGGCAGAAAGAGCCGCGCCGCCAGCTCGGCGCCGACGATCGTCGCCCGCCCGTCGAGGTTGACCAGGCGTAGACAGGAGCGACCCGTCGCCTGGGGGCAGCTCGCCAGCGGCAGCGGCTCACGCTCGATCGCGTCCTCGAGCCGAGCCCAGTAGGCCCAGAGCTCAGCCTGCAGCGGCCCCCGATCGAAGCGCAGGCCGGCCTCAAGGGTCAGCGCCGACTCGGCCTCGAGGGAGGGGTTTTCGATCTGAAAGCCCGGCCCAGTGGCCTGGCGGGAGGTCAGATCGTCGAGGTTCGGCGCGCGGAAGGAGCGGTCCAGAGCGAGCAGCACGCTCAGCCCGCGGAGCGGGCGCCACTCGAGGCCGCCGTGGCCGACCGCGGTGAGCCAGCGCTGCGAGACGGCGACGGTGGCCGAGGCCTCGTCGGCGGGGGAGCTCGCCGCGCTAAAGGCCAACCGCGCCCCGGCGCGGACGAAGAGGCGCCGACCGAAGAGCGCCAGCTCCGGCTGGACGTAGGCGCCGGCCCAGGTGTAGCTTGAGCCCTCGATGTACTGGCCGCGGCTCGCGCTGTGGAGCTGCCCCGAGTCGGTGAAGCGAACCCAGGCCACCGACGAGACGCGGTCGTGGTAGAGGTCGCCGCCGTAGCCGAGGGCGAGCGTCGGCGCCCCCTCTCCACCCCCGAGGGCGAGGGGCTCGCTGACCAAGCGCGCCAGCAGCCCGAAGCTGTGGACGTCGTCGCGGCCGCCGTTTTCGAGGTTGCCGCTAGGGCGCGCGTCGCGGCGGCGCTCGTGCTGGTTCTGGTAGGAGAGCGCGAGGTGGGTCGAGGCGGCGAGGCGCCCGAGGCGCCCCCGGAGCGAGAGGTAGCCCAGGGTGCGGAACTGCTCGTCGTAGCTGAGGCAGCTGCTCCGGGCGGCCTCCGGCGGGGGGCATTTATCGGTGCGCGGCGCGTCGAGCTGCCGGTAGTCGTAGACCGCCGCCGTCAGCCGCAGGTCGTCGTTGATCGCCAGCACCAGGCGCAGATCGGAGGCCCACTCCTGGAAGCCCGTCCCCAGCTGCGTGCGGCCGTCGTCTTCAAAGCGCGGGACCCAGCCGCCGGCGGGCGTGTTGCCAACCGCCGGGGTGTCGAGGCGCCCGCCGGACTCGAGCTGGCCGACGCGGCGGTAGCCCACGCCGCCGAGGAGGGCCAGCCGGGAGCCGAGCTGCGCGTCGAGCTCCGCGCGCCCCCCGAGCTCGCCGTCGGCGCTGGCCCAGCGCAGCATCCCGCCGGGGCGCAGGGCGAAGCCCCTGGCCTGCGGATCGAGGCGCGGGTTACGCGGCAGCGCGTTGATCGCCCCGCCGATCGCGTCGGAGCCGTAGCGCGTCGAGGCGCCGCCGCGGCGCACCTCCAGGCTGCCCACGGTGCGGGCGTCGACGGTGAAAAAGTACTGATTGGGCCCCTGGCGGAAGGTCGCGTTGTTCAGCCGGATGCCGTCGAAGAGGATCACCGTCTGCTACCCCGTGCGCCCGCGGATATAGGCCGACCCCTGACCGTGGGCCGTCTGCTGGACGTAGACCCCGGGCTCG
>PDPC01000047.1 GCA_002747355.1 Pseudomonadota bacterium | reverse complement strand
CGACGGTGGCGTCATCGCGCCCCCGCCGCCCAGCGGCGTCATCGCGCCCCCGCCGCCCAGCGGCGTCATTGCGCCCCCGCCGCCCAGCGGCGTCATCGCGCCCCCGCCGCCCAGCGGCGTCATCGCGCCCCCGCCCGGCGGCGACCAGCCCTACGTTCCGCCGCCACCCGATCCCACCGGGACACCTGGCACCGCATCGACGGGACGCGCGCCCTCACCGCTGGACGAGCTGGTGCTGGGCGCCAACGCTGGCGCAGCGGTCGCGCCGCCCCCTGGTGGAGCCGGAGCGCCATCAGCAGCGGCGCGCTTCGTCCCACCGCCGCCCCACCCAACCGGGACGCCAGGTGTGAGCGCTCCCCAGCCTGTCGCCACACCACCAGCGCAGAGCCCATCGAAGCGACATGAGGCTGAAGAGCATCGCAAGCTGATCCTCGAGACGCTACAGCGTACAGAGGAGGCGGACTTCTTTGCTATCCTCGGCGTCGACAAGACCGCCAACATCAACAGCGTTCGTGAGGCCTACTTCACCCTGGCCAAGCAGTTCCACCCCGACAAGATCGCTGGTCTCGGGCTGCAGGACATGAGCGACGAGGCTGATGAGCTCTTTCGTCGAATCAACGAGGCACACACCACCCTCTCCGACGATGAGAAGCGCAAGGAGTACGTCGAACGACTCGAGCGCGGCACCACCGACGAGGAGGAGCAGGCGAAGGTGCGTGAGGCTCTCGAGGCCGAGTTTGCTTTCCAGAAGGGCACCGTCTTCTTCCGCAAAAAGAGCTACCGCGAAGCGCTGGTGGAGTTTAAGAGGGCCTTCAAGCTGGCACCCAACGAGGGGGAGCACCTGGCCTGGGTCGCATGGACGGTCTTCTGCGACCCTCGCAGCAAGAAATCCAAGGAGCTGCTACCCAAGCTCAAGCAGCAGCTCCTCGAGGCGATCAACATTTCACCCAACAGCGCCGCCTCCCACTACTTCCTCGGCGAGGTCTACCTGTCGATGGACGAGGAGAAGCGGGCGACGACGTGCTTCAGCAAGGCGCTGAAGATCAACCCCAACCACGTGGAGTCTGCGCGCCAGCTGCGGATTATTCAAATGCGCCGCGATCGGGTCGAGAAGAAAGAGGGCGACCTTTTCAGCACTGATCTCTTCGCGCGCTTCAAGAGAAAGAAGAAGAAATAGGGGCGCGCTCTCTTCCTCCCACGAGGCCGAGCGCGGTCCGGGCTCACCTGTTATGGCGATCCTTGAGCCGCATGAAGATGCAGACGAGGATCAGCATCAGCAGCACCATCGCCCCCTGTACGATGAAGCCTAGGTAGCTCTTATGGGCCCGGCGAGCGGGGCCGTCGTCGTGGTCGGAGGGTAAGGTGTATAACCCATCCTCCACCACCATCAGGGTCTCGGGAAAGTCGACGAGGCTCGACATCACCGGGAGCAGCGCCTTGCAGCGCGCGTCGTCGGGCTGGTCTTCCTTCTTCAAGCGCTTGTGCTTGAAGCCGTCGTAAGCGTGTATGCAGGTCGTGCAGCCGTCCGGGCCGGACTCCTGCTCTGGCGTGCACATCGAGATCCGCTTGGACTGATCGAGGCTCCAGTTCAAGGCCATCGCGTAGCCGACGCCGCGCTTGATGTGCTCGTCGGCCTTCGGGATACCGAAGCTGCCAGAGAAGAGCACCTGTGGGATCAAGATCAGCGGCACCAGGCTCATCGCCTTATCGCTGTTGCCGGCGATCGCCGAGACCAAGAGCCCTAGCCCCACACCGTTGAGCGCCGTGAGGTAGAGGTTGCCGAGGTGCTCGAAGAAGCTGCCGGGCACGCCGTCCAGGATCAGCATCCCGCAGGCCTTGATCCCATATTGAACGCAGGGTCCTGGAGGTTCGGAGAGGGTGAAGCCCGAGCGCAGGAAGTAGACGATGGTGAGCATCATCGAGACCTGGATCAGCGCCAGGAACTGCAACACGAAGAATTTGGAGAGCACGTAGGGGATCACGCGCATGTTGACCATGCGCTCGCGAGCGTAGATCGCCTCCTCTTTGGTGATCTCTCGCGCCGCGTTGGAGCAGCCGAACCAGAGCGCCGACAGCGACATGATCAGAAACATGGTGGACGTCGGCCCCAGAGACGCCTGATCGCTGCGCACGGCGAGCACCACGAAGAGCGCCACCAGCGGCGCTTGGATCAGCAGGATCATCGTGTTCTTGACGTCCCGCGTGATGATCTCGACGTAGCGCTGGGTCAGCACCCAGAACTGCTTGAAGGGCCCGGGGCCGATGCGCTTGCCCTTCTTTGGTGGCTTCGTCGCGCCCGCGGCCAGCTCTGGAGAGAGCTGGTTTGCGATGTTATCGGCGTAGATCTGTGAGGCCTTGAAGTCCTCCTTCAGCGAGTCGGTGTTGCCTCGGCGCTCCTCGAAGCGCTTGTATACGTCCGGGAGCTTCTCTACGCCAAAGAAGCTCCGCGCCTGATCTGCGTCCCCGAAGAACGCCAGCTTGCCGTCGACGAGGAAGGTCACCTTGTCGGCGAGGTGGATGTTGTCCAGTGTATGCGTGACCGTCACCACCGTCTTGCCGCGCAACGTCAGGTCGCGGAGCAGAATCATCATCTTTTCTTCGAGGTTCGGGTCGAGGCCCGAGGTCGGCTCGTCGAGGTAGATGATCGCTGGCTCGGTTAAGAGCTCGACGGCGATGCTGACGCGCTTTCGCTGTCCGCCGGAGAGCTTGTAGACCGGCTTATTGCGATGATCGTAGAGTTCGAGCATCGAGAGCACGTCCTGGATGCGCTCCTGACGCTTCGCCTTCGGTGTCCCGGGGGGGAGCCGCAGCTTGGCTGCATAGTGCAGCGTGCGCTGGATCGTCAGCTGCGGGTGGATGATGTCATCCTGCGGCACATAGCCGACCTGGTGTTTGACCTGCTCGTAGTTGTTGTAGAAGTTGATGTTGTTGAGCAGCACCGTGCCGTCATCGGCGCGGGTGTAGCCGTTGAGGCTCTTGAGCAGCGTCGACTTACCGCAGCCCGAAGGGCCAAGGATGCAGACGAACTCCCGTGGCTGGATCTTTAGCGAGATTTGGTCGAGGAAGTTGCGCTTGGTCTTGGCGTCAGTGCGCGTGAGCTCGAAGGCGTCGACCCAGGTGCTCGTGCGAGTGTCGTAGACGGCGATCGCGCTGGGCCCGTACTTGAACACGAAGGGCCCGATGGTGAACTCGCCGCCAATGCTGATCGCGGTCGACGTGACCTTCTCGCCGCCAACAAAGACACCGTTGGCGCTGCCGGCGTCGGAGACCTGCAGATCGCCGCCTTGCTGATCGAGCCGCGCGTGCTTGCTCGAGACGTACATCGAGTCGAGCACGATGTCGCAGGAGTCCGAGCGGCCGATGGTCATCGTCGGCTTGATCGGGTACTCGCCGATCTTGGGGACATCGTCGCCGAGGCTGAGATCGGCCACGGGAGCGACGGCGCCAAAGACCGTCTGGGACGCGGTGGCTTTGCCAGCCTTGGGCGCCGCGACCTGCGAGGTCTCGAGCATGATCCGCAGCTGCGGGCCACCACGGCCGAGCTCGACGGTCTCGCCGCCGACCAGATCGCGCCGAGCGATCTGCTCGCCGTTGATATAGGTGCCGTTGGTCGACTCGAGGTCGTAGAGCGTCGCCAAGCCGTCGACCACCACGATCTTGGCGTGGTTGAACGAGACCAGCAGGTCGGTGTTGGGATCGAAGGCGATGTCGGCGTTGGGGTCGCGACCAATGCGCACGAGCTGCTTTTTGAACTCGAGCTGCCGCCCAGCTTTCTCGATCGTGATCGCGACCTGAGAGACCGTCTGCGTAGCCTCTGGGGAAGGCTCCGCCTGCGCTGAAGTCGCCTGAGGTGTCCCAGGCTGAGGTGTCCCAGGCTGAGGTGTCATCCCAGGCTGAGGTGTCATCCCAGGCATCCCAGGCTGAGGTGTCATCCCAGGCTGAGGTGTCATCCCAGGCTGAGGTGTCATCCCAGGCTGAGGTGTCATCCCAGGCTGAGGTGTCATCCCAGGCGTCGGCCTCGTCTGTGGGCTGCTTGGCTGGGCAGAGGGGGCGATCTGATGGGGGGGTGGCGATTGCCCTGGCTGCCCCGTCACCGGCAGCGGGCTCACCTGCGGCCGCTGAGGCTGTGCTTGTGGGTGTGGTATCGGTGCGTGGGCCTGCACCAACGCGAAGCGGATCTGCGGACCACCATGTCCGAGCTCGAGCACGGTGTTCTCTGTGAGCACGATCGGGCCACGCACCTGCTGCCCGTTGGCGAAGGTCCCGTTGGTGCTGAAGTCCTGCAGCTGATAGACGCCGTTGACCAAGGAGATCGTCGCGTGGTGCCCCGAGACCGTCAGATCGATGTTGGGATCGAAGGTGAACTCACAGCGAGGATCGCGCCCAATGCGGAACGTCGGCTGATCGAAGCGCAGCGTGCTGCCCACGCGCGAGCCCCGGAGGATGGTGAACTGACAGGGCATTCGTCTCGTCTCCACAGCGCGGCCAATCGAGACAGACCGCGAGCCGCAGCGCTACACTCGATTGGGATTCTGCCTCTGAACGGGTGTACCTCGTCACCTGTCTCAGCGGTTCCTGGCAAAACTCGCCGCCCTCTTACGCCAGGGCTCTGTCGCTCGTCGAACGACCTCAACTCGTCGTGCCGATGGGCTGCGCAGCATACCACATCACCAACCGGGATCGCCGTAGACCGCATAGAAGGCCCAGAAACGCGGATGTGGTGGACGCAGCCGCGCGATGCGCTCACGCTGCGCCGCGGCCAGCGCCCGCGCCGCGCCGAGGCGCTGCAGGTCGCGGTAGAACAGCCGCATTTGAGCCGCCGACTGCCGGTCTTTGACGCTCCAGGAGGCTGCGATCACCGTGCCGGTCCCCGCGCCGAGCAGGGCCTCGGCCAGGTTGACCTTGGCCAGCAGCCGCTGGTCGTCGCGGAAGCGCGCCACGTAGGCCCCTGCGCAGCTGGCCAGCACCGCCATAGATGCCCTCGCGGGAGAGCGCGTCAGCAGCTGCACCGAGAGCCCCTCGTCGCGTCCCGGAAAGATGAGCTCCGGCGGGCTACCCGGTCGCAGGTCGGCGAGCCCATGCCCGGCGAAGTGCACGAGCCTTCCGCGCGCCTCGAGGGCGGCCAGCAGCCGCTTCGGCGTCGCCTCGGTGCCAACATATCGAGCCGCCGGTAACCCAAGCCGGCGGGCCTGCTTCATGATCGCCTTCAGCTCCTCATGAGCGCCAGCGAGCGGCTTGCGCGCCCTGCCGCGACCGTAGGATGGAGCGATCAGGGTCAACGTCGAGAGGGGTCGCGAGGACCCCACGGCGAGCGCGGCGCAGGGCAGATAGGCGATCGCGGCTCGCGAGACGACGAACTGACGTGCTGTTGCGCCGCGACTGCCGGACGCCCTCGCGAGCAGGGCGTGGAGCGGCACGAAGCGCGCCAGCCCATCGGGGGCGAAGAGCAAGCGCTTGGCCTTCGGCGGCACGGCGTCGGCGAGGAGCCGGTCGTAGGCGCGGCCGAGGTAGACCTGCAGCGTGCGCATATCCAGCTTGCCGAACTCGAGCTCGTCTCGCAGCCCGATCAGCAGTGGGTCGACGTTGGCCAGGGGCAACGCTCGAAGCCGACGGGTGCGACCGCGCCAGCGCACGAAGCGGTAGAGCTTGCGGCGATGCTGCACGAATGAGATCAGCGCCGTGTCGCTCTTCAGGGCGGGCAAGCGGAAGGTCGTAGGCAGGCGCACCTGCGCTCCGGCCGCCACCAGCCGCTCACGCATCCTCGCGCACTTCAGCCGCTCGCCCACAAAGAGCGTCGGGCGGTGAGAGAAGCGCGCCGCGAGCTGCCTCGAGCCACGGCGCCCGACGGCTCGCCTCCGCCGCGCCCGGCGTGACTCGTCGGGCCGGGTGGGCCTAGCCATGCGCTCTCCACCCTCGACACGGAGCTCGCTCTCCCCCGTCGAACCACCGCAGCGACAGCCGCTCGCAGAGCCAACGACGAGGATGACGAGCAACGAAGCCAGCGGAGTCCAGGACCGGCGATCGTTCACGTTTGTCCCGGTCGCCATACGACGCACCGCTCCCCAGAAAAACGTGAACGAGGCGCGCCGGGCTAAGCTTCGCCTCGCGGCTCGACGTCTTCGATGGCTGCTGCAGAGAGAAGGGGTGCGCACGGCCTGAGGCTAGCGCAAGATGGTTGGCGATGGATCCAGTAGACAAGCTCGACCGGCGGGGCGTCGACCTCTGGTTGTTGCCCGCCGATGACGCGCAGCTGCTCGAGGCGCTCCCGCTCGTCGAGGCTGCGCTGCTACCTCACGAGCTGCCGCGGCATCAGCGGATCGTCGTCGCGCGCGCGCGGCGAGAGTACGCCCTCACCCGCGTGCTCGTCCGTCGCCTGCTCTCGCGCTACGTCCCCGTCGGCCCCGAGCGCTGGCGCTTTGGCGCGAATGACCATGGGCGCCCACATGTCGCCTCACCGCGCGAGGCGCGCGCCCTCGACTTCAACGTCTCTCATACGGCGGGCATGATCGTCTGCCTCGTCGGCCGCGAGCGGATCCTCGGCGTCGACGTCGAGGCCGCGGACCGCGTCCGGCGCGTCCTCGACATCGCGGAGCGCTTCTTCTCACCTAGCGAAGCCCGAGCGCTGCGCGCGCTGCCCGAGGCCGCGCAACCCGACCGCTTCTTGGCCTACTGGACGCTCAAGGAGGCTTACATCAAGGCTCAGGGCAAAGGTCTGGCGATCCCCCTCGACCACTTCTCCTTTCACCTCGACGAGGGCCGAGACGTGCGCATATCCTTCGCCCCGGCGCTCGAGGACGATCCGCATCGCTGGAGCTTCACGCGGACGCGCCCGAGCGAGCGCCACCAGCTGGCGGTAGCGCTGTGGCTAGACCATCGCGACGAGCTACCGCCGACGATCCGAACACGCGACGCGCTACCGCTGTTGCTCGAGAGCGCAGACAGCTCGCCAACATAAAGACAGGGAGGTCTTGTGGAAGGGCGGATCAAGGTCAAGGTCTACTACGAGGACACCGACTGCCTCGGCGTCGTCTACTACGCCAACTACCTCAAATACTACGAGCGCGGTCGCACCGAGTACATCAACGCGATGGGCAAGCCGATCGCCGACTGGAACGCCGAGGGCGCCAACTTCGCCGTGTTCAAGATGGAGGTCACCTGGTTCAAGCCGGCGCGCCTCGGCGACGAGATCGACGTGATCACGGTGGTCGAGCCGGGGACGCCCTTCCGCATGCGGATGTCGCAGAAGCTGACGCGCGGCGAGGAGCTGATCAACGAGGCCAAGGTGCAGCTGGTCTGCCTCGACGAGCGAATGGAGCTGCGCGAGTTCCCCGACACGCTGCGTTGACCGACGACTTCGTGTCGCCTGGCCTCGAGGGCTTCGGCTCCGGAGCCTTCGCGGCCTCCGGAGCCTTCGCAGCCTCCCCTTTGCCGGACGGACCGTAGTCCTTGTCGACGACGGCGTCTTTCGCCTGGCCGTCGCAGGGATCGCAGCCCTTGCAGGTGGCGCAACGCCAACGCCAGAGGCCGACACGTCTGCCCTGGTCGTACTGGCCCTTGATCTGCCGCTTGCCGTCCTCATCGTAGAACAACCAGCGCCCATGCTTCTTGCCCCGGCTGAACTGCCCGCGGCGCGCGAGCTTGCCGTTTTCATGCCACCAAGACCAGGCGCCGTCGCGCTTGCCCTTCACAAAGGGTCCGCGCTTCTCGCGCTTGCCGCCCTCACGCCAAAAGGTCCAGACGCGATCGCGCTTGCCGAGGGCGTAGTACCCCTGCGAGCGCTGCGTCTTGCCGTCTTCGTGGTAGCGCCGCCAGCGCCCATGCTTCTTGCCCTGGAGGTAGGCCCCCTCGGTGTGGAGAGTGCCGTCGCTGCGCCAGAAGCGCCACGGGCCATGGCGCTCGCGTCCAAGGTAGCCGCCGCGCTCGGCGAGCTCGCCGTTATGATGCCACGCGCGAGCTTCTCCTCGCCCACGCTCGTAGCGCCCCTCTAGGGCGATCGCGCCCGAGCGATGCCATTTGCGCCAGCGCCCATGACGCCGGCCATCGCGGTAGTCGAGCCGCTCAGCGCGCTTGCCGTTGCGATGATAGCGCCACCAGCGGCCATGCTTCACGCCTTCGCGATAGCGGCCACGCTCGATCACGCGACCGATATGGTTCTCGATCCGCGCGGGGCCGTGGCGTGTGCTGGCCCGACGACAGCTATGCTCCACCCCGGTAGCGAAGCGCCTGACGTGCGGCTCGGTACCGACGGGGCAGCGCCTGGGCTGATCGTAGCGCTGATGGAACACGACGATGGAGCCGATCACGCCTGTGATGATCAGGCAGCAGCCGACCAGGCCGATCCGCGGCCAGCCGGCGCGCAAGAGATGCGCGGCCTGCAACGTCCCCTCGTCGTCCAGCCTGCCGGTCACCTCCACGACGTCGCCGCTGCGAAGCTCCTCGCCACGCCCCCAACGTGGGTGCACCTCGAGATCCGCGACGCGAGGCTCGACGCGCGCGTTTTCCCCGCCGGCCCGCAGGTCGAAGCGCTCGGCGGCGAGCAGTCTGCCGTTGACCGCCCGCTGGAGCACGACCTCCCCACGCGGCTGAGGTCCGACGATCCGCCCCACGACGATGGTATGACCATCGACCGTTCGCGGACGCCGCGCCCGCCAGCGGAGCCCATACCAGACGAGCACCACCGAGGGGATGGTGGTCACGAGCGCCGCGCCGAAAAAGAGAGTCAACACAGCAGGAGTATAACGCGCTGACAACGCGATGCTTTCTTGCCCCGGCGCTTTGGTCGGCTATGTTTTTCGCATGGATGTGTTTCTGACGGCCCTCGGTTGTCGTCTCAACGAAGCCGAGCTGCAGAGCTGGAGCCGTGACTTCCGCGCGGCGGGGCATCGCCTCGTCTCGCGCGCCGAGGAGGCTCAGCTGGTCGTCCTGAACACCTGCGCCGTCACCGCGGAGGCTGCGCGCAAGTCGCGTAAGCTCGCCAACCGCCTGCACCGGCAGAACCCGAACGCGCAGCTCGTGATGACGGGCTGCTACGCCGAGCTCGAGCCCGAGGCTACTGGGGCGCTCGGCGGCGTCGACCTGGTGATCAACAACCACGACAAGGATTGGCTGCTGCGAGTGATCGAGCGAGAGCTCGAGCTCGCTGAGGCGCAGCCACCCACGCTGTTGCCCATCACCACGCCCTCACTCTCGAGCGACGCGTCAACGGCCTCAGCACCGGGTCGCACCCGCGCCTTCGTCAAGGTGCAGGACGGCTGCCGCAATCGCTGCGCCTTCTGCATCGTCACCGTCGCCCGGGGCGAGGAGCGCAGCCGCCCCATCGATCGGATCATCGAGGAGCTCTCCGATCTGGCCGCGCGGGGCTATCGAGAGGTCGTGCTCACCGGGGTCCACCTCGGTGGCTACGGCGCTGACCTCGGCACCGACCTCGGCGCCCTCGTCAGAGAGGTGCTCGCGCGCACGACCATCGAGCGCCTGCGGCTCTCGTCGATCGAGCCCTGGGATCTCACCCCCGGTCTCTTCGGGCTCTGGCGCGAGGGCGCTAGGCGGCTCTGCCCACATCTTCATCTGCCGCTTCAGAGCGGCTCCGACGCCGTGCTGCGTCGTATGGCGCGCCGCTGCGATACGGCCCGCTACGCCGAGCTCGTCGCGTCGGCTCGCGAGGCGATCCCCGATCTCACCGTGACCACCGACATCATCGTCGGCTTCCCGGGAGAGACGGAGGAGGAGTGGCAGGAGACGATCGCGTTCTGTGAGAAGCTCGACTTCGCGCATATGCACATCTTCAGCTACTCGGCGCGACACGGTACCGCCGCCGCGCGGATGGGGCAGCAGGTCCCAACCGAGGTCAAGCGCCAGCGGAGCCGCGAGCTGCATCGGCTGGCCAACGAGAGCCGCGCGCGCTGTCTGCAGCGCTATGTCGGCAGTGAACGCAGCGTGCTCTGGGAAGGAGCTGGCGAGGCTGTCAACGGCACGAGCACCCGCTACGGTGGCCTCACAGACAACTACCTGCGTTGCGAGATCGTGGTGCCGAACACCGTCGTGCTCGAAAACCGCCTTACGCCCGTGACCTTGAGCGAGATCGACATCGACACCTACCGCGGCGAGTTTTCCACCGCCACCTTGGCCGCGCTCACGCCACAGAGCGCCCTGGGCTGATGCCCCGATGGTGTTGGGATGCTTAGCTCCGAGGCGATCTCGGCCTCGCGGCGGACACACACGTCGACCTCTTGGTCGGCCCATCACACGATGAAGCACCGTCACCTGCTTGGGCAGCCGGAGGTGCTTGCCACGCCAGACGACACCCATCCCCCTCTCCAAGCTTGCCGTCGAGCTCGGAGGTGCCGCCGAGGATGGGCCCGGTGTTGAGGTCGTCTAGAGCGCTGACCAACTTCCCTCCCGTCTTCGCGCTGGTCTGCGACATCACAGCGGTTGTCGCTCGTTGGTTGCGTGCTACCAGCTGGCGCCCTTTTCGCTCCTACGCCGTGATTTCGTATCCTTCGCGCAGCTCGGTCTGGTGAGCGGATCAGCGCTCTAGAGCCATCAAGCCGTCAAATCAGCGATGATCCTACGAAACCCGCGTGTTAGTCGCTCGGCTCCGTGGCCTTCTTGTCACCAGCGCCACCATCGCTGGAGCCGACCGCGCCGTCTCCGCGGCTTGGCTTCTCCCTGGCGGCCTTTTCCCTGGCGGCCTTGGCCTTCGCCTTAGCAGCGGCCTTGGCCTTCGCCGCCTTCAGCGTCGCCTCCTTCTTCAGCTCGAGGGCCTTCTTGGCGGCCGCACGTCGCGCCTTGCGCGCCTGTTGACGCTTGTAGAGGAAATAGGCCCCGACGCTCGCTCCGGCAAGCATGATCGCCGTCAGGATGATCCCGACCCAACGCCAGAGCTTCGACGCGGGCTTGTCGAACTCCAGTGGCGGAGCGTCGTCCATCGCGGAGAGAGCACGCATCATGCCATCGCCCGTGGCATCCGCTGCCACGCCAGCCGCGAGGTCATCAGGTTCGAACCGAGGCCGACCTGTCGCGTGCGCCGCCGAGGGCGTCAGCGGCTCGCTCACCGCATCTCTCGGTCGCCCCGTGGGCGCGGGCATTGGCACCGGACCTCTCGTGTCTGGAGGCTCGGGAGCCGCGCGCAGCTCGACGTCCGAGCTCATCCGCTGCTCGAGGATGAGCACCTCCGCGCTGGGGTAGGCCTCCATCGGAGGATCGTAGGCGAGCATCGCCTCTGTCGGGTCTTCGTCCGAGTCGAAGGCGTAGAACTCTTCCTCTGCTAACGCGGCCGCGACCGCCGCCTCAGCCGCCTGCTCCTCGTCGCGCACCTGCTGAGGATCGATCATGGGGAGGGGGCCGGTCATGAGCATCCCTCCCGGTTCCGTGTCACGACGGTCGCGGTCGGCCTCGTGGTCTTGCGGAGACAGCCCCCCGCCGGCCCACGCCCTGGCCTCGTCGCGCGGGACGATGACCTTCATGTCGGGTAGACGTTTGGTGTCGGAGCGCTCGCGGCTCTGGCGCTGCATCGTCTCTAGCACGTTGGTTGCGCTCTCGTCGTTGTCGCCCCTCGCTTCGCTCTCGAGCTCAGGGAGCTTCGCCTCGTCGAGCGCCGTCAGCGATACGGCGGTCGCCTCACCCCCGAAGTCTTTGGGCCCCCGTAGGGGCGCCTGCTCGACGTCGCCTCGCAGCTTGAAGTCTCCGCCCTCATCAATGAGAGGCAACGGACCCGTCGTCGATGGCTGGTGAGGCGGCCTATCCCATTGAGGGACGCCACCCAGGGTGTGGCGTAAGGTCGCTCCCAACTCGGGCTGGTCGTTATCGACCGAGCTCATCTCGAGGTCGGAGCGGCCTGCTGCGGCGCCTGAGTCCAGCTGGTTGACCGTTGACGCTAGCAGGTCATCGTCGCCCGGTACGGTTGGCACCGTGTCATCAGCGCCGAAGCTGTCGTCATCGAGCCGCACACACGTGGCTTCGTCGTCGTTGATCTCGCGAGAGCGCTCGACGCTGAGGCCCATCGGAGGGGAGTCGCTCATGACCGCTTGTGTGGTCGCGTCGAGGGTCACCCCCGTCGGACCTTCGTCATCGGTCGCGAGCAGCTCCTGCGACTCAAGACGATGTGGACGCTCCGCCATCTTCGGGACCCGCAAGGTCGAGGCGGGTGCATCGACGCCCGTTGGCCACGAGACGTCGTCAAATCCTGCCTCCGCCGGGAGCGCCGATCCACGCGGCACCTGCCCTGGGGTTCGCTGTCGCGGAAGATCGTCGCGGGTGAGCTTGGCGTCTGCCGGCCGGATCGGGTTCATCTCTCGCCGCGTTCGACTCTCACCGCCGTCTCGCTTCGTGCCGAAATAGGGCTCCGGTGAGAGGGTGTTGACCGGCTCGCTCGACAGCAACCCATGCATTCGTCCGGCGACCACGCGCTCGACACGGGTGTTGTCCGAGTCGACGTCTTCGAAGCCAACAAGCGCCGCGTCGCGACGGCCGAGCATCCAGGCTCCGAGATCGCTGGTGAGCAGCAGGCCGGTGGTTGCTTGAGCGCAGCCGAGCAGATCGTCGTGGAGCGCATCAGCGCTCTGGTAGCGCAGCGGCGGATCGCGCGAGAGCGCACGCAGGACGATCGCGTCGAGCTGCGGTGGGACGAGGGGGTTCAGCTGAGAAGGCGCCTGCACGGGGGCGTGCATGACCTTGCGAATCGTCGCAGCTGGTGATTCTTCCAGAAAGAGCGGCTTGCCCGTCAGCAGCTCGTGCATCAGCACGCCCAGGGCGAAGAGATCGGTGCGCCGGTCGAGCTGCTCGCCGCGCACCTGTTCGGGTGCCATGTAGGCGAACTTGCCCTTGATCTGGCCTTGGGTCGTCTCGACCGCTCGGCGCCGAGTCTTGGCGATGCCGAAATCGGTGAGCTTCACCTCGCCTTCCCAAGAGACCAGCACGTTGGGCGGGCTGATGTCACCATGCACCAGCTTCAGCAGCTGACCGTCTGGCCCCCGCTTGCCGTGGGCATGGGCCAATCCTCGGCAGATCTCGAGCGCGATATAGACCCCGATCGAGATCGGGACGGCGTTTTCCTCGCGTAGGTTGTCGATCAGCCAGGAGAGGTCAGCGCCGTCGACCAACTCCATCACCAGATAGAGACGCCCATCGACCTCACCAAAGTCGAACACTTGAACGATGTTGGGGTGATGAAGCTGCGCCATCACCCGCGCTTCGTCGGTGAACATCCCAACCCAGGTGTCGTCGTCGCAGAGCTGAGGGCGGATCAGCTTGATCGCGACGGGGCGATCGAAGGTCGCATCGAGCGCTCGCGCGCGATGCACCTCCGCCATGCCACCGCTGCCGATTCGTTCGGCGAGCTCGTAAGGCCCGAAGCGCACGTCACCTCCGAGGGCGTCAATGAGCTCGCGATCGACCTTACGAGACCCACCGGCCCAGTCCGGAAGCGTAACACGAGAGCTGCGATTCCGCGAAGATACGGCCGAAACCTTGGCGTCTCAAGAGCGCCCCGAGCAACCTGGGACCGAGCCGGGTGCTGAGCTGCCGAGCCGCTTTCGTAGCCGAAGACATGAGCCATACGGACATGAGCCATACGGGTGGTACGGCGAACGTTCTGAGGCCTAGAGCGCTGACCAACTTACCTCCCGTCGCCGCGCTGGTCTGCGAAATCACAGCGGTTTTCGCTCGTCGGTTGCTTGCTACCAGCAGGCGCCCTTCTCGCTCCTACGCCGTGATTCCGCATCCTTCGCGCAGCTCGGTCCGGTAAGCTGATCAGCGCT
>PDPC01000040.1 GCA_002747355.1 Pseudomonadota bacterium | reverse complement strand
TATTCGCTTCGACAACAACTCGGCCGTGCTGATAGACAACAACAAGGAGCCAATCGGCAGCCGCATCTTCGGTCCGGTCGCTCGCGAGCTACGCGCGCGTAAGTTCATGAAGATCATCTCGCTCGCTCCGGAGGTGCTCTAATGGCCCATATCCGTAAAGGAGACGAGGTCGTGGTTATCGCGGGTAAGGACGTCGAGCGTCGCGGCAAGGTGCTCTTCGTCGACCCGAAGAAGGGCCGCGTGAAGGTCGAGAAGGTCAACCTGATCAAGTGTCACGTGCGACCGAGCCAAAAGCATCCGCAGGGCGGGATCGTGGAGAAAGAGGGCACGATCCACATCTCCAACGTCCAGCTCTGGGACGCCAAAGCCCAGGCTCCGTGCCGCACCCGGATTGAGCGGCTCGAGGACGGCCGCAAGGTGCGGGTCTCGACGAAGACTGGCGAGACGATCGAGTAGATTCGCGGCTTGGAAGGCATCGCGGTGAGGGCGCTCAAAGACGGCGCTCAGCAGCACCGCGGCGGAGATAGAGATGGCAAAGGAAGCCAATAAAGGCGGCAAAGGCAAGAAGGGTAAGGGCAAAGGGCCCGAGCCCTTCGTCAAGCGCACCAAACCGGCGCGGCTTCGCGCGATGTACGGCGAGGAGGTGCTGCCGAAGCTGATGAAGGAGTTCTCCTACTCCACTCCCATGGCTGCGCCGCGGTTGGTCAAGATTGTGGTCAACATGGGGCTCGGCGAGGCGCTGCAGAACCCGAAGCTGATCGACTCTGCCGAGCAGGAGATGACGGCGATCTGCGGTCAGAAGCCGGTGGTCACCCAGGCTCGCAAATCCATCGCGGCCTTCAAGCTGCGGCAGGGCCAGCGCATCGGCTGTATGGTGACCCTGCGTCGCGAGCGGATGTATGAGTTCTTTGATCGTCTCGTCACCTTCGCGCTGCCGCGAACCCGGGACTTTAAAGGCGTGTCTCCGCGGGCCTTCGATGGGCGCGGCAACTTCACCCTCGGTGTGCGTGAGCAGATCATCTTCCCCGAGATCGACTACGACAAGATCGAGAAGATCCACGGGCTGAACATCACGATCGTCACGACCGCCAAGACCGACGACGAGGGCCGGGCGCTGCTCAAGCACCTCGGCATGCCCTTCCGGAGGTAGATAACGATGGCCAAGACCGTCGATATGGTTCCGAAGAAGCACAAGTTCCAGGTGCGGCACCGCAACCGCTGCGCCGTCTGTGGACGGCCGCGTGGGTATCTGCGGAAGTTCGGCATCTGCCGCATTTGTTTCCGCAATCTATCGCTCCGGGGCGAGATCCCCGGTGTCGTGAAGTCCAGCTGGTAGGGCGATTAAGATGAGCATGACCGACCCCATCGCCGATATGCTGACGCGCATCCGCAACGCGATCATTGGGCGCAAAGCGCGCGTAGACGTGCCTGTGTCTCGGATGAAGACGCACATCGCCGAGATCCTCAAGACAGAGGGCTTCATCGAGGACTTCCGCCAGATCGAGCGCAAGCCGCAGGGCGTGCTGCAGATCGATCTGAAGTGGTCCATGGACAATCGCTGCGCCATCGAGGGGCTGAAGCGGATCTCTCGTCCGGGCCGTCGTCTGTACGTCGGCAAGACCGAGATCCCCAAGGTGCGAGGTGGCCAGGGTGTGGCCATCCTCACCACCTCGAAGGGCGTGATGACGGACCGCGGCGCGCGAAGCAGCAGCGTCGGCGGCGAGGTCATCTGCGAGGTCTGGTAGCGCTCTCGGCGTTACGTTGCGAGGCGAGCCTTCGAGCTCGTTCAAGGTGAGATCGTGTCCCGCATTGGCAAGAAACCAATCAGTGTACCCAAAGGCGTGACCATCACGCTCGATGGGGACGAGCTCAAGGTCAAGGGCCCCAAGGGTGAGCTCGCCCGCAAGCGTCCGCCCGTGGTCAGCTTCGAGGTCGAGGACGGCACCGTCACGGTGCAGCGACCGGACGACACGCGCAATTCGCGCGCGATGCACGGTCTGGCCCGAGCTCTGCTGCAGAACATGGTCACCGGAGTGAGCGAAGGCTTCACTCGAACCCTTGAGGTCAACGGCGTGGGTTATCGCGCCGAGGTTAAGGGGAGCACCATCGCTCTGGCGCTTGGGTACTCTCATCCGATCGAGGTGATGCTGCCCGAGGGCGTCAGCGCCAAGGTCGAGAAGAACCAGCTACGGCTCACCGGCATCGACAAAGAGGTGGTCGGTCAGCTCGCCGCGGTGATCCGCGACCAGCGTCCGCCCGAGCCCTATAAGGGCAAAGGCATCAAGTATGTCGAGGAGACGATCCGTCGCAAGGTCGGTAAGGCTGGCGTCGGCTAGACGTCTAATCGCCTAATGGGCGACGAGAACTAGCCTTTAAGGTCCGGTACAGCCGAGCCGACCACGGTCGGGCGGGGCCCGGGCCGTGTGAGGATAGAACGATGGCTAACACGAAACTGGAAGCTCGGCAGCGCCGCCGCAAGAGCATCCGCAAGAACCTCTCCGGCACCCCGGAGCGGCCACGGATGGCGATCTACCGGAGCGCTCGCCACACCTACGTTCAGGTGATCGACGACGTCGCCGGGGAGACCGTCGCCGCTGCGAGCACCGAGGGCAAGAAGAACGCCGAGCTCTACTCGGGGATGAAGAAGACGCAGCAGGCCGAGAAGCTGGGCACGCTGATTGCTGAGCGCTGCAAGGCGCAGGGTGTCGAGGCGGTTATCTTCGATCGCAGCGGCTATAAGTACCACGGTCGCGTCAAAGCGTTGGCCGACGCCGCGCGTAAGGGCGGGCTGCGCTTCTAGCGCGAGCCGAGCGGCATAGGAGTCCAAGGTGGTAGCAGCAGTTGACTACGAGGAGATCGGCGAGCTCGTCGATCGCGTCGTCTACATCAATCGCGTCGCGAAGGTCGTCAAGGGTGGCCGTCGCTTCAGCTTCAGCGCGCTGGTCGTGGTCGGCAACGGCAACGGGTGGGTTGGCGCGGCGCTCGGTAAGGCCAACGAGGTGCCCGAGGCGATTCGCAAAGGGACGGAGAAGGCTAAGAAGGGCCTTTTCCGCGTCCCGCTCAACGGCTCGACGATCCCTCATGGCGTGCTCGGCCGCTTTGGTGCGGGGCAGGTGCTGCTTCGTCCAGCTAGCCCGGGTACTGGCGTGATCGCCGGCGGTCCGGTTCGTGCGATCATGGAGGTCGCCGGCGTTCAGGACATCCTGACCAAATGCCTCGGCACCAACAACCCGCACAACGTGATCCACGCGACCGTGACGGCGTTGAAGGAGCTGCGAAGCCCGGAGCAGACCGCGGCGCTACGCGGCGTTGACGCCGAGCGTTTCAAGGAGTAGGTCATGGCGACGAAGCTGAAGGTGACGTTGGTGCGCTCCGCGATCGGGCGCCCCGGCACGCAGCGAAAGGTGCTTGAAGGCCTCGGCCTGCGGCGCCTGAATAGCTCGAAGGTGCTCGAAGACACCCTGCCAATCCGCGGGATGATCCGAAAGGTGCAACACCTCGTGCAAGTGGAACCGGCGGACGGCCAATAGGGCGCTGTCGCGAATCATGTTCCGGTCTGTGGATCGGAAGCCAGAGAGTACGACGATGGGTACTACCCTCTCCGATTTGAAGCCCCCGGCAGGGGCCAAGCATAAGCGCAAGCGCGTCGGCCGCGGTCACGGTAGCGGTTGGGGCACCACCGCGGGTCGTGGTCAAAAAGGCCAAAAGAGCCGAAGCGGTGGCCCGATGGGGCCATGGTTTGAGGGCGGTCAGATGCCGCTCCAGCGGCGCCTGCCAAAGCGCGGCTTCGTCAACATTTTTCGCACTGAGTTCCATCCGGTGAACGTGGGGCAGCTTGCGCTGGCCTTCGGCGCTGGAGAGACGATCGACCTCCCAATGCTGGTCGAGAAGGGCCTGGCTCCGCGTAAGGCGAGCCATGTGAAGATCCTCGGCAATGGCAGCATCGCCCACGGCCTTACAGTCAAGGCACAGGGCTTCTCGAAGTCTGCCAAGGCCAAGATCGAGGCGGCGGGGGGTACCGCACTCGTGGTAGACCCGGTCGTGCGGAAACGTGCCAAGCGCGGCGGTTCGTCAGAGACGACCGAGGCCGCTGAGTAGGGCCAAGTTGGCTAGACACGTTTTATCGCGAGGAATCACCCGTTATCCCGCCGACTGGCGGCGGGAGAGTCTCTCTCGTCGACGGGCGATGGGAACCTCTCGCCTTCGGGCGGCTTAGGGAAGGCGAAAGCAGGCGATGGCTGGATTCGGCGGCATCACCAAGATTCCTGAGCTGCGCAAACGCATCCTCTTTACATTGGGGATGCTCGCCGTTTATCGGATCATGGTCTTTGTCACCGTACCGGGAGTGAACCGGTCGGTGATGAAGCAGATCATGGCGCAGTCGTCGGGCACCTTCCTGGGCATGTTCAACATGTTCTCGGGCGGTGCCCTCGAGCAGCTCTCGATTATCGCGCTGGGCATCATGCCCTACATCTCCGCGTCGATTATTCTACAGCTCTTGACGGTCGTCGTGCCGACCCTCGAGCGGCTGTCTAAGGAAGGCGACGCGGGACGAAAAAAGATCAACCAGTACACACGGTACGGCACGATCATGCTCTCGGTCGTACAGGGGTATTTCATCGCCGCGTGGTTGGAGGGCTCCAACGCGACCTACCGAACCTTCGGCGAGGTCGTCCTCGAGCCTGGTTGGTCGTTCCGCTTGATGACGATCCTCACCCTGACCACGGGGACGGCGTTCGTGATGTGGTTGGGCGAGCAGATCACAGAGCGAGGGATCGGGAACGGGATCTCGCTGATCATCTTCGCCGGTATCGTCGCGGACATGCCCGACGGCTTGGTGCAGCTCTACCAAAAGGCCAAGCTAGGCGACATTGGTCCCTTCAACCTGGCCCTCATCGCTGCGATCGTCGTCGGCGTCGTCGCCGTGATTATCTTCTTCGAGCGTGCTCAGCGGCGCATCCCGGTTCAATACGCCAAGCGGGTCATCGGACGTAAACAATACGGTGGACAAACGAGCCACCTCCCGTTGAAGGTCAACACCGCGGGCGTGATCCCGCCGATCTTCGCCTCCTCGATCCTGATGTTTCCGGCGCAGCTGGCGCATTTTATCAACACCAACTGGATGCGCGCGATTCAAGATGCGCTTCAGCCCAACGACTGGCGCTATCAGCTGCTCTATGTGCTGCTGATCGTCTTCTTTTGCTATTTCTACACCGCGGTGACGTTCAACCCGGTCGATGTGGCAGACAACCTCAAAAAGAACGGCGGTTTCATCCCAGGTATTCGTCCTGGCAAGAAGACCGCCGAGTACATCGATAAGGTGCTAACACGCATCACCTTCGGTGGGGCTATCTACGTCTCGGCGGTCTGCGTGCTGCCTACGATCATGATCGCCCAGTTCAAGGTCCCGTTCTATTTCGGCGGTACCGGGCTTTTGATCGTCGTTGGTGTGGCGCTGGATACGGTGCAGCAGATTCAGTCGCACCTGATTTCGCGGCATTACGATGGTTTCTTGGGTCAGAAGGGGCCGAAGATTCGAGGCCGACGTTCGCGTTAGCGAGGCGTTGGACGGCTCGCGGCGCTCTGGAGCTGGTGTAACCCATGGGTATCAGCTACAAGAGCCCGGGCGAGTTGGAGAAAATGTGGGCGGCAGACCAGGTCGTTTGCCGGGTACTCGATGAGCTAGAGGCGATGATTCAACCGGGAATCAGCACAGGGGATATCGATCAGCGCGCGCGCGATCTTGTGCGCGCGTATGACGTGATCCCTGCGTTTCTCGGCTATGGACATCCGCCTTTCCCCGCGGTGGTCTGCGTCTCGGTCAACGACGAGGTCGTTCATGGCATCCCTCGTGGTGAGCGCGTCCTGCGGGAGGGTGACATCGTCAGCGTCGACTTCGGCGTCGACAAGGGCGGTTACTTCGGCGACGCCGCGAGGACCTTTCCTGTGGGGACGATCTCGGCCGAAGCCAAGGAGCTGCTCGAGATCACCGAAGAGGCGCTCGAGCGCGCGATCGCTCGCTGCGTCGTTGGTGGTCGACTCCGCGATATCAGCGGGGCGATTCAAGCGTTCGTTGAGAGCCGTGGGTTCTCGGTCGTTCGGGCCTTCTACGGCCACGGGATTGGCAAACGGATGCATGAAGACCCGCTCGTGCCAAACTTCGTCGACGATAGCAAGGGCTGGCAGGGCTTCACCCAGCGCCGGCTACGCAACCCGAAGCTGAAGCGCGGGATGGTCTTGGCGATCGAGCCGATGGTAAACGTTGGGACGGCCGACGTCTCCATCGACGGAGACGGCTGGACAGCCCGCACCAAGGATGGCAAGCTCTCGGCCCATTTCGAGCACTCGGTGGCGATCACGGACAATGGCCCCTGGGTGCTAAGTCGACGAACAGGGGACGGTAAGTCTCTGAAGTCGCAAGGTAATTGAGACAGACGCGGCCAGTGCAAGCCGCAATGTCGCACTTGAGGAATATACGATGAAAGTTCGAGCGTCGGTTCGCAAGATCTGCGACAAGTGCAAGATCATCAAGCGGCGCGGCATCGTCCGCGTGATCTGTGAGAATCCGCGGCATAAGCAGCGCCAGGGTTAGTAGGGAGTCTTTCGATGGCACGTATCGCGGGCGTTGACTTGCCCCGAAACAAGCGCATGGACATCGCGCTTACCTATATCTATGGCATCGGTCGCGCCAAGTCGAAGGAGATCCTCGACAAGGCGGAGGTTGGCGGCGGTATCCGCACCGATGACCTCAGCGAAGATCAGGTGCGGCGCGTCCGCCAGGTGATCGACGCCGAGTACAAGGTCGAGGGTGACCTGCGTCGTGAAGTCAACATGAACATCAAGCGCCTGATGGATTTGAACTGCTATCGCGGTATCCGCCACAAGCGTGGGCTGCCGGTGCGCGGCCAGCGGACCAACACCAACGCACGTACGCGTAAGGGTCCGCGTCGCGGCATCATGAGCCGAAAAAAGAAGAAGTAGCGACGGCTCGAGGCGATCCGCTTCGAGCTGAGATGGCTTAGCTCTAGAGTCAGTTGAGGCGGGGTCATGACCCGCCGTTCGAGCGTCGCAGGTAGGGCAGAGGCTGCGACCAGGATCGGGAATACGAGATGGCCAGTCCACGTAAGGGCAAGCGCAAGGTCAAGAAGAATATCCTCAACGGCGTCGCTCATATCGCGTCGACGTTCAACAACACGCTGATCACCATCACCGACGTCAGCGGTAACGTCGTGTCGTGGTCCAGCGCTGGCTGTTGCGGTTTCAAGGGCTCGCGTAAGAGCACGCCCTTCGCCGCTCAGATGGCAGCCGAGGATGCCGGCCACAAGGCTCAGGAGCATGGCATGCGTACGCTCGCCGTGTACCTCAAGGGCCCGGGCTCCGGTCGTGAGTCGGCGCTACGCGCGCTGCAGAACGCTGGTTTCAAGGTGACGTTGATCCGCGACGTGACCCCGATCCCCCACAATGGCTGCCGGCCGCCCAAGCGGCGCCGCGTCTGATATACGCAGGAGGCTACCGTGGCTCGTTACACGGGACCCGTGTGCCGGCTTTGTCGGCGCGAGGACCTAAAGCTCTTTCTCAAGGGCGACCGTTGCTATACCGATAAATGCGCCTATGAGCGTCGCGCCTATCCTCCGGGACAGCATGGCCAGGGGCGTAAGAAGCGCACCGACTTCGGCGAGCAGCTGCGTGAGAAGCAGAAGGTTCGCCGTATGTACGGGCTCCTGGAGAAGCAGTTCCGCGGCTACTACGTCAAGGCAAGTCGGATGAAGGGCGTCACAGGTGAGAACCTGCTGATGCTCCTCGAGCGTCGCCTCGACAACGTCGTCTATCGGATGGGCTTCGCGGGGACCCGCGCGGAGGCGCGTCAGCTGGTTCGTCACCGTCACTTCTTGGTCAATGGCCACAAGGCCAACATTCCTTCGATGCTGATCAAGCCCGGGGATGTCGTTGAGGTCAAGGAGCGCAGCAAGAAGACCGCGAAGATCATCGAGTCCATCGGGACCGTCGACCGTCGCGGTACGCCGAGCTGGATCGAGCTTGATAAGGAGGCGTTCAAGGGCGTCTTCAAAGAGATGCCGGTCCGCGAGGAGCTGTCGATGCCGATCCGCGAGCAGCTGATCGTCGAGCTCTACTCGCGCTAAGACGGCGAACGTCGCCCGAACGCCAAAGCCAAGTGGAATCCGGTGCCCCCCGAGAAGGGGAGAGACCGGCTCAGGAAGGGAGCAGCATGGAGACCCAAGCGTCTGCCAATCCAACGCAGAATCCGGCGATCGCTCGCAACTGGCGCGATCTGATCAAGCCGCGCTTGCTGGAAAAGGACGCGTCGACGCTGACGGCGACCTACGGCAAGTTCTCCTGCGAGCCGCTCGAGCGCGGCTTCGGGATCACCATCGGCAACAGCCTGCGGCGCGTGCTGCTCTCGTCGCTCCAGGGTGCCGCGATCTCGGCTGTCAAGCTCGACGGCGCGCTGCATGAGTTCACCGCGCTTCCCGGTGTGGTCGAGGACGTCACAGACATCATCCTCAACCTCAAAGAGGTGCTGATTCAGATGAACGAGGCCGGCCCGCGAGTTCTTCATGTGAACGCTCGCGGTGAGGGCCCGCTGAAGGCCGGCGACATCCAGACACCACCCGGCATCGAGATCCTCAACCCTGAGCACCTCGTGGCGACGCTCTCCGGCGACGCCAAGCTCAACATGGAGCTGACGGTGCAGCTCGGCCGCGGATATGTCTCGGCGGAGCGCAACAAGTCTGCCTCGGCGCCGGTGGGCACCATCCCGATCGACGCGCTCTTTTCGCCGGTTCGCAAGGTCAACTACACGGTGACCAACGCCCGCGTTGGGCAGCAGACCGACTACGACAAGCTGACCCTCGAGGTTTGGACCGACGGCAGCGTGAGCCCTGAGGACGCCGTGGCCTTCGCCGCGAAGATCCTGAAAGACCAGCTGACGATCTTCATCAACTTCGAGGAGCTGCCGGAGCCGGAGGAGGAGACCGAGGCCGACGAGGACCTGCGGGTGCTCTACGAGAACCTCAACCGCCCGGTCGACGAGCTGGAGCTGTCGGTGCGTAGCGCCAACTGCCTGCAGAACGCCAATATCAAGTACATCGGCCAGCTGGTACAAAAGACCGAGGCCGAGATGCTCAAGACGAAGAACTTCGGCCGTAAGTCGCTCAAGGAGATCAAGGAGATCCTCTCCTCGATGGGCCTGGGGCTCGGGATGAAGCTCGACAACTGGAAAGACCCCACGGGCACTGAGCCCACCGGGGGGGAGGCGCTCGAATAGCAGGGTCTCTTCTTGGAGAGCCGACGAGCGAATAGAGAGAGTAGGCAGTCGTGAGACACCGCAAGCAGAGACGAAAACTAAATCGGTCGTCGACCCACCGGCGGGCGATGTACAACAACATGCTGATCGGTCTGCTCGAGCACGGCCGGATCAAGACCACCGAGCGGCGCGCGCAAGAGCTGCGGCGCCTCGCCGAGCGCGCCGTGACGCGGGCCACGCGCCTAGGCGACATCCTGACCAGGGATCGCGACGCGCTCAGCGCCGCCGAGAAGGCCAAGCTCGTCCACGCGATGCGGATCTCGCGTCGCGAGCTGCCAGACCGCGAGGCGGTTCAGCGCATCTTCGACGACTGGGCCCCGCTCTTCATCGAGCGTCCCGGCGGCTATACGCGGGTTTACAAGCTCGGCTATCGTCGTGGCGACAACGCGCCGATGGCTTTGATCGAGTTTGTGGAGATGCCACAGGACCTCGACGATGCCCCCGAGGCAGATGGCGCCGGCGACGAGAAGAAGGGCTTCTTCTCCCGCTTCAAACGCAGCTGACTCCTCGAGGAGGCTGCGGCCCTTGCTGTCGGCTTGGCGTTCACACCTTTGGCGTTCGGCGATGGCGTCTCCAGAGCGTCGTTTCGTTGAGGGCCCCCCAAGAGCGCTGACCAACGTCCCTCCCGTCGCCGCGCTGGTCTGCGACACCACAGCGGTTGTCGCTCGTCGGTTGCGCGCTACCAGCAGGTGCCCTTCTCGCTCCTACGCCGTGATGCCGCATCCTTCGCGCAGCTCGGTCCGGTTAGCGGATCAGCGCTCTAAAGATCTCTCCCGTCGCCGGGTACAGCACTGCTGGCCGCTTTCTAGGCCTCAGAACGCTCGCCAGACCACCGATAGGGCTCGTCTCTTCGGCTACGAAGTCGGCTCGACAGTTCAGCTCCCGGATCGGTCCCGAATCTGTGGGGAAGCTCTTGAGCCTCATGTCGTCTTGATTGTCGGGTTCGCGCCGTAATCTGTTCTCATACCCCTTTCACTTGTAAAACCATCGAGCCTGCTCCTTAATGGAGCTGGGCATGTTCCGTATGCGACAGTCATGCCCGTGCTTAGCGTGATCAGGAGGAAAGATATGATGCGCAAGACCCTGGCTTTGATGATGGCTCTGTCGACGGTGGTGGCGTTCGGCTGTAGCGACGACGACAACAACAAGAAAAAACCCACCCATGACAGTGGCATGAACAACAAAGAGGGGGGTGGCGTCTCGACCGACCTCGGTGAGCTCACCACCACGACCATCCCCGATATCAAGACCGGCAAGGTCTCGGATGGCGCTGGGATCAAGCTCGAAGGTGTGATCGTCACCGCGGTCGACACCTTTGGCAGTTACGCAAACCACGCCTTCGTACAGGATCCCAATGGTGGGAAGAACAGCGGGCTCTTTCTCTTTGGTCCCAAGGTCGACGCGGGTCAGCTCTCCGATCTAAAGCCGGGCGACGTCGTGGATGTCGCCGGCATCGTGCAGCATTATACGGGCCCTGCGAGCAACCCCTACAAGGACAACAAGGTGGTGATCCAGGTCATGAAGGCCGTGATCACCAAGAAGAGCACCGGCGCCGAGCCTACCCCGGTGGTTGTTACCCCGGCAGAGCTGACGACTGATCCAGACGCCTCTGCCTACGAAGGGGTGCTGGTCAAGGTGGAGAACGTCAAGGTCCGCAAGGGGCTCGATAAACACGGTCAGTTCAGGGTTGATGGCGACCTTAGTATTGACGACGAGCTCTATGCTCACAGCACCGTCAAGGTGGGCGAGTGCCTGAGCATCGTCGGCGTGCCAGTGTTCTTTTATTTTCATAAGCTGAACCCCCGCGGGGCGGCGGACATCACGGCCG
The DNA here is from genome assembly GCA_002747355.1 of Pseudomonadota bacterium. Lineage (GTDB taxonomy): Bacteria > Myxococcota_A > Polyangia. Next base: position 32,403 of record PDPC01000040.1, on the reverse strand, counting down.
GCGGTGGGTGCGCGGACGCCAAGGTCGTCACGATCAGCGACATCCAGGACCCCGCCTCGGCCAACAAGCCAGCAAAGGACACAGAGGTCAAGGTCACCGGTGTGGTCACCGCCGTTGATGCGTTCCCCAGCGCCAAGACTGGGAAGCTGAAGGGGTTCTACATTCAGGAAGAGGGCGCTGCTGGCCCGTATAAGGGGATCTACGTCTACCATCAGTGGGCCGACACGGACACGCTCAAACCCCCCGCGGTGGGGAGCAAGGTCGAGGTTACGGGGATCTACACCGAGTTCTCCGACTTGAGCGAGATCAAGAACGTCACGGAGATCAAAGACCTTGGCGCGAGCAGCGCTCCGACGGCGCTTACAGTCAAGGCCGCCGACATCCAGGTCAGCGCTGACTATCAAAAATACGAGGGCGTCTTAATCAAGGTCGAAAACGTCACGGTGAAGGAGCTGGTCAAGAGCAAAGACGGCACAAAGACCTACGGATTCTCAACCACCGACAGCTTCGAGGTGAAAAACGATCTCTTCGAGTTCACCATCCCAGCAGTCAACGACACCTTCACCTCGGTCACCGGGGTGCTGCATAAGTACAAGTCCTCGCCGCAGATCATGGTCCGCTCTGCGGCCGACCTCGTGAAGTAGCTCTGAAGGAAGGGCATCCATCTGCGCTGGCACGCTTACCTCCCCGCCTTCGCGCTCCCCTTTTCTCACCGCATTGACACCCATATGTCGGTCGTATAGCGTCCGACGACGGTGTCTCCTTTCTGCTTGTCTGACCGATTGGCTCCACGATCGCTTTCGCGGTGTCTGCATTCACGCACCACCACGGGGTGGCGAGGTGGCGACGGTCGAGGTGCTCGAGGGTTTGGATGAGCTCAGCCGTATATGAGGTGCTGCTGCTCGCGCAGGGAGCCAAGGTGGCGCCGGAGGCCTTGCCCAGCGGCTACGGCAGCGCGCTCTTGCGGATGTTGGCGGCGCTGGTGGTGGTCTGTGTGCTGGCCTATGTCCTGCTGCGGTTCGGCCTGCGTCGCCTGGGTGGGGGCCTACCGCGCACGTCCCATGTGCGTGTCCTCGAGCGCTGTCCGCTAGGGAGCGGCAAGGCGCTCTGGGTTGTCCGTGTTGGCGCACGTTGCTTTTTGGTTGGCGCCGCCGAGCAGGGGCTGAGCCTGCTCGCGGAGCTGACGCCTGAAGAGCTCGCGTCGCCAGAGGAGGACACCAAGACTCCGACCGCTGCAGGCCCGCGCTTCGCGACGGTCTTTGCTCGCGTTCTAAGCCGCAAGCCTCCCACCAACGACAAGAGCGCCCAGGAGGGGGATGATGCAGAGAAGAGCTAAGAGCACCCCTCCACACTCCTCCCATCGCCGGCCGCAGCACGGCCGGCCGCTTTCGATACCTCAGAACGCTCGCCATACCACCCGTATGGCTCTCTTCTTCGGCTACGGCATCAGCTCGGCAGCTCAGCACCTGGCTCCGCCCCGACGACGTTGTGGCGGTGCTCCTAGAGCGGCTCTCGCGTTCAGAGCCACGGCTGTGTCGCTGGGGCTGCTCCTCGCGCCGCAGATCGCATACGCGCAGGACGGGGGGGGCCTGGCCTCGAGCCCGGTCTCGGTGGTGCTGCTCCTCGCCGGGCTGACGCTGCTGCCCTTCTTACTGGTGATGACCACCAGCTTCATCAAGTTCTCGGTGGTGCTGTCGATCCTGCGCAGCGCGATCGGCACGCCGCAGGTGCCGCCGACGATCGTGATCACCGGCCTCGCTGTGGTGCTCACCGGCTACGTGATGGCGCCCACCGGCGCGGAGATCTACGAGGCGCTGAAAAAGGACGGCAAGCTGAAAGGAGGCTCTGCGCAGCTGCTCTCCGGCCGCTCGGCCTCGGAGCTCTTCGCCGCCGCTGTCGCGGCGCGTGAGCCCGTGCGGCGCTTCTTGTTGAAGCATAGCTCGCCGCGAGACCGCGCTCTGATGCTGCGCCTGACCAAGCGTCTCTGGCCAGCGCCCCAGGCCAAGCTGGTCTCCCAACGCCACCTGCTGGTGCTCGTGCCAGCCTTCGTGATCGGGCAGCTCGCCGCCGCGTTCAAGATCGGCTTTCTGATCTTCGTGCCCTTTTTGATCATCGACATGGTCGTGGCGAACGTGCTCTTGGCGCTAGGAATGCACATGCTCTCGCCCACGACGGTCTCGCTACCGTTCAAGCTGCTGCTCTTTGTGCTCGTCGACGGCTGGGCGCTGCTCACCCAAGGCTTGGTGCTCTCTTATGCGTAGCCTCAGGTCTCGCGCCCCGAGGGCTTCTTCGAGTCTGGCGAGCGGAGCGCCCCCCACGAAAACGCGCGACGTTGCGCTCGCTCGAGGAACGACATGAGCGAAGACTATGTCCTCGAGGTCACACGGCAGGCGCTCTACCTCGTGCTCTTGATCAGCGCGCCGGCGGTGCTGGCGAGCTTGGCGATCGGGCTGCTGGTGAGTCTCTTTCAGGCCACGACGCAGCTTCAGGATCAGACGCTGACCTTCGTGCCTAAGCTGGTCATGGTGCTGGTGGTGCTGGCGGTGGCCGGTGGGTGGATGGGGGCGAACTTGATGCGCTTCGCGCGCGCGCTGTTTTTGGGTATCTCGGCCTTCGGTTGACGTCAGATGGTGGCGGAGCTTGCAGGTAAGCTGCTTGGCGTGCCGCCCGCCGCGGCGCTGGTGGTCTTCGCCGCGGCGCTGGCGCGGCTGGCGCCGATCCTCTGGCTCGCGCCTTTCCCCGGGGGGCGCCTGGTGCCGGTGCTGATCAAGGTGCCGCTGGCGTTTTTGCTGGCGCTCTTGGTCTATCCGCAGCTCGTCCCCGCCGCCACGACGGTCGCCGCTGGAGGGCTCCCCGTGGTGCTGGCCGTGATCGTCAAAGAGGCGCTGATCGGCGCGGCGTTGGGCTTTCTCGTCTCGTTGGTCTTTCATGCCGCCGCCTCGGCGGGCTTTCTCGCCGATACAGCTCGCGGCGCGTCCAACTCACAGGTGCTCGTGCCCCAGACCGGCGCCAAGAGCACGACCCTTGGCGTGCTCTTCTTTCAGCTCGCGCTGGTGCTCTTCATCGCCTTGGGCGGTCATCGTCTGCTGCTGATGGCGATCGGTGGGTCCTATCAGGCGCTGCCGATCGACGTCTTCCCCTCCGTGCGCTCGCTCGGCGCCTTCGCGCTGCTCTGCGCCAAGCTCAGCGGCGAGCTGATCCTGCTCGCGGTCAGCCTCGCGGCGCCGGTGATCGCGGCGCTGCTGCTCACCGATATCACCCTGGGTTGGGTCAACCGCTTCGCCCCCCAGCTGAATGTGTTCTTCTTGGCGATGCCGGCCAAGGCGCTGCTGGGGATCGCCGTGTTGATCATCGCGGTAGGTGGTGTGGCCACCGTGCTACCCTACAGCCTCGAGCAGGGACTCGCGCAGCTCGAGCGCGCGATGGGGCTTTTGGCCGCGCCCTGAACAACGTTGGGCGGCGAGCAGGGCGACCTTCGCTCATCGCGCCGCCGGGCGTGTGTCACGCACGATGAGCCGATGATCAGGCGTCCTCTTCGAGAAGCTGCGCAAGCAGGCGATCGAAGACCTCGGGATCGAGGTTGAGGTTGAGCTCTGCGGCGGTGGCGCGGCGTGCGCCCAAGAGCGCCTCGCGGGCGTCACCGGTGACCTCGCCACGAGAGCTGAGCTCGCGATGGCGCGCCAGCAGCGCCAGCAGCTCCGCCTCGCAGCTGGCCAGCTCGGCAGCGAGGTCGCCGTCGCGCTCATCAGCCTCGGAGAGCGCTTGCTGAGCCAGGTAGGCGTCGCAGAGCACCAGCGCCATCATCGCCTCGGCTACCGGGACGACCCGCGGGCAGATGCAGGGATCGTGGCGTCCCGGCACGCGCACCGTCGTCGCCTCTCCTGTCGTGGTGATGGTCTGCTGTTCGTGGCGGATGGAGGACGTCGGCTTGATCGCGAGCCGGCAGATGATCGGTTGTCCGCTTGAGATCCCACCAAGGACGCCGCCCATGTGGTTGGAGGCGAAGCGTGGGGGGAGGCCAGCCCCGTCGCCAGGCAGCAGCGCGTCGTTGCTCTCGGAGCCGCGCCGCGGCGTCAGGGCAAAGCCAGCGCCGAACTCTACACCTTTCACGGCGCCGATGGAGACCATCGCCGAGGCGATCTGCGCGTCGAGCTTGGCGTAGACCGGATCGCCCCAACCGGCGGGCACACCCTCGGCGATGACCTCGACCACGCCGCCGAGGGAGTCTCCTTCTTTGCGCGCGGCGAGCACACCCTGTTCCATCTGCGCCGCGGCCTCAGCGTCAGCACAGCGGGTCGGGGTTGCCTCGGTCTGTGCGTCATCGAGCTGGCCGTCGCGCTCTCCGTAGCTTGGCGCCGAGACCTCGCCGATGCGCACGACGTGACCGCGGATCCGCACACCGCGCTCTGCGAGGAGCTGTCGCGCGATCGCGCCGGCGGCGACCCGTGAGACCGTCTCGCGACCGGAGCTTCGTCCGCCGCCGCGGTAGTCGCGGATGCCGTATTTGGCAAAGAAGGTGTAGTCGGCGTGACCAGGGCGAAAGAGCGCTCTCAGCGTGTCGTAATGCTGAGACTTGGGATCGGCGTTGCGGACCACGATCGCGATCGGCGCGCCGGTGGTCTTGCCCTCGAAGACCCCCGAGAGGACCTCGAGCCGATCGGCCTCGTTACGCGGGCTCGACAGCGCGCTCCGCCCGGGGCGGCGACGATCGAGCTCGCGTTGCACGGCCTCGAGGTCGATCGGGATCCCAGGGCGCAGGCCGTCGATCACCACACCCACCGCCGGGCCGTGGCTCTCGCCGAAGCTGGTCACGCGGTAGCGCTGGCCGAAGGTGTTCGCGCTCATCGCGCTCCTCTCGTGTGGTGGTGAAAGCAGTCCACAGCGCGAGCGGTCAACGCCGCGAGGTCGACGCCCTCGGTCGACAGCTCGACGGAGGCGACCTCGCGGTAGAGCGGCGCGCGATGACGCCACATCGCCTCCAGCTCGTCGATCACGGCGCTGTGGTCGGCCAGTCGTGGTCTCATCTCTGCGCTCGCGGTCGAGCCCTCGATCCGTCGCGCCAACGTGGTCACCGGCGCCGTCAGCCACAGGGTGACACGGCCGCGCAGCTCGCGCCGCACCACCTCGTGCAGCACCGCGCCGCCACCCGTGGCGAGCACGATGCCTCGACGTGGCAAGAGCTCGTCGAGCAGCAGCGCCCGCTCGCGTCCTCGAAAGCCCACCTCGCCCTCGCGGGCGATCAGCTCCGCGATGCTGCAGCCAACGCGGGCGCAGAGCTCGTCGTCTGCGTCGACAGCGGTGAGGCCGAGGCCGGCGGCGAGGGGGCCAGAGAGGCTGCTCTTGCCCGAGCCTCGCAGACCGACCAGCACGGGCCCGAAGGTCCGCTCCCTCACGCTCACGCGAGCAGCTCCCAAGTCGACCAGAAGTCGGGAAAGGACTTGCTCACGCAGCTGGGGTTGTCGATCTGCAGCCCACGGCGTCGCAGAGCGCAGAGGCCAAAGGCCATCGCCATCCGGTGGTCGTCTTCGGCGCAGAGTAAGAGCCCTTCGGCGCTCGCGTCGCGCAGCGCTGGCGGCAGGGGCTCGATCGCGAGGCCATCCTCGCGCGCGTCGATCGTCGCGCCGAGGCGCGAGAGCTCCCGCGCGAGCACGGCGACTCGATCACATTCCTTTTGCCGCGCGTGGGCGACGCCGGTGATCATCGTTTTGCCTTCCGCGAAGAGCGCCAGGGCGGCCAGCGGCGCGATCAGATCGGGTGTGCCTTCGAGGTTGAAGGTCCGTGTGCCGGGCCGCGAGAGCGTCTGAAGCTGCTCGGCGAAGACAGCGTCGCCCTGCAGCGAACGCGTGGGCGGCTCGAGGTTGTCGATCGCGACCACGACACCACGGAGCCAGCCCGCGCCGAGGAGAAACGCTGCCGCCGACCAATCGGCCTCGATCGTCAGGTCGTCAACGCGATAGGGCGTCGGTCGTACCACCAGCGTCCTATCGTCGCGCCAGCGCACATCGACGCCGGCCCGCTGCAGCATCATCACGGTCATCTCGAGGAAGGGGCGAGAGACCTGCGCGCCCTCGAGCTTCAAGGTCAACGGCGCCTCAAGGCGCGGCGCCATCAGCAAGAGCCCGCTGGCGTATTGGCTCGAGAGCGAGGCGTCAAGATGTAGTGTCGTCGTCGTCGTCCGCGCCGGCCCGCGCAAGGCTACCGGCGGACAGCCGGCCGCCCCGCGCTCGTCGACCGCCACGCCGAGGGTCTCGAGCGCCGTCAGCAGCGGCCCCAGCGGCCTCTGGCGCATCCGGGCGTCGCCATCGATCAGCAGCTCGCCGTCGATCAGCGCCGACAGGCAGCTGCCGAAGCGCACGGCGGTGCCCGCGTTGCCTAGCATCAGCGGCCCCTTAGGCCTCTCGAGCACGCCCAGCGGCTGTACGCGTACGACGTCGCCGCGCCACGTGACCTCCCCGCCCAAGGCTCGCAGCAGAGCGCTGAGGTGATGGCTGTCGTCGCAGGCGAGGGCGCCGCGCAACGTCACCGCTTGGCTAGAGGTCGAGAGTGCGGCGATCAGCAGCGCGCGCTGCGTGATGCTCTTGCTGCCAGGGCAGGGGAGCGTCAGGGCGTTCATGTCGAGGCTCGATGGCGCACTCGGCGCGGCTCGCAGGGAGACTAGCTCATCCGCGCTCACGTTGGCGAGAGCATGGGCGGCGTCGCCTTCAGCCGCGCGAGAAAACAGCCGCAGCTGCGCGACCCCCTGCGCGACCCACATTTCGCCGGCATCGATGTGCGTCGCTCGGGCGTCTCGCGCCTCCTGCAGCAGCTTGGAGGGGTGGCGAGAGAGCGCCAGGTCGAAGACCACCGCGGCCGTGATTGGCCTGTCTGGCCAGGGCGATCGTGGACCCCCGAGAGCCGTCGCGTTGATCAGCACGTCCGCGGTCACGGCGTGCCGTTGATCCCATGGGATCGCAAAGACCCCGAGCGCCGCGGCTTGCTCCGGTCGCCGGGCAGCGCAGCTGACCTGCAGCCCGAGCTCGCGGCACGCGAGCAGCGCTGCGCGCGCTGCGCCGCCGGCGCCAAGGACCAGCGCCCGCGTTGCGTTCATCGCCACCACGGCGCTCGCCAGCGGCTCGCGGACGCCGACGATGTCGGTGTTGAAAGCTCGCGTCTTGCCCGCGTCGAAGACCAGCGTGTTGGCCGCGCCGGCCTCCCTCGCGCTGGGATCGACCTCGTCGGCGAGCGCCAACGCGGCGAGCTTATGCGGCATCGTCACCGAGACCCCCAGCGCCCCGAGCTGAGCAAGCAGCGCCACGCAGCGGGGAGGCTCTGCGGTCTCGATCGCGTGGTAGGCCCAGGGCAGGCCTCGAAGACGAAACCAGCCGTTGTAGATCGTCGGTCCAGGCGAGGCGGCGACGCTCGGGCCGCCGATCAGCGCGAGGAAGGGGGCGTCGCTGCTCTCGGGTAGGGCGAGCGCCTGCGCGTCCTCGAGGGTCAGCTGCCCCGGGGCCGTCGCTCGCGTCGCCTGCTCGCAGACGTAGGTCCAGGGCGAGCCGAAGCGTCGATAGCGTGTCCGTGAGAGGCGCCCCGCGGCGCCCATCCCGAGCAGCACCGAGGGCTTGTCTAGCTTGGCCGAGAGCTCGAGCAGGCTCGAGAGGTTCGCCGGCTCGTCGAAGGCCACCGCCAGCTTGGTCAGCGCGACGTCGCGGCGCTCGAGCTCGCGCAGCCTCGTCGTCAGCTCCGGTCGCCACCCTTCGACGTCATGCCAGCTCAGAAGCAGCCGCGCGCCATCTACGGCGAGGGCGCTGCGTAGCCGGGTGAGGGTGGCGTCGTCGCAGTCGCCCTCGACGTCGATCACCCCGGCGCCTGCTTTGGCGGCTTCCACGAGCAACGCGATCCGCTCGGTCTCATCGCCCTCATAGGTCCCGCCCTGACGCGTCGGCCGGCAGCAGACCACGAGCCGTGGCCCGTAGCGCTGGACCAGCGCTAGCGCCCCCTGCTGCTGATGTGGCGCGAGGGCGTCGAGGCGCAGCTCGGCCAGCGCCCCCGTCGGCAGCCGCGAGAGGCGCGCCGCCAGCGCGTCGAGCTCGGCTTCGTTGCCGGTGACGCAGAGCACTAGCCACCACCTCCGCAGCCCGCAGCCTGCCACGCGACCTCGAGCTCCGCGGTTCTTACCGCTGACGACCAGCCGCCGTCCCCTGGGTCCATCTCGCCCGGCGCCCCTGGGAGCGCGCAATGCAGCGCCTGGCCGCGGTTTTTCTTGTCGTGAGCCAGCGCGCCACACAGCTCGTCAAAGGGCAGCTCGCTCGACGTCGGCAGCCCCAGCGCCGCCAAGAGCCGCGTCAGCCGCTCCACAGCCTCGTCGGCGAGCCCCCCACGCAGAGCCGCCAGCCGCGCCTCGACGTGCAGGCCGATCGCCACCGCTTCGCCGTGGTGGAGCTGATGCTCCGTCGCCTGCTCCAGGGCGTGGCCCACCGTATGCCCGGCGTTGAGCACGCGTCGCCGCCCGCCCTCGCGCTCGTCGGCCTCCACGATTCCAGCCTTGATCGCCACGCAGCGCTCGAGGAGCCGCAGCGGGGGCAGCAGCCGCGTCGTGTCGTCTCCTCGCCGGTCCTCTCCGCAAGCCCACGCCTCGAGCTCCTCGAAGAGCGCCGCGTCGGCGATCCAGGCGTGCTTGATCCCCTCGGCCCAGCCACAGCGCAGCTCGCGCGCGGGGAGCGAGCGCAGCGCTCCCCAATCGAGGAGCACCGCCACCGGCTGATGAAACGCCCCCACGAGGTTTTTGCCGTGGCGGGTGTTGACGGCGGTCTTGCCGCCGATCGCCGCGTCGATCATCGCCAGCAGCGACGTCGCGACGTTGACGTGGGCCAGACCGCGGAAGGTCGTCGCTGCGACGAAGCCCGCCACGTCGAGAGCGATCCCTCCGCCCACGGCGACGACGCAGGCGTCTCGCTCGAGGCGGGCCTCGAGTAGCGCGTCCTCGAGCCTGGCCTTGGTCTGGCGTGTCTTATGCTTTTCGCCTGGGGGGAAGCTCAGCGCGAGCACGCGATCGCAGCGCGGGCGCAGCGCTTCGCCGATCGCCTCACCGAAGAGCCCTAGCGTGGTGTCGTCGCCGATGATCGCCGCGGATCGCCAGCGCGGTCGCCAGAGCGCGGCCAGCGCCGCGGGGGTGTCGTCGCCGCAGAGCACCGGGATTCGACCTTGGCTCGTGTTCAGCTCGAGGACCGTCTTCATCGCCGTTCGACCGTCGCGCCGCTCGTGGGTAGGTCCACAACAGAGCGTGGGAGCGGCGGGCGCCTATCAGACTACCATAGCCCCTATGAGACGCGCATTTGGTGTACGGCGACGGTCTCAGTGGAGGAGACGCGGTTAAGAGCGCTGCTCCGCTCACCGGACCGAGCTGCGCGAAGGCTGCGGCATCGCGGCGTAGGAGCGACAAGGGCGCCTGCTGGTCGCACGCAACCGACGAGCGACAACCGCTGTGATGTCGCAGACCAGCGCGGCGACGGGAGGGAAGCGGGTCAGCGCTCGAGATAGACGCTGACATCGCGGTGGGTTATTGCGCCGAATAACCGTTGAGAACCTTCGTGATCAGCTCTGTGAGCTCCGTATGGCCGAGGGGCTTTCGCAGCACCGCGTCAGCGCCAAGGGATTTGGCGATATTGAGGTAGCGCTCGGGCTCGATGACCCCGCCACCGGAGACGGCGATGATCTTGAGCTGTGGATAGCGCTTGCGCAGGCAGCCGATCAACTCTAGGCCCTCTTTATCGGGCATGACGAGATCCGTGATCACGAGGTCGACCTCTGCTCCGGCGTCGAGGAGCTGCAGCGCGTGGTCGCCGTTCTCCGCCGTCTCGATGGTATGACCATCCTCTGACAAGAGTCGAGAGATCGTCCTACGGAGCGGAGCGTTGTCATCGACGAAGAGCAGCGAAGCCACGTTAGAGACCGATCGCCATGGAGGCCGTTGCAAAGCGTGAAGCAAGTCGCATGCCAACGCGGCTCGTGAGCGAGCGCAGGGAAAAGCGTTTGAGTCTTGGGCGACGGTGGTCGTCGTCGGTGCGCAGACGCTCGGCGAACAACGCTGGGAGACGTTTCCGATGCTTGTAGTTGGACATGTTTTCCCTGAGTACAGCTCCCTGGAATATCGTCTGGCGCGGGAACAACGTCCGGCGCGCTTCGTTTTCGTTTTTCTGGGTCGCAGTACTTAGCAGTACTTAACAACCTACTATACCACAAGACATGGCGCTGTCGCCGTTGAGGCTGTCGCCGTTGGGGCTGTCGCCGTTGAGGCTGTCGCCGTTGAGGCTGTCGCCGTTGAGGCGTTCTTGGGGTGGACGCGGCGAGCAGGGCTGCTAGAGAAGTGACGCGAGCGTCTTGCCGATTTCGGCAGGGTTCGGCGCGACTTTGATGCCGGCCTCTTCCATCGCCGCGATCTTGTCGGTTGCCGTACCCTTACCGCCAGCGATGATCGCGCCGGCGTGGCCCATGCGTTTGCCGGGAGGGGCTGTCTTCCCAGCGATGAAGCCGGCGACGGGTTTGCCCTTCATGTTCTCTTTGATGAACTGCGCGCCCTCTTCCTCAGCGCTGCCGCCGATCTCGCCGATCATGACGACGCCCTTGGTGTCGTCGTCTTGGGCGAAGAGCTCGAGCACGTCGACGAACTGCATACCGGGGACGGGGTCGCCGCCGATGCCGATGCAGGTGCTCTGACCGATGCCGAGCTGGGTCAGCTGGTGCACGGCTTCGTAGGTCAGCGTGCCGCTGCGGGAGATGACGCCGATGTTACCGACCTTATGAATATAGCCAGGCATGATGCCGAGCTTGCACTGATCGGGGGTGATCACGCCGGGGCAGTTGGGGCCGACGATGCGGGTCGTTTTCGGGTCGACGCTGCGCTTGACGCGGACCATGTCGAGCGCGGGGATGCCCTCGGTGATCGCGACGACGAGGCCTACGCCGGCGTCCGCCGCCTCCAGAATCGCGTCGGCGGCGAAGGGCGCCGGGACGAAGACGATGCTGGTGTTGGCGCCGGTCTTTTCGACCGCGTCGGACACGGTGTTGAAGACCGGGGTGTCGCCGAGGAAGGTCTGGCCCTCCTTGCCTGGCGCGACGCCCGCGACGATCTGGGTGCCGTACTCTTTGCACTGACCGGCGTGAAACGAACCCGCGCGGCCGATGCCCTGCACGACGACTTTGGTGTTCTTGTCGACGAGAATGCTCATTTGGCCGCCTCCACGATCGTCTTGGCGCCGTCGGCCATGTCGTCGGCGGGGGTCACGGCGAGGTCGGACTCGGCGAGCAGGCGCTTGCCTTCGTCGACGTTGGTGCCCTCGAGGCGCACCACCAGGGGCAGCTTCAAGCCGACCTCCTTCACGGCGTCGATCACGCCCTGAGCGACGCGGTCGCAGTGTACGATACCGCCGAAGATGTTGATGAAGATGCCCTTTACGTTCGGGTCGGCGACGATGATCTTGAACGCCGCGGCGACGCGCTCTTTGTCGGCGGTGCCGCCGACGTCGAGGAAGTTCGCTGGCGAGGCGCCGAACTCCTTGATGATGTCCATCGTGGCCATCGCCAGGCCGGCGCCGTTGACCATGCAGCCGATGGTGCCGTCCAGATTGACGTAGGAGAGGTCGTGCTTATGCGCCTCGAGCTCCGCCGGATCTTCCTCTGAGTCGTCGCGCAGGTCGCGCCAGTAGGGGTGGCGCTGTGAGGCGTTGTCGTCGAGGTTGATCTTGGCGTCCAGCGCCATCACCTCGCCCTGCTTGGTCACCACCAGCGGGTTGATCTCGGCCAGCGTGGCGTCCTCGGCGTCGAAGGCCGTGGCCAGCGCCTGCAGAAACTTCACCGCCGAGCCTACGGCTTTACCGGATAGGCCGAGGCCGAAGGCCAGCTGCCGCGCCTGATAGGCCGATAGGCCGTTGACCGGGTCGACCCACGCCTTGAGGATCTTCTCTGGGGTGCGGGCCGCGACCTCCTCGATCTCGACGCCGCCCTCTTCGCAGGCCATCACGCAGATGCGCTGCGCTGCGCGGTCGAGCACGGCGCTGAGGTAGAGCTCGCGGTCGATGTCGATGCCCTGCTCGAGCAGCAGCCGGTCGACGCGCTTACCCTCGTCGCCGGTCTGGATCGTGACCAACGTCTTGCCCATCATCCGCGTGGCGATCTCGGCCGCCTCGTTGGCGCCCTTGACCACCTTCACGCCACCGAGCTCTGGGTCTTCCTTGTAGCGGCCCTTGCCGCGGCCACCGGCGTGGATCTGCGCCTTGACGACGATCACCTCGGTGCCCGACTCTTTGATCAACGCGGCGGCGGCGTTTTTCACCTTCTCGGGCGTGCACTCGAGGATCGGCGTGCTCAGCGGTACCGGCACGCCGTACTTTTTGAGCAGCTCCTTGGCCTGATACTCGTGGATCTTCATCAGACGTTGACCTCCCCGACGGTCTTCTTGACGGCCTGGACGGTGGCCTCGAGCAGCTTGCGCTCCTCGTCCTCGAGGGTGATCTCGTAGATCTTCTCCACGCCGCCAGCGCCGATACGGCAGGGCACGCCGATGAACAGGCCGTCGATGCCGTACTCACCCTCGCAGAGGGCGGCGCAGGGCAGGACGCGCTTCTTGTCGAGGAGGTAGGACTCGGCCATCTGGATCGCGCTGCCGGCCGGCGAGAAGAAGGCCGAGCCGTTGCCGAAGAGCTTGACGATCTCGGTGCCGGCCTCGCGGGTGCGTTTGGCGATGCGCTCGATGGTCTCGGCGTCGAGCAGCTCGGGCAGCGGCACGCCGCCGACGGTGGTCAGGCGGGGCAGCGGGACCATCGTCGGGCCGTGGCCGCCGAGCACGGTGCCGGCGACGTCCTCGACCGAGACGTTGAGCTCCATCGCGATGAAGGCCCGCCAGCGGGCGGTGTCGAGCACGCCGGCCATGCCGCAGACGCGCTCTTTGGGGAAGCCCGAGACCTTGTGGAAGGTATAGACCATCGCGTCGAGCGGGTTGGTCACCACGATCACGAAGGCGTCCGGGGCGTACTCTTTGACGTTCTTGGCGACGTCGCTGATGATCTTGACGTTGGTCGCCAGCAGGTCGTCACGGCTCATGCCGGGCTTGCGCGGCAGGCCGGCGGTGATGATGACCACGTCGGCGCCGGCGATGTCTTTGTAGTCGCTGGTGCCCTGCAGGTTGCAGTCGTATCCCTCGACCGGGCTGACCTCCCACAGATCCAAGGCCTTGCCCTTCACCGGGCCCTCGAATTGCGGAATGTCGAAAATGGTGACGTCGCCGAACTCTCTCTGTGCGGCGAGGAGGGCGAGGATCTGGCCAATCTGGCCGCCACCAATCAATGCGATCTTCTTGCGTCCCATGGGGCCTCCGTCTTCTACGACTGCTGCTTGACTGCGACGGTGGCCCCGCTCTCGGGGCGTCGGATCCGATCACTCACCGACCAGGGCCGGCCGTCGCTCGTTTTGGCTCAACTGCTTCGAGCAGGTGGTCTTCCGCGGTGAAACGTTTCGCTGTTGTGTACGCGTCGTTGACGCGTCGCGTATCGGCCCTCGCCGCCCTTCGCCAACTCTGTGATGCCATGCGCCAAGCGCGAGGGGATGTTGCCCCGGCTCGTTGGTCTGATCAACCGCATTGTTTAGCGTTTGCGAATGCTTTGAGCGCTGTGCGGTCACGGCTGCGCGAGGGATCGCGGCTCTCGCATCGACCTCGGTGTCACATCAAGCCGCGGACGAAGAGCACGCCAAACCAGAGGCCGATGCCGATCACGAAGACCCCCATCACACGGATGATCGTGGTCAGCGAGGCCTGCGAGAAGCGACCACGGAAGCGGTGCACGAGATAGAGCAGCAGGGCGAACCAGACGACGATGCCGAGGATCGCTGAGGCTCCGAAGGGGATCGCGAGGTGTGGGTCGAAGCTGACCAGGCCCGTGGAGAAGAGCGTCGCCGAGGCCGCGCTCCAGGTGGCGATCAGCGTCGGGTTCAACCCGCAGATCATGAAGCCGAGCATGAAGCCGCCGCCGAAGCCCTCTTTCGCCTTCGGGGCCTTCTTTTCGACGGTTTTTTTTCGCAGAAAGACCACACCGAGGCCGATCAGGATCCCCGCGGCGATGCCGCGGGAGGCGGGTAGGATGAAGGAATAGCGGGCCAGCAGCTGGGAGAACCCCCAGAAGGCGAGGCAAGCGTAGATGCCCTCGGCGATGGCCCCACCAACGGCGATGGCGAAGCCGCTGCGGAAGCGGTTCTCGATACCGCGAGCGAAGACTAGCACGGCGATCGGCCCCGCGACCGGCATCGAGCCGACGAAACCGAACGCAAAGCCGATCAGCACCGCGAAGATCATGAGGGCGGACTATATCCCTTCGATCTCGTCGATGCCCGCATCGAAGACGCTGCGCTGCTCATCGCGCTGCGAGACCTCGATGCGCTCGCGGCCGTCGGCGAGGCGCCAGGCGTAGGCCATCCGCGGCGTGTTGAAGGCCACGCCGACCCGGCCGGCGGGGTCGACGACGATGCAGCCGCCGAGGCCCCCGACGCGCTGGTGCATGTGCATCACCGCGCCCATCGCCGCGACGCGCGGGGCGAGGCCGCGGCCCGTGAGATCGACGGCGGTGCGCGCTAGGCCAACCTTGGCGATCGCCTCGCCCCAGCCGGTGGTCGAGCAGGCGCCGGTGTGGACGTCGGCGTAGAAGCCGGCGCCGATGATCGGGCTGTCGCCGACACGCCCGGGGTGTTTGTTCGGTGTGCCACCGGTGGAGGTCGCCGCGGCGATGCTGCCCTCGTCGTCGATGGCGACGGCGCCGACGGTATCCGAGGGCGTGACGCCAAAGCGTCGGAAGGCCGTGTCCGGGGTGATCGCCTTGACCTCGCCCTTGATCTTGCTCCAGCGGTTGGCTTCGCGCTCGGTGACGAAGATCTCCGGGGCGCACATCTCGACCCCCGTCTCTTCGGCGAAGCGCTCGGCCCCAGGGCCCACGAGCAGCACGTAGGGCGACTGGGCGACCTGACGGGCGAGCTCGATCGGGTTTCGCACCCGGGAGACCGCGGCGACGGATCCCGCGGTGAGGGCGCTGCCGTCCATCAGGCCGGCGTCGAGCTGCACCTGACCGTCGGCGTTGAGGAAGGAGCCGACCCCGGCGTCGAAGGTTGGGTCATCTTCCATGGTCTTGACGGCGGCGACGGCGGCGTCGATCGCGCTGCCCGCGTTGCCGAGGACCTCCCAGCCAGCGTCGAGGGCGTCGAGCACGCCTCGGTGATGGACACCGACCTCCCGATCAGGGATGTCCCAGGCGCCCCCATGTACGACGAGTGCGGACGGCATCGTGGCCTCCTCGTAGAGCGATCAGAGCTTGGCGATAGCCGTTCTTGGAGGCGCTGTAAAGCGCTGGTTGAGGTGAGGAAAACGGTGGCCGGGCGGAGGGGAGGGGGCTGGGAAAACGGCTGGAGATCCGAGGGCGAAGCCGCTATGGTACGCGACGGTTCGGAGGTGCGTTGAGATGAAGCGCCTAGTTAGGTTTTGCGCTTGCTGTGCCGCGCTGGCGCTGGTCGGTGGCCCCGCTCTGGCCGACGGCGCGGCGGGTAAAAAGGACACGGCGAAGGCGGCCGCGAAGGCTACGCCCAAGGCGGCGGCGCCCAAGGCGGCTTCGAAGGCGGCGCCCAAGGCGGCTCCGAAGGCGGCGCCGAAGGCCCCTGCGCCCAAGAACAGCTATGAGGCGTTGCAGGCCAAGAGCGTCAGCGTCTACGACGCGCGGGCGATCCTCTTGCCCTTCGTCAAGACCTGCGAGCGCGAGAAGACCTCGTTTCGCAAGCTCTTCTGCGAGGCCCTCAACGAGCGGCTGAAGTCGCAGCATCAGAGCAAGCGGTATGAGCAGACCTTCGAGCCCACCGACAACGGCAAGAGCCCGGGGCCCCTTGTGCTCTCCTACAACACGATCTCACGCAAGAACAAAGAGCCGAGCTTCGACGTGACCTTCCGCGGCTGCATAACCTGCGACAAGCCGATGCTCAACCGCAAGGGCGGCGACATCGCCAAGGCGCGCTTCTTCGTCTTCAAGCAGCCGAAGAAGATCCGCGTGCGGCGCGGCGGCCGCTTCGATCTGACCGAGATCGACGTGACCAAGGTGAACGTCCCAATCAAGGTCGATGAGCTGGACGAGCAGCCCTGGCCACGTAAGCGCGGGATGAGCGAGCTCGGCCAGTTCATCCGCCTCGACGTGATCTACCGCCCGGTGGCTGGCGTGACCAAGATCGGCGGCCGCTTCAAGTACGGCGTGATCAACTTCGAGCTCTCGGGCTACCGCCTCTACAACAAATGCTCTGGCGAGATCTACAAGGCCGAGCCGCCGATGGCTGCGATCAAGTACAAGGTCGACAAGAACGATCTCAGCTGCCCACAGAACCGGCCTGATTGGGGAAAGAAGCGCCAGTACCTGCCGCCGAAGCTCCCCAAGGAGAAGGTCAAGGCGCTGATGGCGTTGATCGAGGCCGATCTCCGCGCCTGCTACGATCAGTTTGGCGAGACCGGCACCTACCCCGTCGACATCCTCGTCCTCGGCAACGGTCGCGTCAAAGAGGTCAAGGTGCTGAGCAAGAACGCCAAGACTCCCACCGCCGCCTGCGTACAGCGGATGGTGATGGGAGTGCGCTTCCCCGAGTTCTCGGGTCGGAAGCTCCACATGCCCTGGCAGTTCAAGGTCGACAAGAAGTAATAACCTCCCGCTCCCGCGGGGGCGAGCCTGTCTTCTCCGCAGCCTTCCGCGACGCTCAACCGACCAAGCGCTCTAGGCCAACCAAGAACCGAGGCCGTAACGCGTCCCGTCGCCGGGTTCTTCGTTATGAGCGCTCGCCATCGACAACGCAAAGCTGAGCCACCTTGTCGCGAGCTCGTTTTGGCCCTATGCGCCTCCTCGAAAACAGGTTGTCTGCACGAGGATCGGGGGAGCGCCTGCTACCTGCGGTGGGCTCGGGTCTTCTGCTTGAGCGGCGACTCTGGAGACGGTGTGCATGGAGCAGCGAGGCTCTTCGGGCGGACTGCCCGAAAGCCTACTTGGGGTCGGCTGGCTTCTTGGCGTCCTTGGCTTTCTTGGCGGCCTTCTTGGCGGCCTTGGCCTTCTTGGCGTCCTTCTTGGCGGCCTTCTTGGCGGCCTTGGCCTTCTTGGCGGCCTTGGCCTTCTTGGCGGCCTTGGCCTTCTTGGCGGCCTTGGCCTTCTTGGCGGCCTTGGCCTTCTTGGCGGCCTTCTTGGCGGCCTTGGCCTTCTTGGCGGCCTTGGCCTTCTTGGCGGCCTTGGCTTTCCTGGCGGCCTTCTTGGCGGCCTTCTTGGCCTTAGCCACAGGCGCGGGCTCATTGCGCGGGGCGGGGGCGAGGCTCTGCGTGGGTGGTGCGGCGGGGGCGACGACGGTGCGCTTCTTCTTTTCGACCTTGTCGGGCAGGTCGGTGGTCCAGACGCGCTCCATCCCGACGACGACCCAGTTGCGGCCGGTCTTTTTCAGCTTGACGTTGTAGCCGGTGGCGTTGTCACCAGAGCGGACGATGTCCATGCCGATGCGGACGCTCTTATTTTTCTTACCCCACACGGGCTTGCGCAGCGCGTCGCCAGAGGTGCCACCTTTGGGATAGGGGCCGCCGAAAGAGACGTAGTCGACGGCGTGGAGGCCGACCTCTTTGCGCAGGCTCTGAATCGTCGAGCGACGCAGTGAGAGCACGGGGTCTTGGCGGCCGTAGACCTCGTAGGAGGGGCCCTTGCCCGGATCGAGGACGACCAGACCGCGGCGCTTGAGGAACGAGAAGTACGCGAAGAAGGCCTCGCGGAAGACCTTCTGCTCGGGAGTCAGCTTGAGCTTGCCCGAGGCCAGCGGGTTCACGTCTTCTGAGTCTTTGATGCCGTCCCCGTCACAGTCAGCTTGGGTTACGCACGTGCGCAGGCGGCGCTCGACGATATCGGGGAGGCCGTCGCCGTCGAAATCTTTGAGCAGCTGCGCGAAGGGGATGGCCACCTTACGCGACTTGACCCAGCGGGTCGTCCCACGCTTCTTGCCAACAAAGGGCATCTCGATCTGCAGTTCGGCCTCGGTCTTGGCCAGCAGCATCTCGGGGGTGACCACCTTCGGTAGCTGACCCGGTTGCGGCTGGCTTGGCTTGGCGCTCTTCTCGCCAGGCTTGGCGGTGTTCTCGCCGGGCTTGCTCTTCTTGCTCTGTTGATGGTCCTTCTTGCTTTGGTCCTTCTTGCTTTGGTCCTTGTTGTCCTTGACCTTCTGGACGCGCAGGTTGGCGAAGCGGATCCGCTTGCCGGGCTGGATCTCGGCCTTGGTCAGGCCGGTGAAGTAGGCTCGCTTGAAGTTGCCATCGAGATCGCTCTCACCGATCCAGACGTCGTTGTAGCAGCCGAGATAGGGTGAGATTGCGGCGGTGAAGATCCGACCGTCATTGCCCACGGCCTTGACGGTCAGCTTGGTCTTCTTCTGCAGCGTCTCGTCGGCCTTGGCCGGGTCGATGTCGCGCTCGACCTGGTAGGTTGTGGAGATGGTCTTGGTCTGGGGCCGCCAGTTCAGGGTGTTGAGCGCCCGAGCGGCGCGATAGCGCCAGATCGGCTGTAGCGCTGCTGGCGTGCCGATCGCCCCCAGCGCCACATAGGCCGCTCGACGGCGCATATGCGTCTGAGCCGGATCGTCGAGCACGGCGGTCAGCGTCGTGACCGCTTGGCCGTCGCGGATCGTCGCCAGCGCGTCGACGAGCGGCAACACGGGATCGACGCTCTTTTGTGGGGGGGCTTGCCGCTGAGTCTCGAGCGCCTTGATCAGCGCTGGCACCGATTTACGGTTACGAAGCATGGCCACGGCCTGGGCGACGGCGTGGACCACGTAGGGGTTGGCGCTCGCCAGCCCCTCGTCCATTGGGGGTAGGGCCTTCGGACCGAGGCCGGCCAGCTTGCGCGCCAGACCGGGCTGCGGGGTCGTGGCCTCGGCGGTGGCTTTGGTGATCAGCTGCCGGGCGAACTCGTCGGCCGGGACGGTGGCGCGCTTCGGGCGCGCCGAGCGGTCGAGGCGGAAGGCGTGGAGGTTGCCATCGGCGGCGTCGAGGAAGATCGTGCGGCCCCAGGGGATCAGGCTGCGCACCGGCGCGTCTAGGGCGTTGGCCTTGGCCAGCACGCGCTTGCGCTTCATGTCGATCAAGTAGACGTAGCCGTTGCCGTCGGGGTGGTAGGAGAAGACGAAGATGCGGTGACCCGAGACCGTCGCGCGGATGCTCTCGGGGCGATCACCGAAGTTCAGGTCGATCTCGGTCTCGATCTTGCCGATCTTGACCGGGGCCTTCTTGGCGCCCTTCTTGGCGCCCTTGACCTTGGGCTTGACGCCCTCTTTGGCGTAGACCACAAGCTTGCCGGTGTCGGAGACGAGGGCGAGCTTGCCGCGGTAGAGGAAGCGCGTGACGCGGTCCGCGGTCATCTTGGCCTTCCAGACCAGCTTGCCGGTCTTGGTGTCGATGACCCAGACTCCCGCGCCACGCCAGCCCGGCTTGCGCCGCTCGCTGACGACGAAGAGCTTGCCGCTCTTGAGGATCGGCGGGCGGCTGACGCGGCCCTTGATCCGCAGCTTCCAGCGCACCTCGCCGCGGTCTGGCGTTAGGCCGAGGACGAGCCCAGTGTCGGCGACATAAAAGGGGCTCTGGGAGTCGGCCTCGACGAAGCCCAGCGCGCCCTCGAATTTGCGCGTCCATTCGACGCGACCGCGGCGACGGTCGACCGACCAGATCTGCACGCCTGGCAGCCCCTCGCCCTTCTCGACGCGGATGAAAGGTAGATAGAGGTGACGCTTGGAGCGGGCCAAGCCGTTGATGCCGACGCCGCGAGTTTGGACTTGCCACTTCTGCTTGCCGGTGGCGGCGTCATAGCAGTGCAGGAAGCCGTCAGAGGCGATATAGACGCGACGCTTGTAGACGAGCGGGGTGAAGCTGAAGGCGATGTCGGTGCGGGTCTTGACGTTGCGATGCCAGGCGACGCGTCCCGTGTCTGGGTTGAGCGCGATCAGCCGACGGCCGTTGTGGTCGTAGATGAACAGGAGCGGGTCGCGCACCATCATCCGCGGCGCGTAGGTGTTGGTTACCTTGGGCGCGAGCGAGGCCGGCAGCGACCAGGTCTGGACCAGCGTAGGGAGCGTGTCCGGATGGATCGGCGCTGGGGGCAGCTTGGGCCCATCTGCCGCTCCCGCAGCGGCGCTCGAGAGCGCTACGACGAGCAACGACGTCAGGGCCACGACGATACGAAATGCGCGGGACATCATGGCGCGGGATTTACCACGCTTGGGCGCTTCAGCCAAGGGTTAGATACGCGGAATTCAAGCTCGTTTCGTCTTCTTCTTTGATCGCTTCGGCTTGCGATGGGCCTTTCGTAGGGCGGCACCCTCGCTGCTGGACGAGGGTGCCGCCCCAACCGAGGCCGCTGGCGCGGTTGGGGTCAGGCTCGCGGTGATCCCTCGGCGTCGCGTGTAGAGCGGGACGCCGAGGAGCAGAAGCAGCGACGCGACGAGGGCGCTGTAGCCGAAGACGTCACCGATTTCGGTGTAAACAGTCTTCGAGCCAGGCATCAGCCGCACGTCCTCAAGCAGTCGCTCGGGCTTCACGCCAGGCTCGATCACCGGATCGTGGGCGCCGGTCTGGGAGAGGATCCGGCCGTTGGCGCTGATCACCGAGGTCACGCCGGTGTTGACCGAACGCACCAGATCGAGGCGCAGCTCGACGGCGCGAAAGACCGCCAGCGCCATGTGCTCGTAGGGCTCGCTGGTGGCGCCGAACCAGGCGTCGTTGGTGATGTTGACCAGCAGGTTGGGGCGCAGCTTGGCCAGCCGGCGGGTGAAGCGCGGCAACAGATCTTCGTAGCAGATCAGCGGGGCGATGCGCTTGCCGCGGAAGGGGAAGGTCGTGACCTCTTTGCCGTGGTTGAAGTGGCTGGCTGCGGGGAACCACGTCTTGAACTTCGGAAACGTGTTGTAAAACGGGATGTATTCGCCGAAGACCAGAAGGTAGTTCTTGTCGAAGCGGCCGAGGATGTTGCCTTCTGGTGACATCATAAAGGCAGAGTTGTAGGGGTAGCGCTCCTTCAGGCCATACGTGATGGCACCAAAGATCAGCGGCACCTTCAGCTGTCGCATCACCTTGCGCCGGTCGCGCTCGGCATAGTCGTGGGTTCGCTCGCGGGCGATCGCCCAGGGGTACGAGCTCTCGGGCCAGATGAGCAGCTCGGCGCCGGCCTCCTGCAGCTTCCAGGACTCACGGAGGTGTAGGATGTGATGCTTGAGCGCCAGCCGCGCGCGCCCCTTCTGGATGATGCCGATGTTGGCCTGGACGACGCCTACCTTGACCTTCTCGGCCTTGGCTCGGAGGGCGTCGACCTGGGCGATCCGCACCTGGCCGTAAACCAGCGCCGCCGCGATCAGGCCCATGCCGATCAGCGCCGGTTTGAGCGGGAGCGGTCGCCTCTCGAGGCGGGCTGAGGCCACATCGTAGATCACCCCGGCGGAGATCATCAGCAGCGCGGAGACGCCGAGCGGGCCGGTGAGATCGGCGATCTGGATCACCGGCACGACCCAGGCCTGGGAGATCGCGACGTACCAGTCGAAGATGAAGGGCATCAGCAGCTCGGCGGCGACCAGGAAGAGCGGCGCGAGCAGGGTGAGGGGGAGGTCGATCTTGCGCCGAGTGCGCTGGATCGCCCAGGAGATCACCCCGAAGTGGAGCCCCTGGTAGGCGGCCAGCAGCAGAAAGAGCAGCCAGGCCACCATCACGTTGAGCTTGCCGAAGCGCATCAGCAGATGCGGGATCCAGTAGAAGCCCCCGACGTTGGTCACCAGACCAGCGAGCCAGCCCAGCAAGAAGGCGCGGCGCGGCGTGCCGTCTTGGATCGCGAAGAAGAGGGGCACGAAGGCGATCCAGCCGAGGGGCCAGACGTCGAAGGTCGCCGTGGCGAGAAAGACCATCGCGCCGGCCACGGCGGCCAGCGAGGCGCGTTGCCAACCGCGCTGGGGCCAGCGGGCCTTGGTCTCGGTGGTCTCGGTCGGCTTGGTGGTCGCTGTCTCACGCTTGGCGCTCATCGGCTCCCCCTCGGCGGCGCGAGCTGTGGCACTTGGACGCGCAGCGCGCCTGGGAGCAGCTCGAAGGTCGCGGGCAGATGGCCCGGCGTCTCGCCATCGACGTCGAGGAGGATCGGCGCCTCACCGGGCAGGGGCTCAGCGACGACGCGACGCGCGCGTTCGACGGTCGTCTGAGGGAGATCGACGTGGGTGCCCTTGTAGAGGCGGTTTCCACGTAGGAGCACGTCCTTGAGGCTCATCGGGGCCAACGTGACCACGTCGAAGAGGCCGTCTTCGAGGCTGGCGTCGGGGGCCATCCACATCCCACCACCGAAGTACTGCCCATTGCAGACGCCGCAGACGTGAAAGGTGGCCTCCCGCGGGGGGCGGTCGTCGAGGGTCAAGAGGGCGCGCTGAGGCTGATAGCGTCGCATCGCCTTCAGGGTAGCCAGGGCGAAGGAGACCTTGCCGCCCAAGCGCTTGCCGCTCTCGTTGACAAAGGCGCTGACCAGCCCAGACATACCGAAGCTGGCGATGTTGGCGAAATGACGCTGAGCGGGGCGATCGTCGCGGTCTCGGTAGCTCAGCCGTCCGATGTCGAGGCGGCGCACCTCGGCGCTGGCGAGACCATCGATAGCAAACTCGAGCTTCTTCGAGGCGCCGATGCTACGGCGAAAGTCGCCGCCGGTGCCGAAGGGTAGCACGGCGAGCACAGCATTCGAGGCGAGCGTTTTGCCTGTCGTTTCGTGAAAGAAACCGTCGATGACCTCGCTGACCGTACCATCACCGCCGAAGGCGATGATCCGCTCGTAGCCTCCCTGCAGGGCGTCTCGTACCAGCCGCGGCGCGTCGCCCACCCCTGACGTGAACAGGTGATCGAAGGGGCCAATCTGCGCCTCGAGGGACGGCGCGAGCCCCTCCCAGCGCTTGGCCAGGGAGCCGCCAGCGGACTGCGGGTTGGCCACCACCAACGTGCGCCTAGAGTTCGTCATAACCAGTCGGAAGGTATCGGAATAGCGGGGGTTAGGCAACGCTCGAGGGCGAGCTGTGGGTGCCCGAGGGCGGCCCGATTGGAGCGACCTGCGGAGCGGCGCCTGGCGGTAGTTGCCAAAAAGGCCGGAGCGTGTAGCAATAGTAGTTGGGTAGGTAGGAAGACCAGGCTGGCTCCCCGGAGTGTCTGGGTCGAGTAGGTCATTGTAGACCAGGGCCACTGTAGACCAGGGCCACTGTAGACCAGGGCCACTGTAGATCAGGGCCACTGTAGACCAGGGCCACTATAGACCAGGGCTGTGGGCAGGACACAGGAGTCGGGGATGAGACCCAAGCGTCGTACGGCTAGATGGGCGGTGTTGCTACCCACCACCGCGATGGTTTTTCTGATCGCGGGGTGCGCGACCTCTTCGGTTCGCGATGTACAGCAGCACGCTAGCTTGCACACGACGAGCCTGACCGGCTCGGTGGTGTTGGCCGACGGCAAGGCCGTCCCCGGTGCAAGCGTAGCCCTGGCCTGTGGATCTAAAACGCTGACTGCTCAGGCTGACGCTGAGGGGCGCTTTGCGCTACAGAAGGTGCCGACAGAGCGCTGCCGCGCCAGCGTCTCGGGGACGACCCTTGACGCGATCGTCGATCTGCGGAGTAACCTGCTGCGGGCTTCTGCGCCGCTGCGCCTCGTCGTGCCCACGCTGCGCCGCGTGACCCTCGTAGCCAAGGTCAAAGACAAGAACGAGACGATCGTCGTGGATGAGGCCGTGCCCGGCTCGGCTCGCTTCGAGGAGCAGGCGCTGATCGTGCCGTTGCGTCGAGCGCTCGTGCGTGTGGATCTCGCCAAGGCGACGGCGAGCGTCGACAGCCCAGGCGTTACGATCGTCTCGGTCACGATCGCCAAGCGCGCCGAGATGCCGGTCTTCGCGCGCCCGGCCCCACAGGGTCGTGACGTGCTTGGCCTCACCCTTCGTCAGGGTTTCGGGGTGACCACTCTGGGTAGGCTGCTGGGCAAGCGCTCGATGGTCTGGGTTGGTCGCTGCAGGCAGGTTACTCAGGCGCTACAAGACGATCTCACGACTCTCCTCAGCAGCCACGGCAACGTCGGGCTCCGCGCCGCGATGCTCACCACCGACCGATGCGCTGCGGCTAGCGAGAAGACGTTGGTCTATGAGGCCGGCCCGGCCGCGCGGTGGGCACTCTCGGCCAAGCATGGTGAGCTCCAGCTGCTCGACGAGCGTGGTGAGCGGAAGTGGCGCAAGACCGACTCGAAGAGCGCCGACGCCGTGGCTTCGGCGGTCAAGCACCTCGAGGCCAACTGGCCGCTCTTCGCCGCCGTGCGCAAGGTCTCGGTGCGCGAGAGCGCCTCGGTCTCCGCCGCCACGACGCAGCGCCTGATGGTTCAGGCCGGCAAGCTCTCGGCGAAGAAAGACTACCGCGCCGCCCAGCGCCTCCTCGACGAGGTGCTCAGCCTGCAGCCGACCAACGCCGAGGCGCGCAAGCTGCGCGCGCTGACCAAGGCCGCCCTTGGTGATCTGACCGGCGCGCTGACCGAGGTCGGCTGGTGGCGTGACGAGTTTGGTGACGAGGCAGCCGACGAGCTGATGGACGCCGTCAAGAAGACCTCCCCACAGGGCCTCTAGAGCGCTGAGACCGGACCGAGCTGCGCGAAGGATGCGGAATCACGGCGTAGGCGCGAAAAGGGCGCCTGCTCGTAGCACGCAACCGACGAGCGAAAACCGCTGTGATGTCGCAGACCAGCGCGGCGACGGGAGGTACGTTGGTCTGCGCTCTAGCGCGTCGGTATTACGCGATGGCCCAGGCGTAGAAGGCGCCCAGGAAGAGCTGAAGGACGATGGTGATCGCGACGATGCGCCAGCGGTGGCGCACCTTGGTATTGGTCGTCATATGTGTCTCGTGTCGGTTGCCGCAGAAGACTGGTTACAACCTTCATCGTCTGATGTCACGTGAACTGTGGATGAGTGTCTCGCGTCTCGCGATGCGTTCATCCATCGCGGAGGTTGTATTTGCGGATCAATCGAAATAGATAGGTCCGATCGACGCCAGCTTCACGTGCAGCGGCGGCAACATTCTGATCGCAGCGATTGAGGAGCGTCTTGACGTAGGTGGTCTCGAAGCTGTCGATCCACTGCGCTTTCGCCTCTTTGTAGGGCAGATCAACGGCGACCGAGGCTCCACCAGGGGCGTCCCTTGGTCTCGCGGCGTCGGGGGGCAGCGGTGGCGGGCTCGCGTTGAGTTTGCTCGTCTGGGGCAGATCGCCTTCGATCGGGAGGCTCGCGGCGGGGCCGAGGCCAGCGCCATGGGCCATCAGCGCGACCCGCTGCATGAAGTTGCGTAACTCGCGAACGTTGCCTGCCCAGCGGTAGCCGACCAGGCGCTGCAAGGTCTCTGGACCGATTGGCGGCGTAGGCTTGCCCGGCGCCAGCCTCTGGGCGAAGTGCTCGAGGAAGTGGCGCGCCAGCAGCTCGACGTCTTCGGGGCGCTCGCGCAGCGGCGGCAGGCGCAGCCGCAGCACCGAGAGTCGATAAAAGAGGTCCGGGCGGAAGGTGCCCTCGTTGACGGCCAGTCGTAGGTCACGGTTGGTAGCGGCGACGATCCGGACATCGACCTCACGGTAGCGATCGCTGCCGACCCGCTTGACCTGACGGCGCTCGAGCACGCGGAGCAGCCGCGGCTGGGCCGCGGGTGTCATCTCGCCAATCTCATCGAGAAAGAGCGTGCCGCCGTGAGCGACCTCGAAGGCGCCCGCCCGCTCCCCGGACGCGCCGGTGAACGCACCGCGGGTGTGGCCGAAGAGCTCGCTCTCGATCAGGTTGTC
The DNA here is from genome assembly GCA_002747355.1 of Pseudomonadota bacterium. Lineage (GTDB taxonomy): Bacteria > Myxococcota_A > Polyangia. The sequence continues at coordinate 6,545 of PDPC01000040.1, read as the reverse complement.
GGGCAGCGCTCCACAGTCGACGATGATGAAGGGTTTATCCTTGCGCGCGCTGGCTCGATGGATCTCCTCGGCCAGAAGCTCCTTGCCCGTGCCCGTCTCGCCCTCGATCAGAACCGTCGCGTCGGCGCGCCCCACCGCCTCGATCTGGGCGAAGAGGGCGCGCATCTGGGGGCTGCGGCCGAGCATCGAGCCCAAGCGATCGCCCTGCGAGAGCGGCACCTCGACCTCGTCGGGGAGCGGCGAGATGCGGATCGCCGTGTCGCCGAGGCGCGCCTCTACGGCGCCGGCCGCCGTGACCTCACGGACCCGGAGGCCGCTGATCCAGGTGCCGTTGGTGCTGTCGAGGTCGGTGATCACGAAGCCCCGTACGCTGGCGGTGACCCGGAGGTGGTAGCGGGACACGGAGGGATCGGCGAGCACGAACTCGTTGGTCGGCAGCGTGCCGATGCTGATCTCTTCGCTGCTGGCCTCGACGCTCTTGCCAGTATCGGGGCCACGCAGCACCTCGAGGCGGATCTTGCGCCGCAGCAAGCGAGGGTTATCGGCATCGTCGACGACCCGTGTGGTCGCGATCGGTCGTGCTGTGCTCATCACGTCGTCCGAGCTTGTTGAGGGCCCGTTACAGTAGCCCAGATGCTAGCGAAGATCGAAGCTGAAGCGGTGGCGTTTGCCAGCGATGATCTGCACCCGCAGGCGCTTGCGTACGCGCCCGCGGCCGTCCTTGAGCAGGAGTCGTCGCCTTCCGGCGCGGAGGTGGCGGGAGACCAGCGGCGTGTTGCCGAGATAGCGTCCGTCGACATAGACCTTCGACCAGGGCAGCGAGTTGATCGTCAGAAAGCCAACGCCTCCTCGCTTACGGCTCACTCCGCGAAGACGTCGTCGGAGCTTCACCACGACCGGGCTCTGGGGCCGCTTCGAGAGGCGCAGGGTGCGGGTGTGATAGCTGGGCTTGCTCAGCGTCAGCACCGCGGCTTTGCCTGGCAGCCGCAAGCTCAGCGGCGTGCTACCGCGCGCTTCGCCATCGAGGCGCACCTTGGCTCCCGTAGGGAGGCTCTCGATGCGGATCGTCGCGGATCGTCTCGGGGTGGCGCTGTCTGCTACATGCCGGCGTCCGGCGTCCATGCGGGGCGCGACGTAGATGTGTCGATCGGTTGTGGGCGAGCGCAGCAGCGCCCAGACAACCACGCCGCCGGCGACGAGGACGGCGACGGCGGCGATCAGCCAGGGCAGCGGGCTCCGCTGCCGGGGAGGCGCCGCGCGTCGCACCTTGGCGGTCCCTTCGCCTCGCGCTGGCTCCTCAGGTGTGTAGGTCGGGGGCTCCTTCGGCGCCAACCCGGCGATCGTTATCGCGCTCGCTGGAGCGACGGAGCGGGCGGTGCGGATCCTCTTTCGCTGGGGGAGGGGCTCGGGGGCTGAGGGCTCTGGCGCGGCGTCTCGTTGTGGGACGTCGGCCACGGGTGAGGGCAGCGATGTCGGCACCTGCTGCGTGGAGGTCCGGGGACGGCCGTCCTGAGGGGCGTCCAGACCAAGGGTTTCTTCGCTCGAGTCGAGCTGGGGATCGCCGAGCAGCGCGCGCACAGCGTCGTCGACCATCGCCGCAGGGGTGTTGACATCGGGCTGGGCGCTGGCCTCCTGGTCGAGCTCGCGTGCCCAGCGCCCGAGGGCGGCCTCCGTGGCTGCCTCGCCGCACTCGGCGAGGTAAGGCTCGAGCTTAGCGATCAGGGCGTCGGCGTGCTGCAGGCGCTCCCTCGGGAGACGGCGCAGCAGCTGATCGAGGGCGCCGCGGAGCGGCGTTGGAGCCTCGAGCGACAACACCTTCGGTCGCGGGAGAAAGCTCCGCAGGCGTCGCAGCGTCTCGGCGTCATTGTCAGCAGCGAAGGGGGGCGCGCCGCCGAGGAGCTCATAGAGCACGCAGCCGAGAGCGAAGAGGTCGCTGCGGTGGTCGAGGGGCCGTGAGTCGGCCTGCTCCGGCGCCATGTAGGCCGGCTTGCCGCGCACGCCCTGAGGTTGCGGTGCGTCGCCAGCGGCGAGCGCGCTCTCGGCGATGCCGAAGTCGGTCAGCTTCACATCCCCTTGAAAGGACACTAGGATGTTCTGAGGTGAGACATCTCGATGGATGATCTGCAGCGGCACTCCTTCAGCGCTGACCTGCTCGTGGGCGAAGGCCAACGCCCGCGCCACGCGCGCGACGATCAGCGCGGCCAGCGGCGCGGGGACGCGCTGCCCGGCCTCTGCGCTGAAGGCGAGAAGCCGGCTCAAGTCATGGCCTTCGATCTCCTCGAGAGCGAGAAAGCAGGTCCCGTCGAGCTCGCCGAAGTCGAGGATCCGGACGATGTTGGGGTGCTCGAGCGCGGCGGCGAAGCGGGCCTCGTCGGCGAAGAGCCGACGGAAGCGCTCATCACGGGCCAGCTGCGGCAACACCCGCTTGAGGACCACCTTTCGGCGCTCGCCAGCGACGACCGCTTGCGCACGAAAGACCTCGGCGGTGCCTCCGATGGCGATGCGATTGAGCAGCTCGTAGCGGGTTTTGCTCATCACCTGGCCCAGCGCGAGGTGTGCGCAGTTGTCTCATCGAGGCGCGGGGACTACCGCCGCAGTCGTCGACGCGAACAGTGTAGCGCAGTCGCCCTAGCCCTGTCCGTCGCCGTCGTGTCCTTCGCGGCGGAGGGGCTGGCCGCCCCCCGACAGCGCCCCGCACCGGGGGCTGCCAGCGAGGAGCTGATCGTGCTCCTCGCTGCTGGCGATCGCTGCCCAGCGCCGCGTCTGGGGGCAGGGTTGGGGCGTGTCGCCCGACGCCGCGGGCGCCTCATCCATGGCGCCCGTGGGGCTGCCGCCATCGCCCGAGCTCGAGCCACCGCCGCCCTTGCCCGCAGCCGCAAGCTCTTCCTTCGTACAAACTTCGCAGGCTGCGTCTCGCTGCTTTCGATCACAGAGCAGGAGCTCGGTCGTCAGATCGCGGACACCGACGAGACCCGCAGCCAGCGAGCCCATCGCCTGCTGGCCGACGTGAACCTCTGGCTTGGCGTGTGTCAGTGGAGCGCAGGCGATCCTCAGGCCGCGGCGGCGAGCTTCGTCCGCTCGGCGCAGCTGCCCTCGTCGCCGCTCCCCGATGGCGGGTTGCTGCCCCCTGCGCTGGTGCGCGCCTACCGCAAGGCTGTACGTCGGCCACGACAGCAGGTGGCCTGTCGCCTCGACGCGCCGCTGACCGCCGATGCCTTGCTCGTCGACGGTAAGGGGCCGACGGTGCGCGGGGGGGCGTTGCAGATCGCCGCCGGGACTCACTACGTCGTGCTCGGCGCCTGCGACGACAAGCAGCCGACCTGCAAGACACTGCGAGCTCGCCTCGGTGGCACGCGAGCGATGCGTCTCGAGGCCCGCCCCCTGGGCTGCGCCGTGCAGCTGCCTGGTCGGCCCAGCGAGCAGGCCCTGGTGCATTGTATCTCCCATCGAGAGGCCGCCGACGCCAGGTTCGTCGGCGGCGTATTGCGAGAGGCCTCGGCGAGCCTCGCCTTGGTCGCGAGTGTGCGCTTGCGGCCAGATCGCTTCGTCCTGCGCTTGCTGCCGAAGAGGGGTGCCTTGTCGCCGAGCGGCTCTCAAGGCGCGGCGTTGGCGTTTACGCGGCAGCTCAGCGCTGCGTTTGATGGCGGCAAGGGCGCGCGGGGCGTGACCCTTGAGCGCGCCGCAGGCCTCCTGTTGTCCGAGCTTGGCGACGGCGGGAAGGGGCGGACGATGTCCCCACGCGAGTCCAAGCTCGCAGGAGCACCTCCTTGGTATCGGCGCTGGTGGGTCTGGGCCGCCATCGGCGTCGCTGCGGTCGTCACCACGACGCTGGTGGCCCTCTCGGCGCGCTCGGATACCACCCGGGTCGTCTTCGGGCCGTGATGATGCTGCGGACGTCGACCACGCCTCTGCTGCTTTTGCTCGTGCTGCTTTGCGGTGGCTGCGGCAAGGAGCTGCGCGTCAACCTCGTGCTCGGCGAGTGTGACCAAGCTCTGCTGGATTGGAACACGGTGCTGGCCATTCGGGCGCAGCTGATGCGCGATCGCGACGGCCTGACGGTTCAGTCGGCTTGCATCAAGACCAGCGGCATTCTCGACTCCCTCGCTGATCTTGGCTCGCTCCTCGGCCGATCCGTGGTCTTTAACGATCTGCCCGCGGAGGGCGGCTGGACCGTGCGTGTGCAGGGCTTCTTCACCGAGGCCTGCCTGAGCAAAACCACGCTGGTCTGCGGCCGCCTCGCGGGCGTCGATCTCGGCGCCGGAGACTCGATCCTCTTGCCCGTCGACTGCGCGCCGCGGGTCAGCGCCGATCCGCCGCAGAAGTTCAAGGAGTGCGTCGACGAGCTCTGAGCCGGGCGAGCATCAGCAGGGCGAGCAGGGAGAGGGGCAGGGGGGGCGAGGTCGCGGCGCCGCCGACGGCGCAGGCGCCCTCGAGCTGCCCACCGTGCTCGGCGGGAAGGGTGGGATCGGGGGGCTGGCCTCCTCCTCCGCCGCCGGGGGTCGTGCTCCAGCAGGTCAGCTTGCCGCCGACGCAGGCCAGCACGCCGGAGAAGCCCTGGGGGCCGACGATCGTGCAGGGCGCCCCGCCGCCTGGGTCGTTCTCGTCGGGGAACCCGTCGCAGTCGTCATCGATGCCGTTGCAGCGCTCCTTTGTCGGCGTGCAGCCGGCAGCCCCGCCGTCGCTGGCCCCGCCTGCTCCGCCGCAGCCGCCGGGGACGTCATCGATCGTCCCGTTGCAGTCGTCATCGACCCCGTTGCAGACCTCTGGCCGGGGCGCGGGCGTGCAGACCAGCCCTTGCGGCGTGCACTTCGTTACGCCTACCGGACAGCTGCCGCCGGTGTAGCAGGCCTGCCCGCCTTGCGGGTCACCGTCGTCAATGACGCCGTCGCAGTCGTCGTCGATGCCGTTACAGATCTCCGCCTTCGGAGTGCAAGCGCCACAGCCGCCGGGGACATCGTCGACCTGGCCGTTGCAGTTATCGTCGATGCCGTTGCAGCTCTCGGTGAGCGGGGTGACGGTCTGTTGACAGATCAGCGCGCCTCCCTGACAGCGCGTCTGGCCGAGGGCGCAGGGGCCCTGCTCGCCGCCAACCACGCAGACCGCGCCGCCCCCCGGGTCGCCATCGTCGATGACGCCGTCGCAGTCATCGTCGGCGCCATTGCAGACCTCCGGTTGAGGTACACAGGTGGGAGGACCGCCGCCGCCGCAGCTGCCGGTGGTGGTGGCGATCGTGATATCGGCGCCATAGTAGAAGCGCAGGATCTGCTGGTAGTCGTAGCCCTTTTTCGCCAGGCAGAGCGCGCCGAGCTGCGACATACAGCCGCGGTTGCGCGGACTCGAGCTCGAGCCGAGGGAGCTCGGTGTGACGGCGCTGCCGCTCTTGCCCTCGTTGTAGGTGACGTGCTTTTCCGTGCCCGATTGTTGGCTCGCTGACGGCTTGCACGAGGCGTTGTTGGTGCTGCTACCGGCGACGTAGAACGGCGCGATGAGGAGGCTGTTGTGGGTCAGGATCTGCCCCTTGGTCTTGGCGACGGCGGTCTTGATCCGCGCCCGCTGGGTCGCCGAGAGGTCTTCCAAATTACGCCCCGGGCAGCCGTAGACCTGGTCGCCTTGGCTGTCGTCGAGGGTCTTCTTCTCGATGGTGACCTTGTAGTAGGCGTAGCCGCGGGCGGCGACGGCCTGGGCCTCGAGGGTGGCGGGCTCGGTCGCGTTGCCATGCTCACAGGCGACTACATGGGGAATGTAATCGTTCTCCGTGTCGAGCTGGTTGGTGCTGCCGCCGGTGCGCACCAAGACGGTGCAGAGCGCCGCCACCGGCAGCTCCCGGCGGCCGATGGTTGGGGCGTCCTCGGCGCACGCGCAGAGACCAGCGAGGGCGAGCGCGACGGCGCCCAGGGGCAGGGCGTTGCGAGCAGCGGACACATTCACATCTTACGCGAGACTCTCCGGGTCGAATGTGCGCTCCATGACAGCCCGCGATTGTCGACGCCTCTCGGTCTGCTAACGTGCCCGCTCATGAGCAAGATAAACGAGAGCCAGGTCTCCGCGCTCTGCGCGGCCTTGGAGTCCTTCTCCGGCGACGTTGAGGGCGCCCTGAGGCAGCTCGAGGCGCTCTGTCACCCGCAGATGCGCTTTCAAGACCCGCTGCAGGTGCTCGAGGGGCGCGACGCCTTCTTCGAGATGCTTCAGAAGCTGCGGACCCGCAGCCGCGAGCTGAGCTTCGAGACCTTTGGCGGCACCGGGGACGCGGCCAACCTCTATTTCAGCTGGCGGATGTCCTTCCGTCTCAGCTGGACGTCGCCGATCCAGATCGAGGGCGCGACCCACGCGGTGGTAGAGGGAGGCTCAATCGTCGCTTATCGAGACTATTGGGATCTGATCTCGTCGTTCATCGACACCATCCCTGGCGCCGGGCTGATCTATCGTCGCTTCGCCAGCTTTCTCGGCTAGAGCGCTGATCAACTTACCGGACCGAGCTGCGCTAAGGATGCGGAATCACGGCGTAGGAGCGAGGAGGGCGCCTGCTGGTAGCAAGCAACCGACGA
>PDPC01000197.1 GCA_002747355.1 Pseudomonadota bacterium | reverse complement strand
CCGGTGGGTCACGTAGCCCACGTACATCCCGGTGAGCCGGGTATCGTGGGTGCCGATATCGTCGTCGAATTGAGGGTGGGACATGCTCACTCCATCACGCTCTGCCCCGCCTCGGGGTCTTCATACCCAATGCGGCGACCATCACGCCGATACTCGATGCGCGTGGCCCCGGTCTCGGGATCGACCGCCTCGACCTGGGTCAGCTCCCCGTCCCGGCGCGGTCTGCTGGTGTTCCGTTCGCCTTGCTGCTCACGGGCGACCTGCCGCGCCCTTCGCCCGCTGCCGTCGCGGGTGAGCTTGAGATCGCAGGTGTAGCCGGAGGACGAGATGACATGCTTGACCTCGGTGACGTAGTACTTGCCCGACAGCAACCCGGAGATGCCGCGCACCTCGACGATGCTCTTGGCGTGCAAGGTCGGATCGCCGACGACTCGCATCGACAGCTTGATGGTGGACCGTTCCGCGCGTCGATGACGGGCCGCGGACTCTCGCCGTGCGCGGCCCTCGTTGCTGGCTGCCGTTGAACGCACGCTGGCGGTGGCGTTACGGGTCTCCAGCGAGGTGCTGCCCGTCTCCGGGTCTACCACCTCCACCACCTCGGCCAGGGTCGAGCGGTCGGCGGTCTCGTTGCTGGTGGAGCTCTCGATGGTGGTGCGCCGCATGGGATCGCGACCGCGCACGGTGACCCGGCCGGCACGCTTGACCAGATCGGACTCGACGTTCACCGAGATGACATCGCCTCGCCCCGGATCGGCGTACCAGGTGAAAACGTGGGTAGGCGCCGCGCTCTGCCTGCGCTCGTGGAAGTGGAAGCCGCCCGCATCGACGTAGAACTCGAACTCCTCTCGTGCGGCCAAGCGCCTGAGGAAGCGAGCATCGGTCTCGCCGGACTGGTTGATGACGTCGAAGATCTCCTCGGAGTCCTCGATGTCGATGAACTCGCCTTCGTAGCCGTGCTCCTCGGCGATCTGCCGGGCGACCTCGGCACGAGTCACGTCCTCCCAGTTCCGGGTCTTGGACTCGCGGTTCATCAGAACCGAGGTGGCCTGACCCTCGACGGTGAGCGTGTTGAACCCCTTGAGCTTCTTGATCACAACGCGCCGAGGGACGGACATGTTGCCCGGATAGCCCCAAGAAACCTCGAGTGTGGCCCCACCCATCAGGTCCTCGCGGTCGAAGAGGGACAGGTCGAAGTTGTCGAGCTGCAAGGAGAGCTTGTCTGCCTTGCGCTCGGCGTCGTCGAAGGTGAAGCCGATGATGCGCTGGCCCAGCTCGAGGGGCTCCCCGCTCGCAGCACGTTCGTCGGCGAGCAGCGTGATGCGGACGCCGGGGGCGCTCCGGTCGAGAATCGGGTTCATCCGCGCGTCCTCCTGCCCGCCTCGCCGAGGATCACGTCAGTCAGCACGCGCAGCGAGGGGATAGCCAAACGACGCCCGGGCTCGAGCTCCAGCGTCGGATCCACGATGGGGTCGTCGGGCTGGAAGTCGGCGATGGCCCACCAGAAGCCGCAGGCCCTTGGGAACGGCGCGAAGTAGCGGCCCGCGAGGCCCCAGAGCGTGTCGCCGCTGACCACGACGTGGACGCGGTTGTCCCGGTGCGGCCGGAAGCGATAGGGCTCCCGCTCGGTCAGGTGCAGCACGCCGTCGGCGTCGCGGACGCCAAACGTGAAGCTGTGCCGGGAGCCCACTCGTGGCGGCACGCTACACCTCCTCCCGCAGCGTCTCGGAGGTGACCCGGGCGTCGAGGATCTCCTCGAAGGTCACCGTGGCCGTGTAGACAAGCACCTCGCCTTCGACGCTGAGCTGCCGGTACTGGAACTCTACGTCTGCGACCACCGCCTCCACCGTGAGCACCTCGGGCCAGATGAAGAGCGTCCGAGGCGGTGCGGTATCGGCCACCCCTTCGGTGCCTTCGGGCGGCACGGTCAGCGCACGGATGAAGGCCCGAAAATCGAGAATGTCCACATCGCTCGGCTGCTCGGCAGCGAAGAAGCGG
>PDPC01000117.1 GCA_002747355.1 Pseudomonadota bacterium | reverse complement strand
CACTTAGAAGCGCACCTGAGGTCTGGTGGGGCCTTTTTTTCGCACGGCGAAAGGGTCTCGTTTGTCGTGACGACCCTAGGAGGGTGCTGCCGTGACTTGGAAGGATTCGGATTCGCCATTTCTGCGCGACGCTGCCGCTGACGAAAAGAACCTGCCGGCTTGCCGATTGCAGCGGATGCTCGGGAAGCCGCCGTGCTCCTGGACCTGCGAGGATCTCGTCGATCTCTATCGCGACAAGGGTCTGCGGCTGGTCAGCTTGATGCACGTCGGCGGCGACGGTTGGCTCAAGACCGTCGACTTCGTGCCCCGGGGCGCCGAGCACCTCTACGACATCCTCAGCGCCGGCGAGCGCGCCGATGGCTCGAGCCTCTTCGCCGGCACAGGGATCCGCCCGGATCGGTCGGACATCCTGCTGCGCCCGCGCCCGCAGACGGCGTTTTGCGATCCCTTCAGCCCGCACCCGACGCTGGTGTTGCTCTGCGGCCACGCCGGGCGTGACGGCGCGCCGCTGCCAGAGTCGCCCGACACGATCGTGCACAAAGCGGACGCGGCCGTCCGCGAACAGACCGGGATCGAGCTGCTCGCCCTCGGCGAGGTCGAGTATTTCCTCGGTCGCCGCTCGACGGAGCGCGACATCTACGGCTCCTCCGATCGCGGCTACCACGCCAGCTCGCCCTTCGTCTTCGGTGAGGCGTTGCGCCGCGAGGCGATGCGTGTGCTCGCCGAGATCGGCGTCCCCGTCAAATACGGTCACAGCGAGGTCGGTTACATCCAGGCCGCCGAGACCGAAGGCATCATCTGGGAGCAGCATGAGATCGAGCTCGCCCTCACGCCCCTGCCACAGGCCGCAGACGCCGTCGTGCTGACCCAATGGGTCTTGCGCAACCTCGCGCACCGCCACGACATGCTCTGCTCCTTCGACCCGATCATGCGCCGCGGCCACGCCGGCAGCGGGTTGCACTTTCACTTCTCGCCCACCATCGACGGCCGACACCTCGGCTGCCGAGACACAGACGGCCAGCTTCACGATCCCGCGCGCTGGCTGATCGGCGGTCTCGTGCAGCTCGGCGCCGCCCTGATGGCCTTCGGCAACCGCGTCGAGGGCTCTCTGGTGCGCCTCCATCAGGCCAAGGAGGCGCCCGCCGCCGTGGCCTGGGGCGAGTGCGACCGCAGCGCGTTGGTGCGGCTGCCGATCCTCGCCACCAACGAGCACGGCGCGGCGGTCACCGCTCCGACCATCGAGTTCCGTCTCCCGGACGGATCGGCGCACCCCTACCTGCTCCTCGCCGGCGTGGCGCAGGCGCTCCTCGCCGGACGCGAGACCCGCGACCTCGACTCTCTGCTTGAGGCCACCGCGTCGATCCGCGGCGGGGGCCCCGACACAAGTCGCGTGACGAAGCTCCCCCGCACTCTCGCCGCCGTCTCCCAGCAGCTGGCCACCCATCGCGCGCGCTTCGAAGAGAGCGCCGTGTTCCCTCCTCATATGCTCGACGCCCTGGTACAGAGCACGACCCTCGGCTAGCTTCCGACGATGGACGAAGCGACCAGCCGGCGCGCCGCCCTCGCCGCCGCCGCCCGCGACATCTTCGAAGCCGGACTGAGCGCCGTCGATCCTCGCGCTGCCGTCGCCGCCGCCCTGCAGCGCCATGGTGACGTGCTGGTCCTCTCAGACCCGCTGCGCGGCGAGCAGCGCGCGCGTTACCGCTTGGGCGACTATCATCGGTTGCTCGTCGTCGGGGCGGGGAAGGCGGGCGCCCCGATGGCAGGCGCCGTCGAGGATCTGCTCGGTGATCGCCTCGAGGGTGGCCTCGTGATCGTCAAGCATGGGCACACCGATCGGGGAGCTGCAAAGCCGACGGGAGCGTCATCCTGCCTCGTGGAGCTGGTCGAGGCGGGTCATCCATTGCCAGATCAGGCCGGGCTCGACGCCACCTGCCGGTTGATCGAGCTGCTCCGCGGCGCTGACGCCCAGACCCTGCTGCTCTGCGTCATCTCCGGAGGCGGATCGGCGCTGCTCACAGCCCCCGCCGGCGAGGTCTCGCTCGACGACCTCCGCCGCGTCACCGACGCGCTGCTCGCCGCCGGCGCTGATATCCGCGCGTTCAACACGGTTCGCAAGCACCTCTCCGCGCTCAAGGGAGGTCAGCTCGCCCGCCTCGCCGCTCCGGCGACGGTCGCGACGCTCGTGCTCTCCGACGTGATCGGCGACCCCCTGGACGCCATCGCCTCTGGGCCCACGGTCCCAGATCCGACGACCTTCTCTGCCGCGCGCGACGCGCTGCGCCGAGCCCAGATCTGGGACGATGACGTCGCGCTGCCGTCGGCGGTGCGGGCCCACCTCGAGGCTGGCCTCGCTGGCGAAGTCCCCGAGACGCCGGGCCCTCGAGACCCCGCCTTCGAGCGCTGCACCACCGCGCTGGTCGGCAACAATCGGCTGGCGGTCGCCGCCTGCGAGCGCCGCGCCCAGCAGATCGGCTGGCCCACGCTCGCGCTGACATCGACCCTCGAGGGCGAAGCCGCAGACGTCGGGCGGATGTTGGGGTCCATCGCCCGCGAGGCGCTCGAGGTTGGTCGCCCGCAGCGGCCGCCCCTCTGCGTGATCTGCGGCGGCGAGACGACCGTCAGCCTTGGCGGCGATGGGCACGCCGTGGGGCGGGGCGGTCGCAACCAAGAGCTCGCCCTGGCCGCCGCGCTCGCTCTGGACGGCTTGCCGCCGGCGATCTGCTTGCTCTCCGCCGGCACCGACGGCACCGACGGCCCCACCGACGCCGCTGGCGCGCTAGCCTTCGACGACACCCTCAGCCGCGCCAGGGCTTGCGGCCTCGACGCTGCGGCTCAGCTTCAGGACCACGACGCTTACCCCTTCTTCGACGCTCTCGGCGACCTCCTGCGGACCGGCCCCACGGGCACCAACGTGATGGATCTGCAGCTGCTGCTGATCGCCGAGGCGTCGCCCCGAGAAGGCGCGCCGGCCCGATGAGCCGCAGCTGTCATGTGTACCTCGTGCCGGGCTTCTTCGGCTTCAGCACGCTGGGCACGCTGAACTATTTCTGCGGCGTGGCGGCGGCGCTGCAGACCTCGCTGGCACGTCGCGGCCTGTGCGCTGAGGTGCTTGAGTGCTCGACGCGCCCCACGGCCTTCGTGAAGTACCGCGCTCGCCACCTCGCCGAGCAGGTCGTCGCCACAGGTGGCGCCGAGGTCGACGAGTTGCACTTCGTTGGCCATTCCACCGGCGGCCTCGACGTGCGGCAGCTGCTCACCCCGGCGGTGAGGCTGCAAAACGCCGAGCTCGCGGAGCGCATTGGCGCGCACACCCGCAGTGTGACGCTCGTGGCGACCCCGCATCGCGGCACGCCGCTGGCCCAGTTCTTCGTCAGCTTGCGCGGCCGAGAAACCCTGCGCCTGCTCGCCTCAGAGGCCAGCACCCGAGGGCGCCTCGCGATCTACGCCGCCGCTAAGGTGCTCCAGATGGTCGCCTCCGCCGACGATCTCCTCGGGCAGGACGAGACCGCCCTCGACATGCTCTCCCGCCACCTGCTGCGAAACCTGACCCTCGACGAAGCCGATCCGGTCTGGACCTTCTTGCGCCAGATCGCCGCCGATCAGGGCGCGATGCTGCTGCTCACCACCGAGTGGATGGACCACTTCAACGCCGCCGTGGTCGATCGCGAGAGCGTCCGCTATGGCTCGGTGGTCACCGCCGCGCCGCCGCCTCTTGGGCGCGGCCTGCTCGATCTGCTGCGACGACGGCCGCTGACCCTCGGCGCTGGCTACGCGATCCTGCACACCCTCTCGGCTTGGACACCTACCGATCCGAGCAGCACGCCGGTACCAAAGGAGGTCCTCGCCGAGGTACGGCGGCGTCTGCCGCTGCGGGTTTGCGGAGAGACCAACGACGGCGTCGTACCTACCATGAGCCAGCTCTACGGCGAGCTCGTCTCGGCCGTCCTCGCCGATCACGCCGACATCGTGGGCCAGTTCCGCCGCTCGGGCACGGCACAGTACACCGACTGGCTACCCTCCGGATCGCATTTCGACGAGCGCAACTTCGCCCGGGTCTGGGACGACGTCGCCGACTTTATCGCCCGAACCTCCTGACCCGAGTCCATCGATCACGCGGCCGATACCCGCGAGCCACTGTACAGTTCGCGAGGGACCTGTGCATACTGCTGAGGACGATGTTTGGTCTCGGCGCCCCAGAGCAGATCAGAGCCGGCGTACTGCTGGTCGAAGACGACTTGGTCGTCGCGCGGATGACCGAGGCCCACCTCGTGTCGGTTGGCATCGAGGCCAAGCTGGCCCAAGACCTCCTCGAGGCGCGGGAGGTGCTCGCCAGCTGGCACCCAGATGTGGTGCTCCTCGACATCGAGTTCCCCGACGGTAACGGGCTGACGTTTTGCCGTGAACTGAAGGAAGACCCGACCACCGCCGACATCCCCGTGGTGATGCTCACCGGCCTCGACGACAAGATGTCGGTGATCTCGGCCTTCCGTGCCGGCGCCGTGGACTACGTCCGCAAGCCTTACATCAAAGAAGAGCTGCTGGTGCGCATCGCGACCCACTCGCGGACCGCCGGGCTCCTCAGCGAGCTCACGGCGACAAACCAGCGCCTGACCCGGGAGCTCAAGCTGGCGGCGAAGGTGCAGCGCTCCTTTCTCCCCGACCGCGAAGCACGCCGCGGCGCGTTCCGCACGGTGGTGCGCTTTCGGCCCAACTCGACCCTCGCTGGCGACATGGCGGGGCAATGCGCGGTTGGCGAAGAGCAGCAGGCGTTTTTCCTGCTCGATGTCTCCGGTCATGGCACCGGCGCCGCGCTGGTCGCGGTGGCAGCCGTAGCCCAGCTCACCCAGCTCCTCGCCGAGGGGATCTTCGATCCCAAGAAGCTCGAAGACGAGCTCAGCAACGTGCTCTCCATCGAGCGCACGGGCCTCTACGGCACCCTCGCGCTGGTGATCCTTGACGCGCGCAGCGGCGACCTGCGTCTCTACAACTATGGTCATCCGCCGGTGCTGATCAGCGCAGATGGGCGCCGCCCTGTCCACGTCCTCGAGGCCAGCGCCCCGCCGTTGGGGATGGGCTACGCTGGAGATGTCGAGGAGCAGCGGAGGCGGCTGGCCCCGGGCGGGCGTGTGCTGCTCTACTCCGACGGCCTCAATGAGGTCACCAGCCCCAGCTTCGAGACGGTGCTCGCCGGCATGCAGGGGGCCCTGAGCGGCGAGGGCGACAGCCTCGAGGTCTCAGCCGACCGGCTCGTGACCCTCTGCTCCGCCTACCGCGGCGAGGAGCATGACGACGATGCGACGCTGCTGCTCGTCGAGTACGTCGGGCGCCCCTCGGAGAGCATCTCCGCCGAGGCCACCGATGCGTTGGCGAAGGCCCATCGCCACACCTTCGAGCTACCCAGCGCGCTCAACCAGATGGCGGGTTTTTGGGCCTGCGCAGAGCCCCTGCTGATCGAGCGTGGCTGGGGGCCACCCGATGGCGACGCCCTCGGGAACCTACGCCTCGGCTTCACCGAGGCGATCTCCAACGCGATCCTCCATGCCCACGACGAAGACGGTCGGCCGCTGCGGATCGAGCTGCTCGTCGCCGATCGGGCGGTGGAGCTGCGGGTCCACGACACCGGCCCGGGCTTTGCTTGGCCCGAGCGTCGCGAGCTGCCGACGACCTACGCCGAGTCGGGGCGAGGGATCTTCTTGATCGAGACGCTGATGGACAGCGCGCGCTACGTACGCCGCGCTGGTGATAACGTGCTCGTGCTTCGCAAGGAGCGCTGAGTCGAGCACCCTAGAGCGCTGATCAGCTTGCCGGACCGAGCTGCGCGAAGGAGGTGGAATCACGGCGTAGGAGCGAGAAAGGCGCCTGCTGGTCGCACGCAACCGACGAGCGACAACCGCTGTGATGTCGCAGACCAGCGCGCCGACAGGCGGTCGGTGGGAGAGCGCTCTAGACAGCGGCCGGCAGTGCTATGCTCGGCGACGGAAGGCGTGTGGGGGGTGCTCTTAGCGAGCGCGGAAGACGATGCGGCCGCGGGTCGGGTCGTAGGGGGATACGGCGACCGTGACGTGGTCGCCGAGGACCACACGGATGCGGTAGCGGCGCATCTTGCCGGCCATGTGGGCCAGCACCGTGTGGCCGGCGTCGGTCTGCACGCGGAAGAGGCCGCCCTTGAGCACCTCCGTGACGGTGCCTTGAAGCTCTATGGCGTCGTCTTTGCTCATCTAAGTCTTCGCTCCCGCGGACGCTTGGCCCGCTCGTACAAAAAGCGGGCGCAGCATAGGGCATGGTGGGGGTGAAGTCCAGGGCTCCTCTCGCCTACCTATCACGTGAAGGCGCGCCTCGCCCGAGGATGTACGTCGCCCGAGAGTGTACGGTGGGTCTCACAGATGACCAGGCTAGCGACGTGTCGTCTGGGTCGTCTGGGTCGTCGCGGCGGGCTTAGACAGCGAGGGCGTGCCAAAGAGCTTGTTCGTCCCCAGGGAGTCGGTGCGCCTCGGCCCTGGCAGCTTGCGGGTCGCTGCCTTCAGCGCGGCCTCGCTGCATCGGGTGCTCTTCAGAACATAGCGCGCCACCGTGCGGCGCTGCTTGTCGACGAGGAGCAGGTGCGTCAGCTCCGGGAGCCAGGGGATGCGGACAGTCGTCTTGGCCTGCACCATCGGCAGGAGCGCCTTGTCGAGCCCCGTGTTGACACGGGTGCGCTCACCGGCGGGGAGCGTCAGCGGGAAGCTGAAGGTTACCACGTCGCGAAGCGTCGCGTTGACATAGAGTCGTACCTCGAAGGGGCCGCGAAAGCGGGGGATCACCGTCATTTTTTTTGGCTTGACGCGCTTTTGCGAGAGGACCAGCAGGCCTTTTGGCCCGCGTGCGAGCGTCAACACGAGGACCTCGCGGGTGACCAAGGGTTTGACGATGGGCAGCCGCAGCGGTCGAGACTGTTGGACCCGCACCACGCGTTGTGGCGCGGGGCGGGGCGGTGTCGCCAAGGCTGGCGCGGCGGAGACGAGGCTCGCGGCCAGGCAACAGGCCGCAATGAGGGACGAACGGAACGACATGGCAAACTCCAAGCGTAATCCGATTGAGACCATCATACGCGACCGTGACGCTCGACACACCTGGCGCGACTGCTCTCTGAGAATCGGCGCGCGAGGGGCATTCCGCCCCGAGCCTTCGGCGGGCTGCCATGGTCACTGAATGGTTATGATTGTGATGGCTTATCCCACATGTGGGCCCCTGAGTGCGAAAGCACCCTGACAGCGGCGTCATAGTCGCTCCTTTGCCTACATCGCGGCAACTCGTTGTAATCGTGAGCATCTGCTTTCGCGGCGAGCGTGGTGTAGATGTTGCTTGTCTCGGCAAGTTAGTAGTGATTCTCGCCGCTTGTGGCCCTAGCCGAGGTCGCTTTTGGCTTGACAGATATGCACGCCTCGCGGTAGAGGCGTCAGGTTTGAAATCGGTGAACACCGCGCCCGACAGATGCTGAGAGCGGGCCGTAAGCACCTTTGATGGAGGTCTTAGAGACGATGAGACGTGTCGGTTTTTCGCTTGCTGCCATCTGTATGGCCTTTGCTTTCACCGCCTGTAGCGATGATAACTCGAATAACCCCCGCAAGGATGGAGGCCCTCAGCCGGACAAGGGCATACCTCAATTGAAAGAGGCTGGCCCGGACTCCAAGTCTCCTCCCCCGACCTGCGACAAGGCCGTGATCGGTAAGGTTTGTACCTCCAAAGGCGGCGAGTGCGGGGATCCGAGTGTCACCGGCGCGAGCTGCCTGCTGACCGACGCCGTCTCCGAGACCGAGTCCCGCGGCGTCTGCACCTGTGAGTGTACGCCTGACGACCCGCAGACCCCGATAGTCGACGAGGACACCTGCCCCGACCTCAGCGTCAACGCCTGCGGTTCCGTGCAGCTGAACAATGGGAAGACCCAGGCGTTCTGCTTCCGCAAATGCGACCCGAAGCTTGGCTCCAACGCCTGCGAGGGCAAGCTCGCTTGCGACCCCCGCTCGGGCGCCCAGGTTCGCCTCTTCGGGAAAGCCATCTGCATGTTCTTCGGCTGCGAGACCGGCGCCGACTGCCCAACCCTCACCTCCAAAGAGTGCAAGACCGACGGTAGCCTGCCGTGCGACACCGGCGACAAGTGCATCCCGCTGCAAGCCGGCGGCACCGATGGTCTCTGTGGCAAGCCTGGCAAGTGCGACACCGCCTCCGGTCTCTGCGCCCCGCGCGACGACAACTTCAAGCCGGACGCGAAGGTCGGCGACGCCTGCAAGGACGACACGGAGTGTGGGAAGAACATGCGCTGTGAGCGGGAGAGGGACACCTCCAAGACCCAGAAGGCCGGCGGCGAGACCTGCACCGCGAACACCGACTGCTGCAGCGGCCGCTGCACGAGCGGGAAGTGCGAGCCTGGCACCTGCGCCATCCACTCTCGTAACGGCTACTGCTACGTCCGCTACTGCGCGTTCTCCTCGCTGAGCGAGTACCAATGCCCGACTGGCTCCAGCTGCAACACCCTCTACTCGGGTGGCATCTGCTTCAAGGACTGCGCCCTCAACGACCCGGCGAGCTGCCGCAACAACGCCAACGACAAGCTCGGCGACTACGAGTGCCGTGCTTGGAGCAACATCCAGATTGGTGGTGTTGGGATCACCCCTGGGCCGGTCTGCGACTGGGGCGACGCCATCCCCTGTAACGCCTTCGACAACCTCGAGTGCTCGTCCTTTGGCGAGGGCCAGGGGAACACGACCAACATGGTCTGCCGCGACCTCAAGGACACCAAGCTCCAGGACGCCAAGGATCCGCTTGGCTTCTGCCTGGATGACACCGCCTCCGGCCCGGTCGCCAATTAGGTTTAGCTCGAGCGCGCGAGCTCAGGCATCAGTCTAGGCTCGCGCCGCCCCCGCTTCGCTGATCTTGCGCACCTTCCGCTCATATCTCCTCCCCACCCTGGCCGGCGCGCTCCTGCTCGTCGCCGGCGTCTCTTGCAGCGAAGACGATAGCGCCTCAGCCGACCTCGGCGTGGCCGATTTATCGCCTGGCGAGCCCATCTCACCCCCAGACTTCTCCGCCCTCGACACCACGGTTGGACCAGTCGGCAACAGCTGCGATCCAGCCGGCCCGAACACCTGTGGCGGACAGGCGATCTGCTTTGATGTTGGTCGGGGCATCGGTGTCTGCGCGATCCCCGACTGCACCCTCGAAGACCCCGAGACCTCACCCAATGAAGACACCTGCCCCAAGGGCACTGCCTGTGGAGAGGTCTCCTGGTCCGCCGACGGGGGCTATGGGCGGCGGACGTTCTGCTTTGTCAAGTGCACCGCGGCAAGCGACCGCAACCCCTGCCAGCAGCGCCATCCGCAGCTCGCCTGCGATCCGTCCACGATCCTGCTTACGGGCTACACCGAGGTCTGCGCGGCGCCAGGCTGCTCACAAGACGGCGAGTGCGGCGCGTTTTCCCCCCGGGACCCCAAGGCGACCTGCGACACGAAGACGAACCTCTGCTTCGTCAACGGCAAACCCGGCGCGTCGATCGGCGCCCCCTGCGCTAGCAGCCTGGACTGCGGCGAAGAGCAGTTTTGCTACGTCGAAGGGGGGGCGGTCAAAGACAAGGTCGTCGGCGGCTACTGCACCAAGGTTGGCTGCAAGTACAAGGGGCGCTGGAGCTGTCCCGCTGGGAGCTCCTGCTTCCAGCTAGGCGCAACCCAGGCCGTGAGCATCTGCTTGGCCACCGGCTGCGACACCAAGGCGGCCGAAGAAAAGGACGGCTGTCGTGATGAGGCCACCGCTGGCGTCTACGACTGCTTCAAGATCGGCAAGGAGTCGGTCTGCTGGGTCAAACAGAAGTAGTTCCGAATTTTTGCCCCTACATTTCTGACCCTTTACATGAGGTTTTGTTGTTCGCCCTCGGTCGCTCGGTCCGTCACTAGCGCGTTGCCACATAGGCCTCCTGTCGGCGGGCCCAGCGCTGCCGGTCGCGTTCTAGAGCGCTGACCAACTTACCTCCCGTCGTGATTCCGCATCCTTCGCGCAGCTCGGTCCGGTAAGCTGATCAGCGCTCTAGGCCTCAGAACGCTCGCCAGATCACCCGTATGGGCTCGTTTCTTCGGCGATGAAAGCGGCTCTCGGCAGCTCAGCACCCGGCTCGGTCCCGACGTCGTGGAAAAGCTCCTAGTCGACGAGGTGGTAGAGGTTGTCGTTCGTTTTGGATGGCGTGGTTGGCTTCTTGGCGGGGCCGTGGTCGTCGTCGTGCTGGTCGGTCTTGGCCGGCTTGCCGAGCTTCGGCAGCGGCTCGATCGGAGCTGGCTTTGGCTTCGGCTTCGGCTTCGGCTTCGTGCGTCCGATGCGACGGGGCTTGGTGGCTTTGGCGGCGGGAGGTGTGGTTTTCGACGCCTCGCTGGTCGCCACCTTGCTGTCTTGCGGCTTTGTCAGTCCGGCGTCGGTCGCTGGCGGTAGCGGCCTATCGCCGGCCGCGCGCAGGGTCGGGCGTCGCTGCCCGCGCTCGTAGAAGTGATAGGCCGCGCCTGCTGCGCCGCCGAAGAGCACGGAAAGCAGGGCGAACACCACGTGCCTCAGGACCCGTCGACGCCGATGCATTTGCCGAGCGAGGTCGTTCGTGTCCGTCAGCGAGAGCGGCCCCAAGCCCGCTCCGACGAGCGCCGACTCTTCGCTGATCCGTCGGCGCAGCGTCTCGTCGACGGCGGCGTGGACGGCGAGCGACGAGATTGGTGTCTCCGCGGGGCGAGTAGCGCTGGCTTCGATGGGGGGGAGGGGATCGATGGGATCGGTCTCTCGTTTCTCCAGCGCCTCGTCGCCGGGGCTCTCGGGGGCGGGGCGCTCCACCAGCCCAGCCGAGGCGCCGCGGGCGCGACGCGTAGGGGGCGTGTAGGGCTTTGCTGCCGGTCGCGCCTCGGCCTCCGGGAGCGCCGAGAGCTGCGCGGCGCTCCCTCCAAAGATCTCCAGCGAGACCGCCTCGAGCGCCCGGAGCAGCTCGTCGGCGCTCGACCAACGCTCGTCCCGATCTTTTTCGAGCGCCCGTAGCACCAGGCGCTCGATCGCCGGAGGGATGCTCGAGACGAGGTCTCGAGGCCGTGGCGGGGGCTGCTTCAGATGCTGGATCAGCACCTCCATCCCGCTCGTGCTCTCGAAGGGGATGCGCCCCGTCAACAGGCGAAAGAGGATCACACCAAGCGAGTAGATATCGCAGCGGGGATCTAGATCGGCGCCGGCCGCTTGCTCTGGCGATAGATAGTAGGGCGTGCCAAAGATCGCGCCGGTCTGGGTCAGCTGTGTCTCGTCCTCGTCGCAGAGGATCTTCGCGATACCGAAGTCGACGACCTTGACCACGTCGGGGCTGGTGCGCTTATGAGTCAGGAGGATATTGGCGGGCTTCAGATCGCGATGGATGATGTCGTGGCCATGGGCCTCACAGAGCGCCGACGCGATCTGGCGGACGATGTGCAGCGCGCGCACCGGGGGCAGCACGCCCTCCCTGCGCGCGAGGTCGTCGAGGCTCTCGCCCTCGACATACTCCATCACGATGAAGGGGCGCTCGTCGTCCATCTGCCCCACGAGATACACGGCGATGATGTTGGGATGCGAGAGCCGCGCGGCGGCGCGTGCCTCCCGGAGGAAACGCTTGGCGATCTGCGTCTCGTCCTGCAGGTCGCGACGCAGGACCTTGATCGCGACGTAGCGCTCCATCGTCGCCTGCCAGGCCTTGTACACCGTGCCCATCGAGCCTTTGCCGCAGACCTTCTGTAGCTCGAACTGACCGAGGAGCTGGGTGCCCAGCAGCGGATCCCGATCCTCGAGGGGAGACCCATCCTCAGGGCAGTAGTTGATGCCCGGAGGGTATTGTCGCTTGCAGGTAGGACAGGCCTGCATGGTCGAGAGACGCGCTCCTTTGCTCTACTCTACAGACTCTGACCCGGGCTGCGGAGAGAAGCTTTGCGCAGGGTCACGCTTCGAGGGCTCGTCGTGACGCAGGGGTCAGGGCGTCGACGCCGTGACGGGCCAGCAGACGCAGAGCCACGCGGGGCTGCTCGTCGAGGCCGAGCTTCTCTCGGATCAGGGCGTCAGCCACGGTCAGACCGGCCGTCGCGAGGGAGGCGTTCATCGTGGCGTCAGCCGGGTAGCCTTCGCCGTTGACGCCGCGAAAGTTCAACTCGCAGATCGCCACCTCGTGATCCTGACGGATCGGCAGACCGTGGCTACGACAGACCAGAGGGCGCCCGGCGTAGACGCGGCAGCGCCCTTCGTCGTCGAGGAACGCGCAGGGTGGGGCGCTTGGGTTTCCTCCATCCTCGGCGATCGCGGCCTGCGTCTCGGCGGGCAGCGCTGTCTGAACCGTAAGCACAGCCAGGGCCTCGATAAAGAGCACCGTGAGGTCTTGCTGACAGCACGCCGCGCAGCCTGCGGCGCAGCTCATCCGCTCGACATAGGATCGCTCCACGCGCTTGAAGAAGCCATCGACCTTCGCCGCGACCTGACGCCAGGGCGCGAGAAGCTCGGCGAGGTCCTCCCTCATCGCTCGACAACCAGGGGCAGTTCGACAACCAGCTTCCGCGCGGGATCGCGCAGCCGCAGGCGTAGGCCGCTGGCCGTGGGGGGCGTGTCGAAGACGAAGCGCAGCCTGCCGTCGGCGAGCGCTTGCCAATAGCGAGGGCGATGTACGCCCCCCCCGCTGTCGTGCACCACACACTGCGAGGCGAGGGTCGCCGTGCTCTTGACGATCGTGAGCTCAACGACGAGGCGCTCGCCGCTGATCCCGACGCGATGCAAGGTCACGTTGATCCCGTGCCCCAAAGACAGCGCGACGCCGAGGGTCGGGGTGAGCGTCTTGGGCGGAGGCTCCCGCGAGCTGGAGGGGAGGGCCATCGCAGCCGCGACGCCAGCGCCCCCGCCGAGGAGCAGCGCGAGCAGGGCCACGACGGCGAAGCGGCGCCCTTTGCCCGGCTCTGGCTCGTTGAGGGGAGCTGTTAGATCGCCGGGGCCCTCGCGCCCGATCAGGGGCGGGAGCCTGGGGTGAAGCAGGAGCTCGACGTCGTCGGGGCCCTCCACGGTTGGAGCAGGGCTCTCCTCGCCGCTGGCGTCATCGAGAGAGTCGCTGGTCTCTGCAGAAGGCTGCAGGCTCGACGCCGAGGGCTCTTCGCTAGCCCCTTCGGACGCTGGGACGAGGTTCTGATCGACCCGCGCGTTGGCCTCCGTCGCGCGGAGCCGTGACGGGAGGGGCGCGCTCTCGCTCCCGCTGCCTCGGGTGATCGTATGAACGGCGTTCGCCGCTGGCCCGAGCTCTGCGGCGAGCGCCTCTTGGTAGACGTCCATGTTGGGCTGGACCTCGTCGGCGCTCTCGGGGATCTCCGTCGGCGCGTAGGAGATGTCCGCGCCCTCTGCGCTGGCCAGCGTCGCCGTTCGCCTGGCGCTGAGCGCGGGGTCGCTCTGGATGGCGCTGTCTTCGGCGAAGGCCGTCTCGCCGAACGCCATCCCGTGCTCGTAGGTCGTGGTAGGGCGGGCCGCGAGCGCCTCTCTCGGCTCGAGCGGGCGCGTCGGGCGTTGGTGGACCGTGGGCTGCTGCGGCAAGAGTTCCTCGATGAGCGCCGCGAGATCGTCGCGGGAGTACCCTGGGGCGATCACGTGGAGCAACCGCTCGAGGTCGCGCGCCAAGGCCGCTCCATCGATGTAACGCAGCTCGTGATCGCGCTCGAGCGCTCGCTCGAGGATCGCGTCGAGCCCCACCGGGGTGTTCGAGACGACCTCGGAGATCCGCGGGATCGGCTGCTGCATGACGTTCACCAGCACCGCTTCGGGGCTCTCCCCATCGAAGAGCGGGCGCCCGGCGAGCATCTCGAAGAGCACGCTGCCGGCCGCGAAGACATCGGCGCGCGAATCCACAGTCTCGGCGCGGGCCTGCTCCGGGGCCATGTAGCGGACCTTGCCCATCAGCATCCCGGTCTGGGTGCGCAGGGCCTTGTCGGCGGCCTTGGCGATGCCGAAGTCGGTGACCTTCACGCCGCCGTCGCGGGCGAGCATCACGTTCTGTGGGCTGACGTCGCGGTGCACCACCGGCGCTGGGGCGCCGTTGGCGTCGAGGCGATGGTGGGCGGCGGCGAGGCCGCGACAGAACTCGCTGGCGATGTAGAGCGCGGCAGGAGCTGGGATCTGCCGCTGTTGCTCGTGGGCAGCGGCGATCAGGGTCCCCAGGTCGGGGCCATCGACGAGCTCCATCGCAAGGTAGTACTCGCCATCGAGCTCACCGAAATCGAAGACCTGCACGATGTTGCCGTGGGAGAGCGTGCTGGCGATACGCGCCTCGTCGGCGAAGCGGCCGACGAACTCTTCGTCTTCACCGAACTCGCGGAGGACTCGCTTGAGCGCCACTTGCTTTTCGAAGCCCGGGCCACCGCGCAGCACGGCACGGTACACCCGCCCCATGCCTCCAGCGGCGAGCTCCTCGACCAGCAGATAGCGACCAAAGGTCCCCAGGCGTTCTTTGCCCGACACGAGAGCATTATAGGGTCGAGCCGGACCTGGGGAAAAGTTCCAGTCCGATATATCGCACGTTCCAGTCCGATATATCGCACCTTGAATCGCGCCGCTGCCCCCGCCGGACGCTCACAGATGACGCGGTGCGCCTTGAGTCTCGCGGAGTACTCGGCGATCCTGCCCTCCTCTCGGCTGGTTGCGCGGGCTTCTTTGCCAGCGCGTGATGGGTCACCTTCAGGTGCGGGGGGTGGTCTCACAGGCGCTTGGGCGTCGGCTTTCGTGGCGGGTGGTTTCGATGTTATTACGAGCTATTGAGTTTGAGAGCCTTACGTATTACCTGAGGGCAGGCGCGCTGCTCGGGGTGGTCGCTCTCCTTGCCACCGCCTGCAGTGGCCCCGAGAACCTCGGCCGGCCACCTACGCAAGATGGCGACACCTTTGGCGCCAAGTTCTTCACCATGGCTTGCCAACGGGTGGCCTACACCTCGTCGCTTGCCGCCCACGAGCGCGATCGAAGCCGTCCAGTCGACGTCTCCGGGAGCCGCTACCGGATGGCCTGTCGCTATGGACCACAGTTTCTTCCCCTGAAGAAGGCTCAGATCGAAGATCCGAAGGTCGCTGCGCTCTTCGCTCGACGCTCGGACTTCATCGAGTCGATCGATCTGATCTTCCCAGGCAGCGAGCTCCGCGACCTGCAGCGCTACATGACCGCCATCCTCGACCTCACCGACGATGGCAGCTTCCCGGCGGTGATCGAGAAGACGGCGGCGGTGCTCGAGCTCAGCAAGACGGAGCCGGGGCTGAACCAAGCGTTGGCTCGCCTGGGAGGTCGGCTCGGCTATCGTCCCCGCTCTGTCTGCTTGGGGATCCTTCGGGAGGCGCTCTCCTATCCGAAGCTGAAGCCGCTGCTCGACGACTTCTTCGAGCTGGTCGGCAAGGGCGGCAAGGGCGAGGCGGCCTTCGACAAGCTCGTCGCCGCGCTGGCCTTCGAGCTGCGCTCTACGCAACGAGTCGATGATCCGCTTCGCTCCGATCCCATCCATCCGGGCTCATCCCTCCGCTCGCTACGCCTCGGGCTCGATCTGCTCTTTGCCCAGGATCCTGCGTTCGCCTCGGGGAGCCCGCGCTGGCTCGTCAAGCGCGAGTGGCGCGGCCTGGCCAGCGTGCGGCGCGAGGGCGCCAGCCCCGTGGCGCCCTTTGTCGACAAGGACCAAGACGGACTCCCGGACATCGATCCTCTAGGCTACTTCGTCACCGCCAGCGGTCAGCGCCCCCCCGAGCCCTTCCACCACGATCCCACGCAGCCCGACAGCGCCGCGGCGCGAGACCGCCACGGTCGCGCCCTCGACGCCACGGGGACGCCGATCTACGACTACCTCGACCTCGACCGGACGCTGCTCGGCGCCTTCGCGCGAGACGCGATCCAGCTGCTCGACCCCGACAGAGACACCCTGCTCAAGACGCTGCAGGGGCTGACGGCGCTGCTCGGGCCTCGGAAGCAGCTCAGCCGCGTTGGGATCGGAGGCGACCAGCTGGCCTACAGAGGCTTCGACACCGGGAGGTCGCCGCTGCTCGACCTGGCCCACGCGGTGCTAACGATGCTGCGAGACCCGGCGATCGTGCAGACCCTCGAGGGGTTGCGCCAGCTCTTCGTCGACCATGAGCCGATCCTGGCGCGCACTGTGGCGGCTGCCCGGCGGGCGGGGGACATCGCGAAGAAATACCCGTCGCGCAAGGTCGAGCCGACGTCAACGGTCTATGACGAGATCTTCACGCTGCTGCGGCAGCTGGTCGACACCCCGGGGCTGCTCGACGACGTGCTCAAGGCGATGACGGATCCAAAGACCAAGAACCTCGAGCGGATCTTCGCCAACTACTTCAAGTACCGAGACGTGCACGTGCTCGGCGGAAACGACACGGTGGTGAGTCAAGGAGGGGGCTCCAACCTCTTTACCCAGCTCGTCGATCGCAGCAAGCCCGACAGCGGCTCGAATCGCTCGATCCAGCAGCGGCTCTTTCACGTGATCCACGACACCAACGGGATGCGGATGTGCAACAAGGAGGGCGCAAAGATCGCGATCCCTGTCATCTGCAGCATCCCTGGGATCAAGAGCCTCTCGCTCTGCACCAAGACCTACAAGGCCTGCGATCTCTTCGAGGTGAACAACGGCGCCGTGTTTTACCTCAAGTCCTTCGTCTACACCCGAAACAGCCAAGGCAAGCTGACCAAGACCCGCAAGGCGCACTTCCGGCTCAAGACGGAGAACATGCCCTCGCTGATCGCAGCGGCCGTCGACATGCTCGGGCCGGACCTCATCCTGCGGACGATGACCGGTATCGACAGCATGGCCGAGCATCCGCCTCCGCAGGCGCTCAACCGGCTGATGTTCATGGACAAGCTTCCCTCGATGCTGGCTGCGGCGCAGGACTTCCCGAGGGATATCGATGGCGAGGAGGTCTACAAAGCGCACGTCGGCACGCTCTACAGCTGGGAGATCCCTCATCCGGGGATGTCCTGCTCGACGAATGATCCCTGCGTGTTCTACAAGGCCTTCGGGCCGGTGGCGCAGGCTTTCGCCGATCACGACGCCGAGAAGCTGCTGATCGATCTGATCTCGGTGATGCATCGGCATTGGTCGAGCAAGCACAGCTCGGACTATCAATACGCGACGCGGACGGCGCCGAACTTCAGCCACGGCTCGAACCTGGTCAGCTATGAGGCCGCGATCGTGGAGATCCTCGAGACCGGCGATCTGATCGGCGCGCTGCGCGAGCTGTCGAAGGTCGCGACGACGCTGAAGGTTTCGGGGGGCGAAACGTGGACCACCGAGCTGAGCAAGACGGCGCGCTTCCTCTTCGATCCGACCTTGACTCCAGAGCTGGCCTATCGCGACGGTCGGACGACGGCGCTGTGGTCCGATGGGGTGACGCAGGCGCCCGGCGGTGTCTCGCCGATCTACTTGCTAACCGACGCCTGGAAGGGCATCGACGCGGCGCTCGAGGGGGCCAGGAGCGAGGTCGCGACGGCGTGGCGCGAGGCGACGAAGCATATCGTCGACGTCTTCCTCGGCACCAGCAGCGGCGCCGGCCAGCTGACACGCTTCTCCAATCGACGGATCATGCCCGCGGCGCGGGTGCTCCTCGACTTCGCCCGCGCGCGGATCCTCGCCCACAGCCCAAGCTGCTCCCACACGCAACAATGCGTGGGCTCGGGAGTCTGTCTGCCCAGCGGCCGCTGCACGACACGCCACGTAAACGACGACACGGCGACCTGGGCTGGCCAGGAGCTGCCAGCCGAGCTCGATCGGATCCTCTCTGGGCCGCTGCCCGCGGCCGCGGCAGACTTCGTCACGGTGCTCCGCGACGATCCGAAAGCCAACCGTACGCTGAGCGAGCTGTTGCGCTACCTCGTCGACGAGATCAACTACGACCAGGTCTTCTCCGCCACGCTCACCGGCCTCGGAGACGCGCTGCAGATTCTGCTTGATGATGCGAGCCTCGTGCCGCTGGCCCGAGCGCTCGGGAAGACCCTGGCGCCGAAGTTCGGGCTGATCGAGGCGTTGAAAGTCTACCTGAAGCCGGCCCTGGCCCGCGACACCAAGGGCGCGCTGGCGCGGATCCTGCGCAACTCGGTCAAGGAGCAGGCTCCGGGGGTCTCGCCGATGGAGACGCTCTTTGAGATGTCCAAGGAGATGCATCGGGTCAAGCCTGGGATGACGACGCCCTACACGGCGGAGGACTATGGCAAGGCGCTCGACGAGATCCGCGACTTTTTGGGTAACCAGCAGACCGGGCTTCTGAACTTCTTCAACCTGATCGAGAACCGCTGCGGCGGACCCTGCACATGAGGACCAACGGTAGACGCTGGGGGATCGCGTTCGCCCTGGGGCTCTGTCTGCTGGTTGGGCTAGGCGATGTGGCTCGCGCTGGGGGGCTCTATTTGCCCTTCCATGGCGTGCGCGGGCTCGGACGAGCGGGGGCCTTGGTCGCCGGCGCGGATGACGCGGGGGGCATCTGGTACAACCCGGCGACCATCGACCGCGTCGGTGGCGTGGAGATCCTCCTCGACGGGGCGATGATCCTCTACGCCATGCGCTACACCCGGGTCGACTCCGGCGGCAACGTGCTACCGACGGTCGAAAACGAAAACACCCCGCTGCCCGTCCCGACGCTGGCGGTGGCGGTGCCGGTGTGGCGCAAGCACCTGTGGATCGGCGGCGCTCTCTCTGCAGGGTCTGGCGTGCTGCCCTCCTATCCGCGACCGAACTACGGCCCCTGCGACCCGCAACGGCCGGGCCACTGCATCGACACGGCCCACGTCGACGCGCCTCAGCGCTACACCCTGGTCTCCTTCGAGGGGACGTTCTTCCTGCGGGTCGACCTCTCGTTGGCCTGGCGCATCACCGACTGGATCACC
>PDPC01000196.1 GCA_002747355.1 Pseudomonadota bacterium | reverse complement strand
CAGCCGACGGCGACCTCGCAGCCGACGGCGACCTCGCAGCCGACGGCGACCTCGCAGCCGACGGCGACCTCGCAGCCGACGGCGACCTCGCAGCCGACGCCGAGAGGAGCACACTGATGCCGACCGGGAGCTCGTTTTCGCTCGCCCAGCTGCTCGCGCAGGGCGGCTGGGTGATGTCGCCAATCTACGCCTGCTCGCTCGCGGCGTTGACGGTCTTCGTCTACAAGCTGATCAACATGCGCGCCGCGCGCCTCGGCGACCTCAGCAGCGTCGGCCCCGTGGTGACCGCGATCCGCGAAGGCAGGCGTGAGGACGCGTTGCGCGCTGCTCAAGGCGCGGTGAACCCTGTGGGCGAGGTGATGGGGGCGATGGTCGAGACGCAGCGGCATGCCCCCAGCCGAGCCGAGGCCGAGGGCCGGCGGGTCGGCAGCCTCGTGCTGCAGCGGCAGGAGCGCCTGTTGCCGCTGCTCGCGTTCATCGCTCAGGTGGCGCCGCTGCTCGGGCTCTTGGGCACGGTGGTCGGCATGGTCGAGCTCTTCATGGGGATGCAGGGCGCTGGGAACGTCGACGTCTCCGCCCTCGCCTCGGGGATCTGGAAGGCGCTGCTCACCACCGCCGCGGGGTTGGCTGTCGCCGTGCCGACGTTGGCGGCCCATAGCTACCTCGCGGGGCGCGTCGATCGCCTGCGCCTGAACCTCTCCGACGCGATCCAGCGGCTGGTCACGGCCAGCGCGGGCGCGCCGCCGAGCGGCGAGGGCGTCGATGGACTTTGATACGCCGAGGCGCGAGAAGGTCGCGATCAACCTCTCGGCGTTGATCGACATCGCCTTCATCTTGGTGATCTTCGTCGTGCTCGCCGCGAGCTTTCAGCGGATCAAGAGCATCGACGTGGCGCTGCCGCGGGCCGACGCGGAGAGCCCCACAGACCCTAAGTCGCTGGTGGTTCAGGTCCCCCCACAGGGGGTGATCCGGATCGCCGGTCGTGCGGTCGCTCCAGAGCGGGTGAAGAGCGCCTTGGCGTCGCTCCGAAAGCGCTACGCGTCGGTGTTGATCGTCGCCGACCGTCAGGCCTCGGTCGAGCGCGCCATCCGCGTGCTCGCGGCAGCCCAGGGCGCCGGCTTCGCCGCCGCAGGGATCGCCACCGAGCGCCCCACGCGGGGGAATTGAGGCGATGGCGAGCCGAACGACCACGGCGGCAGCCTGGTTGGTGCCGATCTGCGTCGCTGGCGTCGCTCACGGCGCGCTCGCGCTGCTGCCGGTGACCTTCGAGCCGCCGCCTCCTCCGAAGATCCGGCTGCGGGTCAAGGCCCCTCCGCGGCCCAGGCCCAAGCCCAAGACGCCAGTGGAGAAGCCGAAGCGCGTCCAACGCCGCCCCAAGCGGCGGCGTCCGGCCCGCAGGGTCAAGCCCGCGGCGCCACCGCCGGCGAGGCCTGCGCCGCCGAAGCCGCAACCAGCGCCTGCTCCACCCAGCAAGCCGCTGACGACGACGAAGACCCCCGCGCCGAAGGCCCCCGCCGCGCCAAGACCTCCAGCGCCCGCGGCTGCGCCGCCACCGAAGAAGGTCAAGCCCGCCCCCCGGGTCAGCCTCCGGGGGTACCTCCGCGGGCTTCATGGGACGCTGATGCGCCACCGACGTTACCCCGCGGTCGCCAAGCGCCTTGGGCTGGAGGGGCGTGTGCTGGTCGAGCTGCGGGTCGACCAGCAGGGCAAGCTGACAAAGCTCTCCCTCTATCGCTCGTCGGGCCATCGCTCGCTCGACAAGGAGGCGCTGCGGATGGCCCGCGCGGCGGCTCCCTACAGAGCGCTCCCAGCAGGCTACGATCGCCCGGTCGCCGTCGTCGTCGTTCCCGTTGATTTCAAGCTGGCAGATGAAGACGGTATTTGAGAGCACCCCTACACATCCCTCCCATCGCCGGGCACCGCGCCGCCGGCCGCTCTAGAGCGCTGACCAACTTACCTCCCGTCGCTGCGCTGGTCTGCGAAATCACAGCGGTTGTTGCTCGTCGGTTGCTTGCTACCAGCAGGCGCCC
>PDPC01000192.1 GCA_002747355.1 Pseudomonadota bacterium | reverse complement strand
TCGGTTGCTTGCTACCAGCAGGCGCCCTCCTCGCTCCTACGCCGTGATTCCGCATCCTTCGCGCAGCTCGGTCCGGTAAGCTGATCAGCGCTCTAGAGCCCCGCTCGCGGCCCGGCGCCGCCGCCGATGCGCAGGCTGTCTCTGCTCTTCTCGAACGCCGGCAGCAAGCGCTGACAGATCTCACGACCGCAAGACAGGATTAATACGTAAGCCAGGTCGCCGCGGGGCACGACGATCGCCCAGCGGTCGAGGGTCATCCCTGAGGTCTCCCGCGAGAGGCGCAGCTGCGTCGCCGAGAGCCCGCCGACCTGCAGCGACTGCTGACGCTCGAGGTGATAGCCCGATCCCTCGAGCTGGCGCTGGACCGCCAGCAGGTAGCGCTCCGAGCGAACGAAGGGCAGCACCGGTTGGACGCCGAGCACCAACGACGCGCCGAGCTGATGGCGCGCCCGGAAGAACGCCCCGCCATCCACTCCCCGTTGGTGCTTCCAGCCGGACCCCGTCGCCATGAAGCTGAGCTGATGCGAGTCGAGCTTGACCGCGATGCCACCAACGCGCCGACGTACGACGACGTCGTCGTCGCTGATCCGCAGCAGGCTGACGTCGTTCATCCGCAGCAGCACGATCCAGCCGAAGAGCACCGCGGCGGCCATCAGCTGGACGAGCAGCTGGATCTGGACCACGGGGAGATGGTCGACGTGTGGCACGAGACGAGGCTGGTCGCGCTCTCGCTCGAGCTGCGCCATCGCCTGCTGGTGGTAGACGCCGAAGGCGGCGATCAGCTGGAAGCCGATGAAGATCAGATCGAGGTAGCGGTTGGGTAGCCGCCCGACATAGACCACCACGATCATCACCAGCACGCTGCTACCTCCCCGCACCCACGAGCGCGCCAGCAGATAGCCTGCCCCCGGGAGCAGGAAGTTCGCGACGGTGTTGGCGCGACGGCTCGCGTCGCCGAGGCCCAGACCTCGGAGATAGACATCGAGGGAGCCGAAGGCCCAAAGCAGCGTCAGACCGCGCAGCAGCGCGCCGAAGGCAAAGGAGCCGAGGGCGCTCTCGAAGATCGCGAGCCCAGAGAAGAGGTGGAAGAACGCGATGGCGGCGCCGAGGGCGAAGCCTCCACCGAGGACCGCGCCCAGGCGGCGGTGGCCAGACATCAGGTGGCCGAGACCGGGCAAGAGCGCCGAGACCAGCGCGGCTCGGATCGTCGTCTTCGACGCCGCTGGCGCGGCGTTGTGGGATGCCGGATGCTCAGTCATTGGCCGCCCTGTCGCCCCCAGCCCAGACCGTTTTGTGGTGGTATCTGACCGACGCGCAACGAAGCCAGCCGAGTCGGGGACAAGCGACCGTCTACGTTTTTGCGGGGAGCTAGTGAGCCGAGCGGGCGAGCTTGCGCTCGATCAAGCGGCGCTTGATCCGGCCTACGAAGTCGGCGAGGAGCCGACCGTTGAGGTGGTCGTACTCGTGCTGCATCGCTCGCGCGAACAGCCCCTCGCCTTCGGCCTCGAACGCTTCCCCAGCGAGAGTGGTCGCCTTGGTGCGACAGCGCATCGAGCGCTCGATGGGCACGAAGACGCCGGGAAACGAGAGGCAGCCCTCGTCGCCCTGCTGCTTCTCTTCGCTGAGCCACGTGATCGTTGGGTCGATGAAGACCAGCGGTGGATCCGTCGGAGCACGGCCGGCGGCCTCGGCCTCTACGATGAAGACCGACTTGGGCACACCAATCTGGATCGCCGCCAAGCCGGCGCCGTTGTACGCGTACATCGTGTCGGTCATGTCGCGAACGAGGGCCTCGAGCCCTTCGCGGTTGTCGCCGATCTTCTGCGATATCTCGCGGAGGACCGGATCGGGGTACTTGACGATATCGACGATGGCCATGATCTCTCGCGGTTCCTAGCCACGCATCGTCGCGACACGCGGCATGCCGGGGGACGCACATCTGCCCTTCGGTAGTCTTGGGAGTATTGGCGCGAAGCGCGCCCCTGTCAAATCGACCGATCGCCTGAGACCACAATAAACCTCGGTACTTCAAACGGTCTTGGTCCTTCAA
>PDPC01000191.1 GCA_002747355.1 Pseudomonadota bacterium | reverse complement strand
GGCCATCCTCGGCGAGCAAGG
This sequence comes from Pseudomonadota bacterium, assembly GCA_002747355.1. Lineage (GTDB taxonomy): Bacteria > Myxococcota_A > Polyangia. The sequence goes on along the minus strand of PDPC01000191.1, from coordinate 2,030 downwards.
CACGTGCATCGGGTCGGAGCGCACGATGTACCGCGTCCTGCACGAGGTCGAGCAGGTGCGAGAGCGGCGAGAGCGGCGAGAGCACCCCAAGCACGCGATTCCTCGGCCGGTTGGCCCGCTCGATACCGCGCAGCGAATTCGACAGAGCGGTACCGACATTCGTTGGCGTCTCGCGTACGGATTTCCAGTGACATTCGTCGGGTACCTGGAAGCGGTGTTCGTCGGCGAAGTCTTCGCCGTAGGTCTCCACCATCTGAGCGTGCTCCTCGTCCCAGACGTCGCAGATGCGCTTGAAGAAGAGCAGCGGGAGGATGTAGCTCTTCCAGTCCGTCCGATCGACCGGGCTGCCGCGGAGGATGTTCGCGGCTTCCCAGAGGTGGGACTCGAGCTTGGAGAGCGTCAGGCCTCCGTTCTCTTCGAAGAGGTTCGCCTGCATCAAGCCTCCTCCTTCGACTCATCAGCCGAGGCACCACCGGCCTCGATCCATGCGTCGACCTGCGAGAGCTTGAACTTCCAGAGGCGACCGACCTTGTGGGCGGGCATGCCCTTCGACTCGATCCACCGATAGACCGTGTCCTTTGCGATCCCCAGGTGTTTCGCTACGTCGTCGACCGACGCCCAAGCCTCTTGTTCCGACATCGCCTCTCTCCGGCTTGCGGTGGTGCCGCGGGCACACCGCCTCCATTCTGGCCGGCGAGAAGCTATCACGATCCGGGTGAGGCGCTCAAGCGCAGATAGGATCGTCTTGAGTCGGAAAGAGTCGGCACGCTGCGTGCCGCGGGACTACCCTGCTAGGTCCGCCTCGGGCCGCAACTCGGCCCACGCCGCCCGCTGATCCTCCCAGCACAGGCTGGCCAGCACCCGGCGCAGGGTGCGCTCGGTGACGGGCTCCCGCCCCACCGGGAACTCGAGCGCCAGCACCTCCTCCTGGATGTCCGGCGCGAGGAGCAGGAGGTTCATCAGCTGGGTCAGCCGGGCGCGGGTGAGCACGTGGCGGCGGGCGACGTCGGCGTAGTCCTTGTAGCGGCCGGCCTCGATGTCGGCGGCGATGCGGTGGGCCAGCGCCAGGCGGCGGGCGACGCGGGCGGGCCGCAGCTCGGCGAGCTGACGCCGGCGGCGCTTCACTCGGGCCTGCGTGCGGCGCTGTCGCGGCCGGAAGGCGATCGTCTCGGCGTGCGCGGTCATGGGCTCGCCTCCATCGCCGGGGCCGTCACGGGGGCGCTGGGGGCCACCGCTGGCTCCTCGTCGTCCGGTGGCTCGTCGTGGTCCGGATCGTCCTCGGGCTCGGTCGCCAGCGGCTCAAAGGGGGCGGCCAGGTCGTGGAACTCGAGGTCGAGCTTGCCCTCGGGCTCGTTGACGACGACCCGCTTCACCACGAGGTGGACGAGGTCCTGCTTCTCGGCGGCCTCGAACTCATCCCAGACGGCGTCGAAGACCTCGAGGATGTTCACCGTGGCGCGGACCTGCTCGGTGGCGTTCTGCAGGCCGCGCAGCTGGGCGTCGAGGGAGCACCGCTCGGTCGACAGCACGTCGAGCTGGGCCTCGATCTCGCCGATGCGCTCGGCCAGCAGCTTGCCCTGGGTGCCGGTCTCCGAGCCGATGGCGTCCATCAGCTTGCGGCCCTCGGCGTGCAGCTTCGCCTCGTCGGCGACGATGCGCTCCCGCTCCGAGGTGATCGCCGCCATGGCCTCGACCCGGCCGACCTCCATGCGGGCGACGATCTCCTCGCGCAGCAGCGGGTCGGTGCAGCGGGCCTTCACGCGGCTGACCACCAGCTGCTCGAGCTCTTCGGCGCCGAGGCGTGGGTGGGTGCAGCCGTCGCGCCCCTTCCGCCCGTGGTTGGAGCAAACGTAGTAGCGGTAGACCTCCTTGTTCCGCCCGCGGCCCGCCGTGGTGGTGATGCGCTTGCCGCAGAGCCCGCACCAGGCGATGCCCTGGAGCAGGTACTCGGGGTTGCGCCCGCGCCGCCTGCCGCGCCCGCAGGCCTTTGACGTGAGCACCGACTGCACCCGGGCGAAGAGCTCCTCGCT
>PDPC01000190.1 GCA_002747355.1 Pseudomonadota bacterium | reverse complement strand
TGTCGGCGTCGCCGACCTTTTCGCCCACGTTGTAGTAGCGACTCTCGGCTTGGCTCTTGGTGTAGTAGCGGCCGTCGTGATCGGCAGAGCCGATGTGAGTGTTCAGGTGTCCAAGCAGCGCGATGAGCTGAGCACGCACCGAGCCGGCGGACAGGTTCTTGGGGCTGCCGCTGATGGCGTTGTCGCCGACCTGGGAAGCGCCCCGTCCGGCGGCGTTCGACTGCAGGTCGTCGACGATTTCCTGGAGCTGCGCCTGGACGTTGGTGCCGCTGACGTAGTTGTGGGCCGCCGCCGCAATGGCGCTGGCGTTGTGAGCCCCCGAGGCTGCCGACAGGTGCGCGTTAAGCCAGGCGAGGAGCTGGGAAAGCTGTCCGTCCACGTTGCCGGCGGGAAGCGCGTGAGGCGTACCCGCGGCTACGTCGGCTCCGATTCGTTTCGCGCCCGGGTTGCCGGCTGCTGCCGTGGTCAGGTCGTCTACCAGCTCATCGATGGCTGCTTGGAGATCGCTAGAGGCGATAAAACCGTGAGGGGAGTAGTCGATGTCCGATGCCGGGTGTCTGCGAGCCGAGCCACCGAAGTGGTCGTCGAGTTCGGCATCCACCTCGTCGATGGCGGACTGCACCGTGTTGACCGCCGGCTGCAGGATGCTCCAGGTGCCGCTGACGATCTCGACCGCGTCGCCTTGGGCGAAAATGAAAGCCTGCCGTCTCGACACGTCGATATCGGGTTCGAGGATCTGGGTCTGCCCGTTGCTGCGCTTGACGTCGCAGATGAGCAGCTCGTCCGGATCGAGGGGCACCTTCGTGGCAGCTCCCACTGCTCCCAGAGGCCCTTGCCTGACGACGATCTCGAAAGACTCGTCGCGCCGGAAGAACACCTGCTGCGAGTTGCCGTCGGTGCGCGGGTCGGAGAGCAGTCGGTCGAAGCGCAAAAACACTCCGAGCCAACGCTCTTGCCCGGCCACGGGCACCTCCGTCGGGATACCGGTGTGGTCCACCGAGCAGTCCACTACCTGGCCAGTGCCGAAAAAGATGCGCTGCCCCAGGTTGTCGTAGGCCCTCGCGGGCGCTGTGAGATCGATGGTGAGGTCGGGAACCGGCGAGTGGGGTGTCGGCTCGGCGCCGCTGATGATTCCGTACACGCCGATGTCCGCGGCCAGGTTTCGGTCGGCCTTCTCGAGCAACTCGAAGGCCAGGTCCAGCTCGGCCTCGGTCACCTTCTGGCGAAAGTAGAAGTCGGTTCTGTCGGCCATCCAGGGCTCCTTCGGCGGTTAGCCTCCAGAGGGGCAAAGCCTGAGATGGGCTGGATGGGGACAGGTCAGTGCAGCTCGGTTTCCACTCCCAGCTCGCTGACCCCGAGCTCCCAGTGATCGAAGGTCGGCGGGATACCCGGCTCGATGAGGTCGACGAAGTGGGTATGGGCCGGCTTGAGGTAGTCGACGATGGCCCGGATCTGGCGTCGCTCGGTGTCGCTGAGCGGCACGTCCACCTCCACGTCGAAGGCGTAGCGGGCGAATAGGTCCGATGGGCCCAGCTCCCAGTCCACCCCCAGCTCGGCCTCGCCGAGGACCAGGGTGGTGCCGGTGAAGGCGGTGATGGCGGTGATATCGATGCCGAGGAAGAAGCGGATGGCATTCTCGATACCGATGGCTGTCCCCTTCTGCCGGTACATCTCCACCAGCACCGAGGCCAGCCGTCGCTTGGCCAGCTCGTCCAGCTCGAAGGGGAATGGATTGCCCAGGTCGCGCAGGATCAGATCGAGAAAGGAGCCAGGCGCGCGCTCCAGGTCGAAGATGTCCGGGTATCGATCCACCTCGGCCAGCAGCAGATCGAAGGCTTCCTGCAGGCAGGCGATGAAGCGCCATAGGTCCCCCAGGAAGGTCGTGGTGTTGTCCGGTGCAAGGACGGCGTTCCCAAAGACGTCTGCGACGCCGCTGACCACGACCCGGTACGGCACGTCCGGAGACATTTCGGTGTCGATGATCAAGGTGACGGTGGTCCCCGTCGCCAGAGCGCCAACGGGCGAAATCGGCACGGCGGGAAGGCTCATCGCTTCGAAGGAGAATCCCGTCGCGCCCGTGACCTCGATCTCCTCGTCGAACCCGATCTGCACCTCTCGCTGTGAAATGGCCTGAGCGCTGACCACCCGTGGGGCGGTTCGGTCTTCGGCGCGAAACGTGTAGCTCTGATCGAGCACATGCACGCCGCCATTGGCCTGCGACACCACCCGCACTGCCACCAACGCCTCACTGAGAAAGGCGGTCGCCGGGTCGATGACGATTCTCAGGGTGTCGAGGGTCTCCGTGACCCCGGCTCGCGGCCCGTCGAAGCCGGGCTGGAGCTCAGGGACAGAGCTGCCATCAAAGGCGAGTTCACCATCCACCCAGACTCGCGTCCCCGCGCGGTCGATGCCGTCGATCCCGGGATCGATGATCTCGAGCGCAATGGCCGATTCGAGGACCACTCCAATCTCGCCGGGCCCCGGATCGCGATTGGCAAGGAGGGGGCGGAAAACTGCGACGATGCTGGCGACGGTGTCGGCGTAGAGTGCTGGCAGCTCGAGGGTCGGCATCTAGCTCACCACCAGCTCGAGCCGCACGCCCACCTGATGAACACCGCTCACCTTGGACACGTTGGCGGCCAGGTCGGTCAGCACGCGCTCGTGGCCAGCGGGACAGGTGGCCCGGGCCGCCTTGTTGCCATCCACGGTGATGGCGGCTTCCCATGCGAGCCCCGACTCGAGGCTTGCGGGCACGCGCAGGCGCATCCAGGCTCGCACCAAGTCGACCGAGGTGAGGTCGGTGTCCTGCACCACCTCTGCCCGGTCTCCGATGTCCAGTTCGAAG
>PDPC01000116.1 GCA_002747355.1 Pseudomonadota bacterium | reverse complement strand
CGCCGAGCGCGATGCCGGCGGAGGGCGGCATCCCCTCTCGCAACGCTTCGATCAAGCGCTCGTCGATGGCGTGCGCGGGCCGCCCCGCGGCCGCCCGCTGGGCCTGATCGGCCTCGAAGCGGCGACGCTGCTCGTCGGGGTCGGTGAGCTCGCCGAAGGCGTTGGCCAGCTCCACGCCCCTCAGGTAGAGTTCGAAGCGCTCCGCGACGCTCGGATCGTCGGCCTTCAACCGCGCCAGCGCCGCCACCGGCGCCGGGTAGTCGCAGAGGAAGACCGCTGGCAGCTCGGCCAGCCGTGGCTCGACCCGCTCGACGAGCAGCCGCGAGAGCAGCTCCTCGTAGCCCTCCTCCTCCGCCGCGTCGAGGCCAGCGCCGATCATCCTGCGCGCCAGCTCGGGGGCCTCCATCACGCCCGCCACGTCGACCCCGCCCCAGCGCGCACAGGCCTCGGCCACCGTGAGCCGGGCGAAGGGCTGATCGGGCGGCGGCAGGCGCTCCTCCCCGCCGAGCGCCGCGGCGGCGTGACGCACCAGGGCCTCGGTCTCCAGCATCAGCTCGTCGACATCGCTGAAGGCGCGATACCACTCGAGCATCGTGAATTCTCCGAGGTGCCAGGGGCCGTGTTCGTCGTCGCGCCAGCACTTGCCCAGCGAGTAGATCCGCTCCAGCCCGCCGACGAGCAGCCGCTTGAGCTGGTACTCCGGCGAGGTGATCAGATAGCGCCCCACACCTGCGCTGGCGGCCACGAGGTGCGGCTCCAGGCCAGGGGTTCGCACCCGCAGCGGAGCCTCGATCTCGAGGAAACCGCGCGCGGCGAAAAACGCGCGCAGCGCGCCGAGCAGACGCGAACGCTCTCGCAGCCTCTCCAGTCGCGTCGGCGCGCCGCGGCAGAGCCGCCAGGCCTCGCCCCCAGGCGAAGGGAAGGGCACGTCGCGCCTGTAGCGAGTCAGCACCTCGCAGCTCTTAACCCTCGGCATAGCGCCGGGCTCGACCTCGACCTCGACAGAGAGGATATCGCCCTTGGCCGCCGGCCCCGCGTCGCCGGCGAGCTGGGCGACGCCGCTGGCATCGAGGAGGGTCAGGCTCGTGGCGTCGCCGGCGAGCCGTCGGCCGTGGAGCGCATACGTGCCTTCAGCTGCGGCGGGGAGCTCGCCACAGAGGACGCGGGGGAACGCTCGGGGTTTGGGCCTGCGCAGCGGCTTATTTCTTCACGCGCTCGACGTACTCGCCGCCGTTGCGCGTGTCGATCTTGAGAAACTCGCCCTCTTCGACGAAGAGCGGCACCTGCACGACGAGCCCGGTGGAGAGCGTCGCCGGCTTGGTCGCGCCGGTCGCCGTGTCGCCCTTCATGCCCGGATCCGATTGCGTGACCTGGAGCTCGACGAAGTTCGGCAGCGTCACGCCCACCGGCCGCTCGGAGAAGAAGAGCACCGAGACCTCGAGGTTATCGGGCATCAGCAGCGCGTCGTCACCGAGGAGGTCGGCAGGGATGAAGACCTGCTCGTAGCTGCTCTGGTCCATGAAGCAGTAGTTCTCGCCCTCTTGGTAGAGGTACTGCATCTGGCGCTCTTCCATATGCGCCGGCTCGAGCTTCTCGCCGGTCTTGTAGGTCTTCTCCAACACGGCGCCCGTGATCATGTTTTTGATCTTGGTCCGCGTGAAGGCGTTGCCCTTACCCGGCTTGACGAACTGGAAGTCGACGACGATGTAGGGCTGGCCGTCGATCTGGAACTTGAGGTTCTTGCGAATATCGGAAGTCTCGTACATGCGGTCCTCTGCCTCGGCTCGTCTAGAGTCTGGGTCCCGTCTGGGTCCCGTCTGGTCGCCGATCTGCCTGATGATAGGGGCGCCAGTAGAGCCTGAAGCCTAGCAGACTGTCAATCGAGCAGCCGCACCGCGCTCAACGCGCGCGTCGTGTTAAGAGCCCTCTCTCTCCGAGACCGAGTTGGGTGCTGAGCTGCCGCGCCGCTTTCGTAGCCGAAGCAACGAGCCATACGGGCGCGACGGCGAGCGTTCTAGAGCGCGGCCGGCCGTGCGGTGCCCGGCGACGGGAGGCATGTGTCGAGGTGCTCCCCAATCAACAGACGGCGAGGCCCCCCCTTGGCGACGCCCCGCGAACCCTCGCCTGCGCTGCGTTGACCAGCTGCCCAACGCGGTGGTACATCGTGTCGAAGCTGGAGGGTTGACCTCTCCTCCCAAGGGAGTCTCGACGTGGCCTACTTCTGTTACAAGTGCAGCAACGAGCTCGACCTGATCATCACCGTGGGCGTGAAGGTTGGTCGCCTGGACACGTGCGCTCACTGCGGCGCCAACCTCCACTGCTGCAAAAACTGCCGCTTTTACGACCCGAGCGTGCACAACGAGTGTCTCGAGACGCACGCGGACTTCATCCGCGAGCGCGAAGAGTCGAACTTCTGCTCGCACTACGAGATCAAGAACCGCGACGCGGCGCCCGAGCAAGACGACTCGGCAGCCAAGGCCAAGGCCAAGCTCGACGCGTTGTTCAAGAACCTGAAGTAGCGCGTACCCCTTGCTTGTTCGTCTTCGACGACTTGCACTTCCCCACTTGGAGCTTCCCGATGGCTGCGACGTCCGACGCTGAGAGGCCTCTTGAAGACCTCGAATCCCAAAAGACAGAGAATGCCGAGGAGTCCATCACGGCTGAGGACTCGAAACGAGCGAACAAAGACGACGACTCGGATGACTCGGCGGCCTCGAACGCCTCGGATGAGAGCGGGCGGGACGACGACGAGGACGCGTGGGTTGACGGGAACGACGACAACGACGAGGACGACGAGCTCGACTTCGACCGTCGCTTCCTTTGTGCCGACGGCGCTTGCATCGGCGTGATCGGCGCCAACGGCACGTGCAAGGTCTGTGGCGAGCCCCTCGCGGATGAAGACCGAGGCGCCTTCGAAAAGGCCTTCGGCCGGCGAGGTCCGACTAACAAAGCGTCCAAGCCCGTCGATGAGGAGGGCGCCGGTGATGAGGTCGAGAGCCTCGGCGACGAGGACGATGACCCCGAGGGCAGCGACTCGAAGAGCGACTCGAGCGAGGGAACGAGCGAGAGCGAGGGAAAGAGCGAGAGCGAGGGAAAGAGCGAGAGCGAGGAAACGAGCGAGAGCGACGCGAAGGTGCCTTTCACGTACGACCCCAACGCGCGGGTCCTCTGCTCCGACGGCGCCTGCATCGGTCTGATCGGCCCCAGCGGGACGTGTAAAGAATGCGGCAAACCTTACGAGGGAGAGCTGGAGTAGGTCCGCCACCGCTCGAGCGGCGAAAGCCAACCCCGGCAGCGCAGCCTAACATGACGGAACGTCGCCTCCACCATCGCGTCGAGATGCTGGCCCAGGTGCAGGTCAGTCGGCACTCTGACGTGCACATCATGGACACCCGCGACATCAGCCGCGGCGGCGTGTTCATCCAAGGCGATCCAGCGGCGTCCCCAGAGATCGCCACCGGGGTCGACCTCGATCTGGTGCTCTTCTTTGCAGACAACGTCCACGACGAGGTCTCGGTGAGGGCAACCGTGGTCCGGGTGGTCGAGCCAGCCGACGCGACGCCGGACAACCCAGCGGGCTTCGGGCTCCGCTTCACGCTCTTTACCCCCGGACACGACACCCGCCTGACGCAGATCCTCGCAAACGCCGAAGAGCGAGCCTGATCTCGAGCCGCGAGCCTGGTCTCGAGCCGCGAGGCTGATCGTCAGAGCTCCCCCACACCTTCGGGACCGGGCCGGGTGCTGAGCGGCCGCGCCGCTCTCGTCGCCGACGCCACGAGCCATACGGGTGGTACGGCGAGCGTTCTGAGGCCTCGAACCTGGCCGGCAGGGCGGTGCCCGGCGACGGGAGGCATCTGTCGGGGTGCGCTCAAAAGCAGCGAAGCTTCGGATCGCCCGCCCGGTGGCACTTGAGGCAAACCCGCGGGTTGCGCCGCCGCAGCGCTCGGCATTGGGTCGTCTTGCCGAAGCCTCGCGGATGCGGCGAGAAGCCGCCCTTCTTCTTGGCCAGCGTGCCGTGACAGCGGATGCAGCTCTTTTCGCCATGGCAGCTGACGCAGGCGCGCATGTTCCGCCGCGCCGCGTAGCTATGATGCCCCGGCCCGACGCGCTGCGAGGCGAAGCCCTTGGGGTGGAAGGTCCGCCCCGTGCTCGGCCGAAAGCCCCCATGGCGGCTCCCCGGGCCGACGCCGCTGCGTCGATGACAGCTGCGGCAGAAGGTCTGGGATCGATGGCAGCTCTGACAGCGAGGGGTGTTGAGCCGCGCGTCCATCGCGTGGTGGGTCACGTAGTCGCTGCGGTGAATCGTCAGCGGCTTGTAGGTCCCGGCGTGACAGCGCAGACAGTGGCGCTTCGGATGGCATTGTTGGCAGTTTCGCGGCTGCAGCCGCGCCAGCCGGGCGTGCCCCTTGCGCTTGAAGAGCGGCGTATGGGCCGCGCCGATCAGCGTGCCCTTGGGCCGCAGCTTCGCCGTACCGAAGCGAGTACGCAGCTTCCCGCTCTTGGTCGAGAGGTGACAGGCCGCGCAGCGCTGCGTTGCCTTGCGCTTGTTGTGACAGCTCAGACAGCTGGCCATGGTCGGCATGGGCTGCTCGCGCTCGCCCTTCTCGCCGCCGAAGTCATGACAGCGCGCGCAGGCGACCCCGCGGCTGGCGTGGATCCGATGGGAGAAGCGCAGCCGCGCCGCGGGCAAGCGCAGACGAGCCGGCGCCGCGCCACCTCGGTAGCCGATGTGGCAGGTCGCGCAGCGCTTGGCCGCCTTGGCGTCGCGGGGCAGCGCCTCGAGCTCGTGCGCGCGGGTCTGCTTTTGATGACAGGGCCGGCAGACCCCTTCTCGCGGCACGTGCCGATCGTTGGCCGAGATCGAGCGCGCCACGCCGGCGTGACAGCGTGCGCAGGCGAGCTTGGCGTGAGCCCCGCGGTGGGAGAAGCGCAGCGTGGCCGGCGGTCGCGGATAGAGCACGCTGCGCCCGCCCTTGCGCGCGCCGACGGTCAGCGCGACGGCGCAGAGCCCCACCACCGAGCCAGCGATCGTCAGCTGGCGAAGAGCCCTCATGGCGCCAGCTCCAGATCGAGCAGCGTCAACAGCCGCAGGGCGCTCTTGTAGAGCCGGCTGACGTTCTCCTCGAGCGTCACGTGGAGACGCACGCCGGGCAGAAAGCGCATCGTGGCGCCGGCCTGCAGGCCCAGGGTCGTCAGCGCCTCGACCTCGGGCCGGACGTCTTCGACGTGCACCAGCGAGACCCGCCCCTCGAGCGTCAGGCGGCGCCCGAAAAACCAGCGCGGCGAGCGCCACCCGGCGAAGAGGTCGCCACCGAAGCGGCGCCCCTCCCGACCATCGAGGAGGAAGGCGTCGGCGCTGGTCCAGAGCCGGCGGTAGCGCCAGAGCGTGGACAAGGCCAGCGAGAGGGAGCCCGGGGAGCCGCGCTCCGACTCATCTTGCCAGAGCCAGCGATAGCCAACCCGCGCCTCGACCAGCAGCCCGGGCAACAGGCGCAGGCTGTAGCGACCCGCGAGCTCATGAAACGCCTCGAGGGCGAAGACGTTGAAGATCGAGTCGCCGTCGAAGTGCGGGCGGCTGCGTAGCACCTCGAGCTCGGCCCGCTGCCCCGGGACCAGCGGCTGCGCCAGGCCCGCTGACAGCTCGTCGAAGGAGGCGTTGATCACGTTGTAGCGCAGCGAAGCCGAGAGCTGCGTGCCGAGGCTCGGCAGCACCGCCTGAGCGCTGGCGACGAGGATCTCCTGGTCCATCGCCCAGCTCGCCGGCTGCTCGTCGAGCTCACCTTCCGCGGCGACGGCCCGCGACATCACGGCGCGATAGGCCAGCCGCAACGAGAAACGGCGCGGGTGGTCGATGCCCGCGGCCACCCCAAAGGTCGGCGCCCAGGCGCGGTCGGTGTCTCGCTCACCGGCGGTGCCGTCGGGCTCGAAGACGGCGAGGCCAAAGGGGCGGGTACGGTTGACCTGCACCCCGCCATGGCTCTCCACAAAGAGCTTCGCCGGCAGCCGCAGGCGCACACGTAGGCCGTCGTAGGCGACGATGTCGAAGAGCTCCATCGCGTACTGGCGGCCGAGGGAGAAGTCGAGAAAGCCGAAGAGGTTGCGCCCCTCGAGCGAGCCCACCAGCAGCTCGAAGCGGTTGTCTCGGAGGTCCTCTATGGGCTCTGTAGGCTCGCTGTAGCCGCCAAAGTCGGAGAAGAAGCGCACCATCCCGTGAAAAGAGAGCAGCGTCGGCGCGCGCTCGCCGTCAGGCCCATAGGCGTGTTGGCCGGGGTCGAGCAGGTTGTAGACGCGTAGCCCGAGGTATTGGGTGATGCGACGCCGGTTGAGAACGATCAGCCCGTCGCGATCGTAGCGGCGCAGCTGATACGCGTAAGCCTCGGTCCGCGCGCTGACCTCGAAGTCATAGGCGGCCACCGGATGGCCGTCGCCGATCACGACCAGCGCCACGCAGCCGGCCAAGAGGACGCGCGCCCAGGCGCTCGGGCGACGAGCCGCGAACGCCCCGCCCCACGGCGACCCGCCTCCCTCTGCAGCCGTACTCAAGAGCGCCCCCACACATCCCGGACCGAGCCGGGTGCTGAGCTGCCGAGCCGCTCTCGTAGCCGACGACATGAGCCCTACAGGTGGTACGGCGAACGTCCTGCGGCCTGGAGAGCGGCCGGCCGTGCTGTGCCCGGCGACGCGAGGCCTTTGGGGGGGAGATCTCAAGGGACCGCGAGCTCTCTGAGGCCAAAAGAACGGCCGGCAGGGCCGTGCCCGGCGACGCGAGGCCTCTGTGGGGGTGCTCTCAAGACAAAAAGAGAATACGCTCGGCGCCGAAAGCTGAGCAAGATGCGAAGCGCAAAGAACAGCGACCATGCCCAAAAACGCGCGATGCGTCTCTTCGCGTTGCACCTCGGGATCACCGGCTCGCTCGTCGCCTGCGCGATGGCGACCGGCGGCTGCCCGCCCCCTGCGACCGAGCCGTCGATCCGCCGCCCCCTGCCGCCCAAGCCGATCCCGCTGCCGCCGACGGCGTCGACGCAGGCCCAGCTGAAGCGCTGGGCGTCCAGCGGCCGCTGCGCCGCGACCTGGCGCCGCGCGTCGCTGCTGCTCGACTACTACGACGCCACACGTTTTCTCGACGGCGAGGCCGACCGCGTCTCCCGCCAGCAGCGCAAGCTCGGCGAGGCGATCGCCAAGGTCCTCGACGCCTCGCTGGGCCTCGGCGAGGGAGCCGAGGCGAGCGCTCGACGCGCCGCCCTCGACCGGATCTTCGCCACCGTGAAGGCGCCATGCCCTCACGTCGAGGACGCTGAGCGCGCCCGCACCCTGCTCCGCGCCGACGGGATGCCGCGCGACAACCATGCGTAGCGCCTCGCGGTCGCGATCGCGATCAAACAGGTCGCGCTTCAGGGCGGGCGCCTCGCCACCAACGCGCGCCTTCGGCTCGCCGATGCCTGCGCCGACGCCCTGCGCGACGCCGCCCGCGCGGATCCGCCGGCGCAACAGGCCGAGGCGAACCGCTGCCTCTACGCGCTCTACGAGGCGGATCCCGCGCCCTACTTCGCCAGCGACGCCGCGCTGAGGCCGCCCGATCCCCCCTGGACGCTACTCCGCGATGATCTCGATCGTGCGCTGAGGCGCCTCGAGGGCTCGCGCCTGGGCAAGCTGGCCTCGCTCCAGCGGGCCTTCGATCGCGCCTTCTTTCTCACGGCCAAGGCCGAGCTCCCCTCCCCCCTCGCGCTCTCGCGGCTCTCGCTTCCACAGAGCCGCCAGGGGCTCCCTCACGAGCGCACACCGATCATCACGCTGACCCCCCGGGGGGTTCTGGTCGACGGGCTGATCGTCCCCTCGGGGCAGCGCAAGCAGCTCCGCGACGCGCTCTCTCGGCGGCTCAAGGGCGACACCCGAGCGACGCTGACCGTCGTGGCGCCGCCCGAGACCTCCCTCGGTGGCCTCTTCGAGCTTGGCCGCGCGGCGCGCCGCCTCCAGGTCGCGACGCTGCTTTTGGGTGTGCGACGGCGGATCGCCGACGCCGCGCCGGAGGGCGACGTGCAGGCGCGTATCGGCGGGGCAGGCGAGCCCGTCTGGCGCCTCGAGGGGATCCCGATCTCGATCCGCCTGCTCTCGATCCACCCGGGTGAGCCGAGCCGCGATCGGCCGCGGCGCTTGCTCTACGACCCCCGCTCGGTGCAAGCCCGCCTCGCGCTCACCTACGATCCAGCCCGGGGCGTCGTCGTCTCCAGCCGCGACGGGCGCCTGCCGCTCTTGCCCTCCACCGCTAGCCGCAAGCAGCTGCAAGACGACCTCACCTTCCTGCGCGGCCTCTACCCCCACGAGGCGGCGCTGATCGTCGCGCCGACGCGCACCACGACCTACGCCCAGATGCTCCAGCTCGTGCAGAGGCTGCGCTTCCGCGGGCGCCGGCCACTCTTCCCGAGCGTCGCCCTGGCCAGCTTCCATAGCGTCGCCTCGCCGGCTCGAGACCTGCGGCGCTACGCCCGCTGGACCCGGGGCGCGAAGGTCATGGTCGCGCCTGCGACGGCGCTCCCGACGGTGGCCCTGTCCTCGCTAAGAGCTTGCTACCTCAGCGCGCTTCGGGCCGCCCACCGCGAAGACCGGGCGGCCCCGACAGGCCAGATCCAGCTCGGCTCCCGCCGCGCGCGGCGAGCCTGGAGCAAGGTGTTAAACGACAAGCCCTTGGTGACCTGTCTCGAGGGAGCGCTGCCGCAAAAGCCCCCCAAGGCGACGCTGACGTTTGCGGTCCCCGTCGTCTCGACATCGCAGCCGCTCGCCCCCAAGCGCCCGCGCCCTTGACACCTGCCCTTGACGCGCTGCGCAGCCTGCCTTGTTGCGCTGCCGGCGCGGTGCTATGTTGCCGCGTCGAACGGAGGAACCCGATGCCTTTTTCCTGGTATCACGCCGATCTACCAGCGGATTCGTCTACGGCTGAGCGAGCCGTCGAGATGTACGAGCGCGAGATCGCCGAGCGCGCAGCCCTGCTGCTTCGCTTGGGCTATAGCGCCGACGAGACCCGGGCGCGGCTGAGCCAGACCGTCGCATGGGACTTCGAGCTGCACACCACGCCGGAGGTCTTGGGCAAGGTGGACAGCATCTTGGGCAAGGTGGACAGCATCGTCAAGACCGTCTACACCCGCAGAGGTGTTGGGGCTGGCGCTCCAAGCGTCTGACCCGTTTGTTGGTAGGTTTGGCTGCAGGAGCGGCGTCCTAACCTGACTCGAAACATCCGCTCCCTGCGTACGTCAGCAGGGCTAACCCGTACGGTTCATATCGGAAGGTTCCCAAAAGGAGTGTTGACCATGATGAAGCGGATTCTGCCCGTAATGGTGCTCGCGGCCTTCGCCGCCGCCTGCGGTGTGCCGAAGGAGAAGCACAACGAGGCGCTCCAACAGATCAAGAAGCTCAAGGCCGAGCTGGCCGCAGAGCGCAAGGCCTGGGATGAGAGCAAGGCCGAGTACGAGAAGAAGAAAAAGAGCCTCGAGGGCGAGAACACGGTGATGAAGCAGAAGCTCTCGTCGCTGGGCCAAGACCTCTCGCAGCTGAAGACCGAGGCGGGTCAGATGGTCAAGAACCTGACCCTCAAAGACAAGCAGATCGCCGACCTCAAGAAGGCGCAGGAGCAGGCCCGTAAGCGCGCCGCCCAGTACCGCAAGCTCGTCGACAGCTTCCGCAAGATGATCGACTCCGGCAAGCTGAAGGTCGGCGTCCGCAACGGCCGGATGGTGGTTCAGATGTCAGACAAGATCCTCTTCGCCTCGGGCAAGGCCCGGCTGAAGAACGACGGCCAGGAGGCGCTGAAAGAGATCGCCGCGATCCTCAAGTCGATCCCGAACCGCAACTTCCAGATCGCCGGCCACACCGACAACATCCCGATCCGCACCCGTCGCTTCAAGTCGAACTGGGAGCTGTCGACCGCCCGCGCCGTCTCCGTGGTGAAGTTCATGGCCGAAAACGGCATGGATCCGAAGCGCCTCTCCGCCGCCGGCTACGGCGCCCAAGATCCCGTCGGCGACAACAACACCAAGGAGGGCCGGCAGCAGAACCGCCGGATCGAGATCACCTTGATGCCGAACATCGACGAGCTGCCGAAGATCGACGTCAAGTAGCCCGCCCGTCGCTCGTCGCCCCCGCCAGATAGCGCGCCCTCTCCCTCTCCTCTGCGCTCTAGAGCGCTGATCAGCTTACCGGACCGAGCTGCGCGAAGGATGCGGAAATCACGGCGTAGGAGCGAGGAGGGCGCCTGCTGGTAGCAAGCAACCGACG
>PDPC01000115.1 GCA_002747355.1 Pseudomonadota bacterium | reverse complement strand
TCGGTTGCTTGCTACCAGCAGGCGCCCTCCTCGCTCCTACGCCGTGATTCCGCATCCTTCGCGCAGCTCGGTCCGGTAAGCTGATCAGCGCTCTAGAGCTGACCAACTTACCTCCCGTCGCTGCGCTGGTCTGCGACATCACAGCGGTTGTCGCTCGTCGCTTGCTTGCTAAAAGCAGGGGCCCTTCTCGCTCCTACGCCGTGATTCCGCATCCTTCGCGCAGCTCGGTGCGGTAAGCTGATCAGCGCTCTAGAAAGCGGCCGGCAGTCCTGTGCCCGGCGACGGGAGGCATTTGTAGGGGTGCTCCTCAATCAACAGGCATGCTAAGGCATGCGTCGCAGCTCGGCCACCAGCTGTACGGCGCTGCGGAGCCACCCGGCGAAGCCCCGAGGCATGCGAGCCGAGGCGACGGCGATGATCGTTTGCAGGGCGGCCTGAGCGACCTCGGTCATCCGTAGCAGCAGGCGGGCGCGCTGCAGATCGTAGACCGTGGTGCCGCTGGCGGTCGTCTTCAGCGCCTCGCCTTCGAGGATCGCCGCCTCGAGCGCTAGCCGGACTCGCTCGATCAGCATCCACTCCCGATCGCGCAGCACGTCGGCGATCGTGCCCCAGACGTCGAAGCGGGCCACGTAGGGGGCGTTGCGGTGGTCGCCCACCGCCTTGACCAGTCGGTAGTCGGTGAGCTCGCTGATCACGCTGGAGATCAGCGAGCGGCTCACCCCCAGGCGCGCGGCGATCTCCGTCTGCGGCAGCGGATAGCGGCTCAAGGCCAGTAGACTCCAAGTCTTTCCGTGGATCGCCTTGAAACCCCACCACTCGATGAACGCACCGATGGCGTCGCCGACCGCCATTATCCGATCTTCGAGTCGATCGTCCTGGTCAGCGGGATCGGCTCTGGTATCTTCTGCCGAACGAGAGTTCGCATCGGCTCTCCGTGCCTTGCGCATTGATCTCCCATGAGTTAAGTTGTTCACGTTAACGTGAACAACTTGACACGCCAACACGTCGATTGTAACGCCACTCGGAAAAGGGCGCAGCACCGAAGATGTTCAATCTCCATCGTGGAGCTCGACAGCTGGAGGGAGATCGCCTCTTTGCCGAGGCGCGGCGCCGTGCAGACGAGTGTGGTTTTGCGCTTCTTCGGAGCTCTAGTTACGTTTTTCCTGCGATATCCGTGTCAGTCGTCGACCAGCCGAAAGGCTGCGCGGGCCCTGATGTGTGGTGGTTCGACGCCCCCTGCGATCTCTTCGTCCGGGCCCGCGGCGTCGCTATGGGTTGCGGCGAAGGCGGCCCGGGAAGCGCCGCCAAGTGTTCAGTAACCTTCGAACAGCTTCAAGCAGCGGTGATCTCCGATCCTCGCGCTGGGGCGCTCGAGCGGTTGCCGCTGGCGTTTTTCGGCGAGACCTTCAGCGGCGAGACCGCCACGAGCTGGCCGGGTTGGCCAGCGCGGTGGATCTACGCCCCCGCCCGACTCGACTACCACAGCAGTATCGGCCACGGGACGCTGCTCCAGTTGCCCGTCTACCCCGGCGATGACGCCGAGACCGTCCTCTCCCGGCTCTGCCTCGACACCAAAGCCACAAGCCAGGACGGAGCGCCGCTGGAGCCGGTGTTCGCTGAGGCGCAGACCCTCGCCTCGAAGGCGCGTCAGGAGCTTGACGTCGAAGGCTGGGTCGCCCTAGTCGAGGAGGCGCAGCGGGCCGTCCAGCGCGGCGAGCTGAGCAAGGTCGTGCTCGCCCGCGCGGCGACTCTCGTCGCGCCGCAGCTCGACGCGCCGAACCTCTACGAGGTGCTGACGGGGTTGAGCCGCCGCTTCGACGACTGCACGGTCTTCTCCCTGCGCGGCTTCGGCGCCGCCCCCGACGAAGCCTTCATCGCGGCAACACCCGAGTCGCTCGGACGGCTGGTGGGCGATCGCTTCGAGACCATGGCCCTCGCCGGCACGCTGCCCGCCGGGGCCGAGGCCGAGGCGCTGCTCGCGGATGACAAGCTGCGCGCAGAGCAGCAGATCGTCACCGACGAGCTGGTCGCCGCCCTGCGCCCGCTCTGCTCCGAGCTGACGTGGCCCGAGCGCCCGCGGGTGCGTCGCCTGGCCAACGTCTGTCACCTCGAGACGCCGATCTCCGGGCGTGTCGTCCCCGGTACCGATCTGCCCGAGCTCGTGCGTGCGCTCCACCCGAGCGCGGCTGTCGGCGGGAGCCCTCACCCCAACGCGATGCGCTGGCTGCGAGAGCGCGAGGGCCTGGAGCGCGGCGCCTACGCCGCGCCGGTGGGCTGGCTCGACGTGGAGGGAGGTGGCCACGCGGTGGTCTCGCTGCGCTGCGGGCTGTGGCGCGGACAGACCCTCCGCGCCTACGTCGGCGCTGGGATTACGGCCGACTCGGATCCACGGGCCGAGTGGGTCGAGACGGAGCAGAAGCTCGCCGCCCTCGCCACGGCGCTCCCCGACGGGGTCGCCGCCGAAGAGCAGGCGGAGGCGACCAAGACCTTCGAGGCGACCAAGACCTTTGAGGCGACCAAGACCTTCGAGGCGACCAAGACCTTCGAGGCGACCAAGACCTTCGAGGCGACCAACCCCTTCGAGCTGCCAGGACGCGCCCCCGCGCGCCAGAACGAAGCAGACAGCGACGTCGCTGATGAGCAGCTGGAGCTACCGCCGCGCGAGACCCCTTCGATGTTGCGGGTCGTCGCCGGGCGGTCGGTGGCGCTGCCCGCCCTGAAGGCGGAGGCGGTCGGCTCATGAGCGCGCTGCTCGGCGATCGCGACGCCGCCTGGCTGAACGCCCGCCGGGCGGCGTTGCTGATCGAGGCGCTGATCGCGCAGGGTGTCGAGCAGCTTGTGCTCTGCCCGGGCTCGCGTAGCACGCCGCTGACCCTCGCGGCTCATCGCGCCGAGGCTCGAGAGGCGCTGCGATTGTACGATGTACTCGACGAGCGCGTCGCCGCCTTCCTAGCGCTGGGGATCGGGCGCGCCAGCGGACACCCCGCCGCGGTGATCTGCACCTCCGGCAGCGCCGCGGCCCAGCTCTTACCAGCGGTGGTCGAGGCCTCGCAGAGCGGCGTGCCCTTGCTGCTGCTCACCGCCGACCGGCCGCGTGAGCTCGCCGACTGTGGCGCCCCCCAGACCCTCGACCAGCAGCGGCTCTTTGGTGCCCATTGTCGCTGGTTTGTCGATCTCGGCGAGGCGGGACAGCCGACCGCCTGGCTGCGCACGTTGGCGGCCCGAGCTGTCGCCGCCGCCGCAGACGGCCCCGTCCAGCTCAACGTGCCCTTTCGCAAGCCGCTCTGGCGCCCAGGGATCGAGGCCGAGGTCGAGGCGGCGCTCGCCAGCGAGGTCGACCAGGCCGACGTGCCGGCGACGTTGCGTGGCCGTCCCCGGCTCTCCACCGGGCAGCTCGACGCGCTCTGCAGGCGCCTGCAGGAGGTCGAGCGCGGCGTGATCCTCTGCGGCCCCTTGGACGGCTTCGCCTCCGCCGTTCCACTCGCCGCCCATGGAGGCCTGGCCGAGCTCCGGTCGGCGCTGGCCTCGCTGGCTCGCCGTCTTGGCTGGCCGCTGCTCGTCGAGGGCGCCTCGCAGCTGCGCTACGCCGGCGCGAGCGCCGAGGTGGCGATCGGCAGCGACCCCCTGCTCCGCTCGTCCGCGATGCGGGCGCTGCGACCCGAGCTGCTCTTGCGCTTCGGTGCTCCGCCCACGCAGCGCAGCGTCCAGGCCTGGCTCGAGGCGGTGGGGCCCCGGCAGATCGTCGTCGAGGAGAGCCCCCGGTGGCGCGATCCCCAGCGCAGTCTCTCGATGCTGGTCGTCGCCGACGCGCTGAGCTTGGCGCGAGATCTCGCGGCGCGCCTCGACAACGTCGAAGCGAACGACGCTGCGGACGAAGCGCCGAGCGGAGGAGATGACCGCCCGCGCTGGATCGAGCGCTGGCGTGACGCCGACGCGGTCGTCCGTGGCGCGCTCGATCAGGAGCTCTCGCGGCCCGACGTCCCGCTCTGGGAGGGGCCGCTGGCCCGCGCGCTGGTCGCCGCGCTCCCCGCTGGCGCGCAGCTCCACGTGGCGAGCTCCTCGGCGATCCGCGATCTCGACAGCTTCATCGTCGCGACGCCGCGCCCCCTCGACGTGCTCTGCTCTCGTGGCCTCAACGGCATCGACGGCACGCTGGCTACCGCGGCGGGGGAGGCGCTGGGCAGCCGGCGGTTTTCGGCCCTGCTCGTTGGCGACCTCGCCCTCTTGCACGACGCCGGCGGTCTGCTGGCGATCGCGCAGCTCGACGTCGAGCTGCTGATCGTGCTCTGTGATAACGAGGGCGGCGGGCTCTTCGACCAGCTGCCGATCGCCGCTCACGAGTCAGCCTACGAGCGTCACTTCGTTACCCCCCAGGCCGTCGACGTGGCGGCGCTCTGCGCGGCAGCCGGGGTCGCCCATCAGCGGGTCGACGCGCTCGAGCAGCTCGAGCCTGCGCTCGCCGAGGCGGTGGCCACGGCGGGGGTGCGGGTGGTGCAGGTGAAGGTCGATCGGCAGGCGAGCGGCGAGGCGCGTCGGTCGCTCTGGCGGCGCTGTGAGGCCGCGCTCGCGGCCGCCCCGACGCTCGCGACCGCGTCGCCGTTCGTCCAGGAGGCGCGATGAGCGTGCAGACCGACGGGGGGATCACGCCGCTGCGAGCTTGGGTCGCTGCGACCCGCCCCGCCACGCTCTGGGCCGCGATCGGGCCGGTGGGTCTCGGCGTGGCCTTGGCCGTCCGCGACGGTCATCGGGCGCCCGTCGTCGCCGCGGCGGCGCTGCTCACGGCGCTGCTTTTGCAGATCGGCGCCAACCTGGCCAACGACTACTTCGACGGCGCTCGCGGTACCGACGGTCCGGACCGCCTCGGACCGGCGCGCGCCGTCGCCTCCGGGTGGCTGACCCTCGAGCAGGTCGGCTGGGCGACCGCGCTGGTCCTCGCTGGCGCCGCCGCCAGCGGGATCGTGCTGGTGATCGCCGGCGGCTGGCCGATCGCCGCCCTCGGCCTAGCGAGCATCCTCTGCGCGTTGGCCTACACCGCGGGCCCGCTGCCGCTGGCCTACGTTGGTCTCGGCGAGCCTGCGGTGGCGCTCTTTTTCGGCCCCGTCGCGGTGGTCGGCGCCTACTACGTGGTCGCCGGTAGCCTGACAACAGCCCCCTGGATCGCCGCGATCGGCCCCGGCGCCTTGATCACGGCGATCCTGGTCGTCAACAACCTGCGCGACCGCCACACCGACGCCCGAGCCCACAAGCGGACCCTCGCGGTGCGTCTCGGCGCCCGCGCCACGCGCCTCGAGTACACGGCGCTGCTCGTGTTGCCTTTCATCGTCCCCCCCGTGGCCTGGCTTGGCGGCGAGCGAGGCCTCGGCTGGTGGTCGGTCTACGGCGCCTCGCCGCTGGCCCTGCGCTGTCTGCGCGGCGTCTGGCGCGACGACGCCCGCGCCCTCAACCCCTGGCTCGGGCGGACGGCGCAGCTCTCCTTCGTCTACTGCGCGCTGCTCTCCGTGGGGGTGCTGTTATGGCCCTGACGCTGAAGCTTCAGCCGTATCGGTTCGCGCTCCGGCGACCGCTGCGCACGGCGCGGGGGACGATCGAGCAGCGCGAGGGGCTCTGGATCTCCCTCGGACGTGGCCATGGCGACGCGGCTCCGCTGCCAGGCTTCTCCGACGAGGGGCTCTTGGAGGTTCACGACGCCCTCGCGGGCCTTGGCGAGAGCCTGCCGCCGGCCTTCTCCTCGAGCCTCGAGGGTGCAGCGCGAGCCGCGGGGGCCGAGCTGCCAGCGGCGCTCGAGCTGCTGAGTCAAGAGGTCGCCGCGATCACCCCCCTTCCGAGCGCCGCTCATGGGCTCGAGCAGGCGGCCCTCGATCACATCGCGCGCGCGCGGGGCGGCTCGCTGGCGCAGCTGCTCGCCCTCGATGGGCTGCCTTCGGCGAGGAGCTCGGTGCCGCTCTCGACGCTGGTCGACGGTCCCGAGGCCGCTCGCGAGGCGATCGGACGCGGAGCGCGCTGCCTCAAGCTCAAGGTAGGCGTCGCCACGGTCGACGACGACGTCCGCCGCGTCGCCGCTCTTCGCGAGGTCGCGGGGCCAACGCCGCGCCTTCGCCTCGACGCCAACGGCGCTTGGTCCCGCGAGGCCGCCGCGGCTGCCCTCGATCGCCTCGCTGCCCACGACCTCGAGTGTGTCGAGCAGCCGGTGGCCATAGAAGACCTCGACGGCCTGGCCTGGCTGCGGGAGCGAGCGGCCGTGCCGATCGCCGCCGACGAGTCGCTGCGGACCCTCGCCGACGGCGAGCGCCTGCTGGCGATCGCCGCGGTCGATTGCTTCGTGATCAAGCCCCAGCTCTGCGGTGGGCTGCTCGCCGCGCGGCGACTCGCTCGGCTCGCCGACGAGGCCGGCGTCGTCGTGGCGATCAGCTGCAGCCTCGAGTCGCAGCTCGGCTGCCTCGGCGCGCTGGCCCTCGCCGCGGCTTGCCCCGCCTCGCTCTGGCCTTGTGGGCTCTTTCCGGCGCTGTTGCCCGAGAGCGAGCTCCCTCAGCAGCTTCGCGATCCAGCGTCGTCCCTCGGGGCGATGCCGATCGTCGCCGCGCCGGGGCTCGACTGGCTTCCTCCTGTCTCTTCACCTTCGCAGAGGTCGTGATGTCATCGCTGTCGCTGCTGGACCGTGAGCACCCCCAACCCGAGGCCGAGGCCGCCCGGGCCTCGCTGCCCATGCCCGAGCTGGTCGGCGCAGGCGCCGAGGCGCTGGCCTTGCCCAACCCGATCGCCAGCCTCGCCGCCTCCACGCGCAATCACCCGGTGCTCAGCTGCGAAGAGGCGAGCTGGAGCGCCACCCATCTGGCCGATCAGGTCGCGCGCCGCGCGGCGCGGCTCCACGCTCTGGGGCTGCGGCCGGGGGATCGCGTCGCGCTGCTTGGCGCCCCCTCGGCCGATTGGGTGATCGCCTTTCACGCCGTCGGCTGGCTGGGCGGCGTGGCGGTCTGCCTGGCGCCGAGCGACACCGCCGAGGAGAACCTGCGCCGTGTCGCCGAGAGCGGCGCCTCGCTGCTCTGCTGCGATGGGAGCTGGCGCGATCGCCTCGAGGCCCATACAGCGGCCCCCGAGCTGGCCGCTGTCAGCCTGGTCCGCCTCGGCTTCGACGAGCTGCCTCAGGTCGACGAGCCGCTGCCGGAGCGCTCCTGGGGGCTCGCAGAGCAGCGCGTGGTGGTCTACACCTCGGGGACGACGACCCGCCCGCGACCGCAGGCGCTGACCACCGGGCAGCTCGTCTTCTCCGCCTTCGCCTCGGCGACGCGTCTGGGTCACGACCCCCGAGATCGCTGGCTCTGCTGTGTGCCGCTGCACCACGTCGCCGGCCTCTCGATCCTGATGCGCTGCGCCTTCATGGGCACCTGTGTGCTGCTCCATCCACGCTTCGACGCCGAGCGGGTCGGCCTCGCCCTCGACCGTGGCGAGGCGAGCTTGGTCTCGCTAGTGCCGACGATGCTCCAGCGGGTGCTCGACGCGCGCCCGGAGCGACCCTTCCCGCCCTCCTTGCGAGCGATCCTGCTCGGCGGCGCGCCGGCGAGAGAGCCGCTGATCGAGCGCTGCCGCGCGCTGCAGGCCCCGGTGGCGCTGACCTGGGGCACGAGCGAGACGGCGTCGCAGATCTGCACCCGCGCTCCTGGCGATCTGGCCCCGGAGGGCGGCGTCGGGCTGCCCCTGCCCTTCTCCCGGGTCAGCGTAGAAGAGCAAGCCCCGGACCGGAGCGGTCGCCTGACGGTGCGTGGGCCCACCGCCGCTGGTGGCTGCGTGTTGACGCAGGATCTTGGTCATCAAGACGAGCTCGGCCGCGTCCACGTCGATGGTCGCATCGACGACGTGATCATCTCCGGCGGTGAGAAGGTGCTCCCCGCCGAGATCGAGGCACAGCTGGAGCTGCACGAAGCTGTCGTCGAGGCCGCCGTGGTAGGTCGCCCCGATCCTGCCTGGGGGGCGCGCCCGATCGCCTTCGTGGTCCTGGCGGAGACCGCCCACGACGAGATCAACGCCGAGCTGTTGGCGTATTGCCGAGCGGGCCTGCCAGGCTACAAGATCCCCGACGCCTTCGTACGCGTCGACGCGCTGCCCCGCACCGACAACGGCAAGCTGCAGCGCGCCGCGCTGAGGGCCCGCCTCGAGGAGGAGCCCGACGTCGCCGTCGCGGCGCCTCGGACGCCGCGGCCGGCGCGCGATGGCCTGCTCGAGCGCTTCGCTCAGGCGGCCGAGCAGCGCTCCGGCGAGCTGCCGCCGACCCTCGGCGAGCTGCGACGTCACTACGCCGACGACCTCCAGCAGGTCACGGCGGCGCAGCTCGAGGTGGTGGCCGACGCCGAGGACGCCGAGACCAGCGCCGAGCGGGCCGCTCATCACCTGCTCGCCTGTGGCGGCAAGCAGCTGCGCGCGCTCTGTACGCTGCTCTGCGCCGAGCTCTCGCCGCTTCGGCCGGCGGGGGCGCCAAGCGGCGTCATGACGCTCGAACAGGAGGCGCGGCGCCGGGCGGCGCGGCAGCTCGCGGCGGCGGCGGAGCTCTCCCACGCGGCGACCCTGCTCCATGACGACGTGATCGATCAGGGCGACGAGCGGCGCGGCGCCCCCACGGCCCGCGTCGTCTATGGCAACAAGGCCAGCGTGCTCGCCGGCGACCACCTGCTCACGGCCGCGTTGGTCAAGGTCGAGGAGCACGGCGGCCCCGAGCTGCTCTCCCGGATGATCGACGTGCTGCGCACGATGGTGATCGGCGAGGCGCTGCAGTTCGAGCACGAGGGGCGGCTGACCCTCGACGCGGCGACCTACCTGCGGATCATCGAGAGCAAGACCGCGGCCCTCTTCGGCTGGTGTCTGCGCGCCGGCGGCACCCTCGCGGGTCTGCCTGCGGCGGAGCTGGAGCTGCTCGAGAACAGCGGCCGCCACTTCGGCATCGCCTTTCAGCTGATCGACGATCTGCTCGACATCGACGGCGACCCGACGTTGCTGGGCAAGGGCAACCTGCTCGACCTCATCGAGGGCAAGCTGACCTGGCCGGTGCTGCTGGCGCTGCATCAGAGGCCTGCGCTGGCCCGTGAGCTGGAGACG
Organism: Pseudomonadota bacterium; assembly: GCA_002747355.1. Classification (GTDB taxonomy): domain Bacteria; phylum Myxococcota_A; class Polyangia. The sequence goes on along the minus strand of PDPC01000115.1, from coordinate 1,341 downwards.
GCGATCTTCGCTCGGTTGGGGAGCGATCGAGCCCCGAGCGTCGAAGAGCTGGCGTCGCTGCGCGAGACGATCTGCGCCACCGGCGCGATCGAGCAGACCCGCCGCGAGGCCCGCGCGCGCACGACCCTGGCTCATGACGCCCTGATGCAGCTCGCCGACAGCCCGGCGCAGCGGGTGCTGTTACGCTTGATCGAGCTCTGCGCCGAGCGCGCGCGGTGAGGGGGATGCCCCTACGCTGCAAGGAGGAACGGGTGAGATGATCGTCCTGCTCCGAAAAGACGCCGAAGCTCCCGCGGTCAAGGCCGCGCTGATAGCTCGTGGGCTCTGGGTCCGTCGCGTCGAGACCGACGGCGCCGATGGTCGCCTGGCGTTCATCGTCGACCCGAGCTCCGCCGTGGCCCCAATCGACGAGCTCGACCAGCTGCCCGGGGTCGAGGCCGTCCTCGCCTCACGGTCGCCGCATCCGAAGGTCGACGCCCAGGCGACCACGACGACTCGCTGCTCCTTCTCGCTGGCCGCCGGTCCCTGCTCGGTCGAGTCGGAGGCCCAGATCGCGCGCCTCGCCGAGACCATCGCCGCGGCGGGAGGGCGCTACCTCCGCGGCGGCGCATTCAAGCCGCGGACCTCGCCCTACGCCTTCAACGGTCACGGCCTGAGAGCGCTGCGCTGGCTGCGCGACGCCGCCGACGGAAACGGGCTCTCTGTGGTCACCGAGGCGCTCGATGAGGGCAACGTCTCGGCGGTGGCGGAGGTCGCCGATCTGATCCAGGTCGGCTCGCGGAACATGGCCAACTACGCGCTCCTGCGCGCGATCGGCCAAACGGGCAAGCCTGTGCTGCTCAAGCGCGGCCTCGCCGCCACCATCGACGAGTGGCTCCTCGCCGGAGAGCACCTCCTCGACGCCGGGTCGGAGCGCGTGGTCTTCTGCGAGCGGGGCGTGCGCCACTTCGATCCCACCACGCGCAACTGCCTCGACCTCGGGGCGGTGGCGCTCTTGACCCACGTGCACCATCAACCAGTCTACGTCGATCCGAGCCACGCCGCTGGCCGCCGCGATCTGATCCTGCCGCTGGCCCGCGCGGCGAAGGCAGCGGGCGCCGACGGTCTGCTGCTCGAGGTCCACCACGCCCCCGGCGAGGCGAAGAGCGACGGAGCGCAGGCGCTCAGCCCAGTCCAGCTCGCTGAGCTCGTCGAGCAGCTCCGCTGAGTCGCCACCGAGGAGGCTAGAGCGCTGACCCACTCACCTCCCGTCGCCGCGCTGGTCTGCGACATCACAGCGGTTGTCGCTCGTCGGTTGCTTGCTACCAGCAGGCGCCCTTCTCGCTCCTACGCCGTGATTTC
>PDPC01000114.1 GCA_002747355.1 Pseudomonadota bacterium | reverse complement strand
ATGAGCCATACTGGCGGTACGGCGAGCTTTCTGAGGCCTAGAAAGCGGCCGGCAGTGCTGTGCCCGGTGACGGGAGGAATGTGTAGGGGTGCTCCTAAGCTGCCGCGCCGGTTTCGTCGCCGAAGACATGAGCCATACGGGTGGTACAGCGAACGTCCTGAGGCCTCGAAAGCGGCCGGCAGTGCGGTGCCCGGCGACAGGAGGAAGTTGTGGGGGTGCTCTCAGGATCAGCGTCGCGAGTCCTCTCATCGTCATTCTCCTCTCTCGACTGACCGAGCCCACGCCGCGCTGTAGCTGTAGCGGGAGCGGAGCCCGAGCAGCAGCGCCGTATGGGCCTGCGCGCCCTCGTCGTCGAGGGCGTACACGCCGTCCTTCTCTTGCGTCAGGGTGTCGAAGCGCACGTTGGCCAGCACCTGGTCGACCAGCACCGAGAGCACCAGCCTGCCGCTCTCGGCGGTCGCGCCGGCGAGGTCGAGCTCGGCGTGGATATTTGGCACGATGCGCTTGGTGCCGACATCGGGGATCGAGAGCCGCCCGGCGAAGCGAACGGTCTGTCCCTCTTTGTCGGCCTGCCCCTCGAGGTAGATCGTCTCTTTGCCGAGCAGCGCGTAGGCGCTCTCCGGCGCGCCGGGGGCTACCTGGCCTACAGGATGCAGCTCGAGCTCCACGGCCTGGGCGAGGCCACCGAGGGCCGGCACCACGCCGGTGTCTGTGGGCGTGGAGGCGAGGAGGTCGACGGGGTACTGCTCGAGCACCTCGAGCAAGACCGCGCCTTTGAGCTCGTTGCCGCCGGCATGAGCGTAGGCCTTGTTGATCGACAGCAGCCGTTTGTACCAAGCGGTAGGCTTGTTCTCGAAGAAATAGATCGGCCCCAGCGCGAGCTTCGCCTTCTGCAGCTTCACCGTCCAGCCCTGACGAGTCGTGAAGCTCGTCAGCGGCTCGCCAGACTCGGTGGCGCCCCGCGCAGCGGTCGCCACCACGACCCGGTCGCCTCGGGTCTGCCCAAAGCAACCGCCCGTGATGGCGAGCGCGACCACGAGAAGCCCCAACCTGGCGACAGGCACAGATCCCGCCGTCGCCGGGCACAGCACTGCCGGCCGCTTTCTAGGCCTCAGAACGTTCGCCGCATCACCCGTATGGCCCATGTCTTCGGCTACGAAATCGGCGCGGCAGCTCAGCACCCAGCTCGGTCCCGAGTGTGTGGAGGTGCTCCTAGTCATGGGCGTCATGGTGCTTGATCATGAGCGTTACGGTCTTGCCACCGGCGACCGCCTTGAAGCGCACGATGTAGGGGACCTTCGTGTCACCCGGCGCCCCATCGAAGGTCAGGTCGGCGTGCCAGTGGTCCCGGATCGCCGTGGCACATTTGCCATTGGCGACGCCGCCAGCCGGCGCGACCTCCGTCTCGTTTCTGTGCATGAAGGTGTCGAAGACCCCCGCCTCGCTGAGGAAGATCACATACTCGCCGGTCTCGGTGACCGAAAAGTGCAGATAGCTCGGCTTGTCGTCTGGCAGCGTCACCTCGTAGGGGGTGTCGAGGTCGACGTGGACGTCTTCGAAGCTGGCGAAGACCTCGACCACGGTCTCGCTCTTGGGCGTCACGGCGAACTCATCACAGGCGATCTCGGTGAACGCCTTGTCGGCGACGCAGTTGGCCTTGTCGGCCGGGTCGACTTTATAGCCAGTATCGCAGCGACACGCGCCGTCATGCAGGTGCCCGTGGCCGCCACACGCCTCGCTCGCCGCCTCGCAATGGGGAGCCTCGCCCGCCTCGACGTGGCAGGTCGCGGCGGTCCCGCAGGGCTCTTGGCCGAGCTTGCCATCGACGCAGAAGTACGCGGTATTGCCCTCGCATTTTTCGTCGGCCGTAGCACAGGTCTTGGTCTCATCGACACAGGCCGCCTTGCCCTGTTTGTTGATGTTGACGCAGCTCAGGCCGAGGCTCTTGCAGTCGGCGCCCCAATGGAAATGCGGATCCATCCCGGAGACGACATGGCAGACCTGGATCTTCCCCTCCGAGCACTGTCTCCAGTCGGGACGGTCCTTGGTACAGTCACCAAAGCCGGCCTTCGCCGTCGCGCCTCCGTCGTCGCTGCAGCCGCCGGCCACGACGGCCAGGCCCAGCATAAGGACGGCAAGCCCTCTTGAAATGGTTCGCATGGTCCTGCTCTCTCTCCGGCCAAGCTGCCGCCCGGCCGCTGGCTCACGTCTTCTTCGCTGCGGCCCCCTTGGGCTTCGTTGCGGCGATCCCAAAGAACAAAGACTCCAGATGCACGGTCAGCGTGCCCATCACAAAGAAGGGCTCGCCCGCCGCGAAGTGCCGTGTTGGCACGCGGCTGCGCGTCGCCTCTGGGGAGACGAAGTTGCTCGCGTAGTTGAACTCGTCGAGGCGATAGCGCCGGTCGAGGAGGTTGCGGAGCTCGACCCCAAGCGAGACATGCCAGAGCCGCAGCTCGCCGCCGAGGTTGACGAGATAGAAAGGGTCGCCGATAGCGCCCAAGGGCAGGGGCCGACCTGGCATCACGGTCAACCCCAGACCGACGCGCCCTGTGACGGGCACACCGCCGAGACGCCAGCCCTTGTGCAGACGCCCCGAGGCCGCCAGGTCGAGGCGACCGATCAGCTGCGGGATGTAGGCGATCAGGTCACCGGCTCGCGCGACGTTGATCCCGCTGGTCCCCGGCAAGGAGACGCTCTCCCAGACCGCATAGGCGTAGCCCACGTTGGCCAGCGCGTCGAGCCAGCCATCGTAGCCCAGCCGCACCCCGAACGAGAGCGCGTGGCGGCTGGAGGCCCCGTAGACGATGTTACGCCCCGCCGCCGGATCGAACTGCCGGTCTTTGTCGACGTAGGCGTAGCTGTAGGAGGCCTGCGTTCTCAGCGAGAGCCCCTTGCCCGCCTTGCCGTAGCCATGAGAGAGGCCGAGGTCGAAGACCTGCGCCCGGGCGAAGGGCGCCGTCTCGTTGTCCGAGAGCGACGCCGCGTCCGCCGAGCGAGTGCCCTGGCCGTAGCTGACGATCGCGTGGAGCTCGTGCCAGACCTTGGCGTCGAGCGTGACCCGCGGGTTGATCGCGAAGCCGAACGCCTGCGCCCGCTGCTCCGGCTCCCGCACGCCCTCGCGGTCGGCGTCGGGCTGGTTCAGGTCGCGCACGCCAAAGGTGAAAGCGTCGACCCGCACGCCGCCGCGGAGCGTTAGCCACGGCAGCGGCCGCAGCTGGGCGCGGACGAAGCCCGCGATGTTGAGCAGGTCCACCTCGTTGTCGAAGACCGTAGCGTAGGGGATCGCCGTCACCGAGCGCAGCGTGCGCTGGCTGTTGGTGGCTCGGTCGTAGCGTAAGGCATAGCCGAGATCGAGCTGCTGGCGTTGACCGAAGAGCTCACGCGAGAGCCCATAGGTGCCGCGCGATCCGACGGTGAGACTACGGGTGACGAGCTCGAAGCCGTCGCCCCGCTGCACGATGCGGTTACCCGCTGCGTCGAAGGGTTGATCCGCGTACCAGCCCGTGAAGTTGGCCCGGATACGCATCTGCCGCAGACCGAACCAGCTCACCATCGAGAAGCGGCGATCCTGCGGCCCCACGGCGAGGTCAAAGGAGAGCAGCACGCGGTTGCTCTCGCCCCCCTGGTTCGAGTCGTAGCTCTCGAAGAAGTCGACCTTGCCCGCGTCGAGGTCGCCCTGGCGCAGCACCCCGGCGCTGTCGTAGCGCGTCGCGTACCCGTAGATCGAGGCCGCCCAGCGCAAGCCGCCGGGGCCCTCGTCGTCGGCGTAGCGGCCGAGCGCCGCGGCCCGCTGGGCCGCGCGGTTTTGGCCGAAGCCGCTCGAGGTGTAGAGCTCGAAGCCGGCGAAGGTCTGCTCCTCGGCGCCCTTCGGCGCGTAGGTAAACAGGAGCCGCTGCGCCCCGAAGCGACCGAAGCCGTAGCGCAGCCGAGCGCCCCGCTCCGAGACGCCGAGGCGATAGTTCGCCGATCCAGCGAAGGCGAAGTCACCCTGCTCCGGATCGTAGGGTCCCTCGGTGATCGTCACGGTCTGGACGAACTCCGGGGGCATGAAATAAAGGTCGGCGTAACCGTGGTTGTGGGCATTCGAGGGCTCGTTGAGCGGGATGCCGTCGACGAGAAACTCGATATCGGCGCCCTCCCGCGCCGCGAAGCCGCGCATATAGGTCGCCTGAGCGTGGCCCTCGCCGCCGTGGTTGATCGTCAGCACGCCGGGGGCCAGCATCAGGTGGTCCGAGGCGTTTCGCCGCGGGATCACGTGGAGCTTGCCCAGCTCGATGCGGTACTCCCCCGCCGACGTGGCCTCGGCGCGGCGCTCGCCGTAGACGGTGTCCTTGCCCAGGTCGTAGTCGGCCTCGCCCCTCGCCTTGGGGGCCTTGGCCTTGGGGGCCTTCGCCTTCGGGTTCGCCTTCGAGGCTGGGCGAGAGACCGCGGGGAGGTCGAGATCAGCAGCGGGTGCGGGACTCGCCGCAGAGGATGCCGGCACAGACGCCGGCCCCGATGCCGGCACGGACGCCGGCGCCGACGCCGCCCCGCGAGACCCAAGGAGCGTTAGTAGAGCGGCGATGATCGTCCAGGTGGAACGAAGACCAACCATGGAACCATTCCCGCTGAGCGAGTCCATACCCGCTCTTCGGCGCTGGGCGAGCGGATCGCGGCGGATCACACGCGCGTCGAGTTATGGGTGAACGTTCGGGACGAGGCGTCGCGCTAGGCAGTGGGCGGGGAGGTCTTGGGGCAGAGACGGTAGCGCTGGCCAGAGAAGGCGAGATGCTCGCGGATGGTCTGCCGTGGATCGAGGATGTGCAACGCCAGCGTGAGGCTCGCGTCCTCGGCCATCACGCCGCTGCCGTGGCTGAGGAGGTCGAGGGCAGCGCAGCCGTGCTCATCGTGAGCGGGGTTGGCACGACGGTGGAGCGTCGCTCGAGCTGGGTCGTGGTGCTGGGCGTGATCGTTGGCGGGCTCGGCGCCGTGGGTATGGGAGAGTTCGCCGTGCTCGGCGCAGTAGCTGTGGACCGCCGTCGCCCGATGCCATTGCGCGAGCAGCAGCCCCCCGACGAGGGTCAGGCTACAGACGAGCGCCAGGGGCTTGGAGCGACGAAGCACCATCGTGTCCATCTTTAACCCAAATGCAAGCACTTGCAAACCCTTGTTTGGTCTATCTTTCCGCTGGAATACGGGCGCCTCCCGTCGATGGCCGCTGCCTCACCGCCGGTACTGTCGCTGCGCGCAACGGCACCCGCGCGCAGTGCAATCCCCATCAAATCAAAGCCGTTTAGATCGGCCTTGGAGGTGACCGATGCCCAGACCCCACGCTCGAGTCCTGGCCCTGTTGCGCTGCCTCGCCCTGCCGATAAAGGCGAGACCGGCGGCAGCCACGACGACGAGGGGCTGGGCAACCTCGGCCTGCGAGCGACCCGGAGCCGGTCTACAGAAACGCAGAAACGCAGAAACGAAGAAACGAAGAAACGAAGAGCGCAGCGCTCAGCGACGGGTGCGCTGGGCCTTCTCGCGCTCGAGCTCTTCTTTGTAGCGAACGCTGTAACGGGTCCACGGCCGCAGGAGCAGCCGCTTGTAGCCGATCGGCTCACCGCTCCCCTCACAGACGCCGTACTCGCCGGACTCCATCTTCTGTAGGGCGTGACGGATCTCGCGCAGCAGCTTCTGCTCCTTGTCGGCGACGCGCAGCAGATAGGCCTGGTTGGCATGGAGGCTCGCCACGTCGGCTTCGTCGCCGCCACCGCCGGTGTCCTCGGTCGCGTCGGCGACGTGGCGCTTGAGCGCTGAGAGGCGAGAGTCGCGCTCCTCGATCAGCTTACCCTGTAGCGTGCGCAGCTGGCTGGCCGTCAGCTCGGCGTCGGGATCAGCCTTCGGCGTCGGGAGCGACGGGTCGACGGTGGTCTTGCTACGCGAGCTCTTGCTCGTTTTTTTGGCCATGCCTAACCTCTCAAGCTGCGGCCACCGCGGAGGTCGCCACGGTAGCGCCGGTCGCAGAGGGTAGCAGGGTCCGGTCCTCTGGCAAGGGCAAAGCGCCTCTATAAGTGGCTGGGCCCTACAGCCCGTGGTACGACGTTGCTGACGAGGGAGCCAGGGGTGATCATCTGTCGGGCGTGCGGTACCTCGAACCAACCGCACTACAAATTCTGTCTCGGATGTGGTGCCGACATGGCGGAGGCCGCTGCACCACCCAACGAGGCCCTCCAGTCGCCCCTCGTACCAGAGAGCCTTGGCGATCCGTCCAAACCCCAGCCGAGCGCTCATCAGACCCCAGCCCGCGCGATGCGCGGCGTCGAAAGGGTCCGCGACCCCTCCGAATCGGCACGGCCCGCTCCGCCTGCGCCGCGATCGACGCAGGTTGGCAAAACGCCCGCCTCGTCACCGGATCTGCTGACAGACGATGTCGAAGCCGAGACCCGACGCAACTGCCCACGCTGTGGTTCGCTCAACCCCGTGACCTTCAGGTTCTGCGGCAGCTGCGGGCTCAACCTGGAGGGCGAAGGCACGGGGGCCGGCTATGAGCGGATCGAGGGCAAAGAAGACCCGCTCGTCTTGGAGCAGCGCCCCACCGACCCGGAGGGTCCGCCGATGGCCCGCCTGGTGCTGATGCTGCCAGACGGCTCTCCGGGCGGTGAGTTCTTGCTCCAGGGGACCGAGCTGACGATCGGCCGAGATAGCGCGCCGGTCTTCGAAACCGACCCCTACCTCAGCCCACAGCACGTCCACTTCCACCACGACGGCGACGTCTTATATGTCGAGGACGCCGGCAGCCTCAACGGCACCTTTCTTCGGGTCAAGCAGCAGCAGCTGGTCGACGGCGACGTCTTCCGCATGGGGCAGGAGCTGCTGCGCCTCAACCTGATCGGCGGGGCGCGCAAAGACGAACAGGGCACCGAGGTTGGCGGCAGCCCCAACCCGGGCTTCTGGGGCCGCCTCAGCCTAGTGGTCGGCCGTAAACGTGACAGCAGCGCCTTCCCCCTCTTCGGCGACGAGACCATCCTCGGCCGTGAGCGCGGCGACATCCTCTTTTGCGACGACGGCTACGTCTCTGGCGTTCACGCCCGCATCATGCGCCACCCCGACGGTCAGGTCGATCTCATCGACCTCGACAGCTCCAACGGTAGCTATATCAGGTTGAAGAGCCGCGTCGCCATCGAGCATGGCTCGATGCTCGCCCTCGGCCAACAGCTCTTCAAGGTCGAAGCGCCGTAGCTACCGCCATGGTGGTCGGCTCGCTGGGGCTTAGGAGCACCCAGTGCTGTGCCCGGCGACGGGAGCAACGTGTAGGGGTGCTCTTAGTGCACCAGACCTTCGGGGCGCAGAAAGGCGTGCTTGCGGTAGTAGCGCAGCTCGTCGATCGACTCGCGGATGTCATCCATCGCGCGGTGGAGGCCTCTCTTCTCCGGCCGGCGGGCGTAGATCGTCGGCAGCCAGCGACGAACCAGCTCCTTGACGCTCGAGACGTCGACCAGCCGGTAGTTCAGGTAGTTGTCGAGCCTTGGCAGGTAGCGTGAGATGAAGCGCCGGTCCTGGTGGACCGAGCTGCCGGCCAGTGGGCAGCGCCCCTCGGGGCAATGGGCGCGGAGAAACTCCACGGCCAGCGCGTCGGCGGCGGCGTCGTCGACCTCCGAGGCGCGCACGCGCTCGATCAGCCCCGACTCGCCATGGTGCTTGCGGTTCCAGGCGTCCATCCCCTCGAGGAGCGCGTCATCCTGCTTGAGCACCACCTCGGGCCCCTCGGCGATGATCTCCAGCGCGCCGTCGGTGACCAATAAAGCCATCTCCAGTACGCGCTCCTTGTCTGGGTCGAGGCCAGACATCTCGAGGTCGATCCAGACCATCCGGTCGTCGGTTTCTTTTGGCATGGCGGCAACAGTAGCGCCCTGAGGGCGAGCAGGCCAGCTCTGCACGAGAAACGTTTGTCAGCGCGCGTTCTGTCGGACTCAGGGGCCACCTCGACGCTGCTCGCCGAGCGAGGGGAGATCAGGCTTTTCGCTCGCGCGATACGCGTCATACGAGCTTCGTCGAAGGCGCAGCTCCCCGCCTCTCTGACCCAGCCGAGGATCCGAGCCCGGTCAGCACCAGGTCTCGGAGCGGCCATCCATCGAGCCTGTGCACTGGGTCTTGACCAGGTCCAATGGAAGGCCTGCAGGATCTTGACCAGGTCCAATGGAAGGCCTGCAGGATCACGTCCCCCCCCGTTGCCGCGAGCGGTCTCGGGAACCACGCTCATCGGCTGCCACGCAGCGGTCGCCGATAGACGAAGAAACCGTCGCGCGCAACGCGCCGGTCGTCGAACAGCGAGGCGACGATGAAGGACTCCTTCGCGCTCTTCAAATCGTCCTTCGCTGCGGCGCTCATCGTATCGCCCTGTGCTTGGGTCGGGCCCGCTCCGACGACCACTCCAAGGCCCAGGGCCAGCGCGCAGCTTCTCGGCAGTCATCTTCTGCTCATCTCGTCCTCCGTTGACAGCGACGCGGCGATGGTACACTTCACGCTCCCTCGAGAGGAGACCCGATGCCCCGCTTCTTCGACGCCCCGACCTCTAGGGATCGCGAGCCCCTGCTGATCACCGGCGCCCGGCTCCTCGACCCTGCCGCCACCATCGACGCCGTGCACGACGTGCTGGTCGACGCCAAGGGTGTCCAGATCGATCCGCGGGATGTGCCCAGAGCGGCGCGCCGTCTCGACGCCGCCGGGCTCTGGTTGCTGCCGGGGCTGATCGACCTACAGGTGCATTTTCGGCAGCCAGGCTTCGAGCATAAGGAGACCTTGGCGACGGGGAGCCGCGCCGCGCTGGCTGGGGGCGTGACGACCTGTGTGGTGATGCCCAACACCAAGCCGAGCCTCGACAACGCGGAGGCCGTGCGCTCTCAGGGTGAGGAGGCGCGACGCGTCGGAGCCGTGCGGATCCTCGTCGCGGCGGCCGTGACCCAGGGCCTCGGAGGTGAGGCGATCACCGATCACGGTGGCCTCGCGGCAGCCGGCGCCGTCGCTGTCACCGACGACGGGCTGCCGGTGATGTCCGCCGAGCTGATGGCCCAATCGCTCGCCGCCTGCGCCGAGCACGATCTGCTCTTCATGCAGCACGCCGAGGACATCTCGATCACCCACCACCGGCCGATGACCGAAGGTCCGACCAGCCGCGCCCTCGGCGTGGAGGGCCAGCCCGCGGACGCCGAGGGGGTGATGGTCGAGCGCGACGTGCGCCTCGCCCGCGAGGCCGGCGCTCGCTATCACGTGCTCCACACCTCCACGGCGCGCAGCGTCGCCGCCGTGCGCGAGGCCAAAAGCGCCGGAGCCGCGGTGAGCTGCGAGGCCTCGCCCCACCACCTGCTGCTCACCGACGAGGCCTGCGCTCGTGCCCCTGGCGGCGATCCCAACACGAAGATGAACCCTCCGCTTCGGAGGGAGGCCGATCGCCAGGCGCTGATCGCCGCCCTCGCCGACGGCACCGTCGACGCCATCGCTACCGACCACGCCCCCCACGCCGCCGAGGAGAAGGCCAAGGGCTTCGTCGATGCTCCCTTCGGCGTGATCGGCCTCGAGACCGCCTTCGCCACCGCTCTCGCCTTCATGCACGACAAGACGATCGATTCACGCCGCGCGGTCGAGCTGATGACCGCGGGGCCGGCGCGGGTGCTGCGCCAATCGACGCGGCTCGGAACCCTCGCCAGCGACGAAGCGGTCTCCGACCTCTGCCTGGTCGATCCAGAGCAGCGCTGGACCGTCGGCGACGACACGCTCTTCGGCCGCTCGAAGAACTCGGCCTTTGGGGGCCACGAGTTTCGCGGGCGCGTGGTCGCGACCGTCTTGGACGGCGCGCTGCGCTACCTCACTCGGGAGTCGCTGCTCGCCTGACGGCAGATCTGGCCAGGAGGGACACAACCCATACATGAGGTCTGCACGGTGGGGAGCCGGCCTCCTGCCGCTCAGCGCTTCTTCAGCTCGACGAGGTAGAACTCGCGCTCGCTCGCCCCCTGCGACGCCATCACCTTGGCCACCTTCTTCTCGATCCGGCGCCCGATCAGCGGGACACGGATCTCGATATAACCCTCGGTCACCAACCGGCAGCGCTCAGCGCCGAAAGAGCGCAGCTCGAGGGTGCCCTCCGCGCTCGAGCGCTTCTCCTGGCCATGCTGTCGATGCACCCAGGTCCCGCGGCGCGTCTCATCCGCGACGGATCCGGTGGACCAGGTCATCGTCAGCGTGCTCCTGTTTGGCTCCTCGCCCCACATCGGCTTGGCGTCGCGACGCAACACCACCACGACCTGATCGCCGCGATCATCGACCGTCACCTCGGCACCGACGCAGTTCGGATCCGCGAGCGCCTTGCGACGCTGGATGTCGACGTCTTTGAGCAGGCCAAAGACGGTCTCTGAGCTAGCGGGGAGCTCGAACTCCCGACGGAAACGCTGCATGCGCCAACCCTACGCTCGCGCGACCAGCGGGTCTAG
>PDPC01000113.1 GCA_002747355.1 Pseudomonadota bacterium | reverse complement strand
ACTACCGGCTCTGTCTCTATGCCCAATGGCGCGAGCAACCCGCCGTACAGGTGCTGCAAAACCGCGTCGTGCCGCGGCTGCTGATCGACCTGATGGTCGCCGACCTCCACGCCCTCGGCCGCCTCGAGCTGGCCCTCGACCGGCTGGAGATGTCGCTCTACGAGATGTACAACGTGGTCGGCAGACCGCAGCTGGTCGAGCCCCTGCGCCAGGTCTACCAGGACCTCGTGGGGCGCTCGGCCGACAACACACTCACCTGAGCTCACCCGAGCCGCTCTTGTCGAGCCTGACGTCGTCGCCCGCGAGGAGCCCCATGAACGTCCTGCTATCGCGCCCCGCCGCTCGCCAGATCTTCGACGAGGTGCAGCGCTGGGTCGAACGCGGCCTGGCGGAGGGAGGCTCGGCCCTCGAGTCTTTGATGTACCCGCTCGCGGCGATGGTGCCGCGGGAGCGGCACCTGCTCACGCCAGTCGAGCTGGTCGGCGCGGACCACATCCAAGAGCTCGTGATCGACGGCGCCGCGATCCCGCCCGATGAGATCAAGGCCTTCTCCGCGGCCAACTGCCACTTCGCCGGCGACATCGCGGGTGCCAACGTCGCCTTCAACGCGCGCATCGATGAGCTCCTCGCCGCTTCTCCGCGGCTCTCGGTCTCTTCGAAGCTCCACGCTCATCCCTTCGATGGGGGCTGCTTTCTATCCAGCGGCGACCTGTTTCACGGCGTCACCGCCCCCAAGGCGCGGGCCTGGCGACAGGGACGGGGCCTCGACACGGCGATCCTCCATGTGGTCTATCCCGACGGCGTCCCCGGGCGCGATCGCGGGCGTTGGCGCATCGTCGACGAGGGCGCGATCGGGCGCGACGCCAACGGTAAGCACCTGCGATGGCGTGTGCACAGCTGGGCCTCGCGAGACACGGGCGCGGCAGACGCGCAGCTCCATGACCTCGGCGACGCCCGCGTCGTGCCCACCAGCCACGACTCCGTGCGGGCGGCGCGGCGCAAGACCTACTGGCAGCGCCGCCGGGGAGCGCGCTGGTGCGATGGGCAGAAGCGCGCCCTCCGCGAGGCGGGCTACCGGGTGAGCCGCAACCTCCTCGGTCGGGGATGGCGACGCTACCTCGTCGACACGCGGGCGGGGCAGCTGCTGATCGCGCTGCCACCAGACTTCCCCGCCCTACCGCCCCGGGTGCTGCTGGTACGTCGCGCGTGGTGCAACGACTTCGAGCCCCTCGAGCTGCCCCGCGCCTGGCGCGGAGACACGCTCTCTCGCGCGTCTCTGCTGGCCCTGGTCGACGCCTACGGCGCGCCGACGCCGCGAGGAGCAGCCCCGGTCGATCAGGGCCAGGGCCCCCACGGGACGCCCCGATGACCTGGCGCGAGGCGTACTACCAGCGCGTCAAGCCCGTCGTCGGGGAGCTCTTCTTCGATCGCCGCGTCGCGTGCTGGGGCCTGTCCGAGTGGCATCTGGCGGCGGCGGCGCTCGCTCAGAGCGGCATCGTCGATCAGCTCTGGTTCGACGACGACGACCCTCTCGAGGCCAACGACGCGCAGCTGCGCTCCCTCGGCCAGGGGGCGCTGGGTCAGGGGCGGGCCGCAGCGCTCGAGGCCCACCTGCGCCAGCATAACGGCTTCGAGGACAGCTGGCGCCTGGAGCGACGCCCACGCACGATCGAGAGCCTCCGCGGCGCGCTCGCCCAGCGCCCACCGCAGCTGCTGCTGGCCAACCTCGACGCCGAGAGCCCAGAGCTGCTCCGCGCGGCGATCGACGCTGGCGTGCCCACGATCCTCTCCGCCGCGCCCGCTGGCGCGGTGTACGAGGCCTTGCAGCTCTCCTGGCACCCCCGTGCCGAGGTCGATGTCGACGCGCTGCTGGGCACCGTCGAGGCGCTCGCCGGCCTCCCGACACGAGACGCCGACAGCCCCTCCGCCCACGTCGAGGCGCTGGAGCGACGCTCCCTCGGCCTCGGACTGGCGCGCTGGCTGCTCGCTCCCGAGCGCCCGAAGCGCCCCGACCTAGGCGAGCAGCTGCTCGAGGCCGGCCGTGTCGCCCTGCTCCGAGGCGACGGTCGCTGGCCCTGGGTGGCGCGCTTGGGTCGCCCTGGGCGGCGGGTGCTCGAGCTCAGCGTGGGCGCCCCACCCCGCTTTCGCGCCCCGGCCTCCTTCGTCGGCGGCGAGACCCTGCTGGTGCTCGGCCTCGGCACCGCGAGCCTCTTTTGCGGCGAAGCGCCGATGCTCGCCAAGCGGCTCGTGTTGCTCGACTGCAAGGACGTCAGCCCCGCGAACCCGGTGCGCCAGCTCTTCCCCACTCAGACCATCGGCGCGCCCAAGGGCAAGGCCCTCGCCGAGCTCTTGGCGCGGCGCATCGCCCCCGAGGCCCGCTGGGAGCGCCGCGAGCTCGGCGCCGGGCTCACGGCGCTCTCCGCCGCTGATCGCGAGCTGATCTATGGCGAGCTCTTCCTCTCACGACGGGAGCGCGGCTCGCGAGAGCGCTTCGCCGCGATCCTCGACGAGGTCCGCCCGACCCTCGCCGTGGTGGCGATGGGCCGCAGCAAGGACGACAACTTCCTCGCCACCGCCGAGCTGCGTCGGCGCGGGATCCGCCACATCACGCCCACCGCCTTTCCCGGCGTGAGCCACTTCAAGCATATCGTCACCGACGGCGCCGAGGGCCCCTGCTACGACTGCCTCCAGGGTCACCTGGCGATCGACGGCGGGGTCGGCCCGACGCTCAGCGCCGACGAGCGAGAGCTCTTCTATGGCGGCACGCAGCCTGCGACGCTCGCCGAGACCCTCCCCTCGGCCCACAGCCTGCTCCGCCTCGCCTTGGACCTCGCCCTCCCCTCCGCCGCGCGGCCGCCCTACCTGCGCGCCGCGCTGGCCGACGAGCGCAGCTGCTTCGTCGGCGCCAACCGCGTCGAGCGGGTCGAGGCGGGCTGGCTCTATGGCGTCGACCGCCCCTTTTCGATGGTGACCTATGGGATGCAAGACCTGGTAGGCTCGCGAGCCAGCGAGCGCTGCCCTTGCGGCCGTATCAACGTGGTCAGCACAGCGAGGACCGCCCCAGAATGAGCCGTACGCCATACGATGAGAGCCTGCAGCGGGTGATAGACGAGGCGAGCGCGATCGCCACGCGCGCCGGGACGACCTACTCCAGCGCCCACCTCCTGCTGGCGATGCTCGCCGAAGGAAGCGCGGCGCGCGACCTGCTGGTCGACCGCGGTGTGCGAGCGACGCAGGTCAGCCAGAAGCTCGCCCAGCTCGACCCGCCGCTCCGTGTCGCCTCCCCCGGCGGCGACGAGGAGCAGCGGCCCTTGATCGAGCCTGCCGATATGCTGACACGCATCCGCGATCGCTGTCGGCGGATGGCGCAAGGCTGCGGCTCGGCGCAGGTCGGCACGCTCCACTTGTTGATCGCCCTCTCTTCGCTACAAAAGAGCGTGGCCTTCCGCATCCTCGAGGCTCTCGGCCTCGACCTCCCAAACCTCCGCACCATCGCGCTGGCGCTCGTCACCGGCGGCACGCCTCGACGCCGTGTTAGCAGCGCCGAGAGCGAGGCGGCGGCACCCGAGCCGGCAGGGCCGCTGCGGCAGGGCTTGCTACGCGCTGGCGAAGAGCCGCGCCGGCGCACGGATCGGCTGGAGGCGGCTCGGCGCGACCCGCGGGTGACCCAAGGCAACGGCGATGACGAGGCCGCAGAGGCCCAGGCCGACGAGCGCTTCACCCTCGATCCGGAGCGCTTCCCCACGATCACTCAGCTCGGCCGCAACCTCTCGGCCGCCGCGTCGGTGGGGCAGATCGAGCCGCTGGTCGGTCGCGAGCACGAGGTCGAGCAGATCCTCGACGTCCTCGGCAAGCGCCGCGCCAACAACCCCTGCCTGGTCGGTGAGCCAGGCGTGGGCAAGACGGCCATCGTCGAGGGGCTGGCCTACCTGCAGGTCGACCAACCCGAGCGCGTGCCCTTCCTCGAGGGGCGCTGCCTCGTCGAGCTGAACATGGGCGCGCTGGTCTCGGGCACGGCCCTCCGCGGCGCCTTCTCCGAGCGCATGGCGTCGCTGCGCGACGAGATGGAGGCGGCCGAGGGCAAGGTGATCCTCTTTCTCGACGAGATCCACACCCTGATCGGCGCCGGCGCTGCGGGCGACGGCTCCCTCGACGCCGTCAGCGAGCTCTCGACGGCGATGGCGCAGGGGAAGTTCCCCTGTATCGGCGCCACCACCAGCGAGGCCTACCGCAAGTTCATCGAGCAAGCGCCGGCCTTTCAGCGGCGCCTGCAGCCGCTGCTCGTCCCCGAGCCGACGATGGAAGAGACGCTGGCGATCCTCCGCGGCATCGGGCCCGCCTACGCGGAGCACCACGGCGTCGCGTATCGCGAGGAGGCCTTCGATTCGGCCGGGCGGTTGGCGCAGCGCTACATCGCTGATCGCTTCTTGCCAGATAAGGCGATCAGCCTGCTCGACCTGGCCGGCAGTCGAGCCAAGCGCACGGCTCGCGACGCCGTCGGTCGAGCCGAGGTCGCCGAGCTCGTCGCCGAGATGGCCAAGATCCCCGTCGATCGGCTGCTGATGGCCGACACCGAGCGCTTCCTCGAGATGGAGAGCTTCCTCCGCGAGCACATCGTCGGCCACGGACCGATCCTCGAGCGGGTCTGTCAGGTCGTGCGCCGCAACTACGCGGGCTTCGCCAGCAACCGCCCCATCGGCTCTTTCCTCTTTCTCGGCCCCACCGGCGTGGGCAAGACGGAGCTGGTCAAGGTCCTCGCCGACTTCCTCTTCTCGAGCCGAGAGGCGCTCTGCCGCCTCGACATGAGCGAGTTCATGGAACCCCATAGCGTGGCGAGGATGATCGGCTCGCCGCCGGGGTATGTCGGGCATGAGGAGGGGGGCCAGCTCACCGAGTCCGTGCGGAAGCGTCCTTATCAGATCGTGCTGCTCGATGAGGTCGAGAAGGCCCACCGCGACGTGCTCCAGATCCTGCTACAGCTGCTCGATGATGGGCGCCTCACCGACGGCCGCGGACGCACGGTCGACTTCTCCAACACCGTCGTGGTGATGACCTCCAACCTCGGCAGCGATCACTACGACCGCCGTCGAGGGCCGATCGGCTTCGGCGTGGCCTCCGAGAGCGAGGGCGACGTGGTGGAGGCTGATGATCCGGAGTGGATCCGGATCCGTGACGAGGTGCTGAAGACCGCGCGACGAGCCTTCCCCATCGAGCTCTGGAACCGCATCGAGGAGCGCCTCGTCTTCGAGCCCTTGAGCCGCGCTCAGATCCGGAAGGTCGCGAGGCTGCTCGTGGCCGACTCGAGCGAGCGCCTGACCAAGGAGCGCGGCATTGGCTTCGAGGCCACCGACGCGGCGCTCGAGTATCTGATCGACCACGGCGGCTATGATCCGCTGCTCGGCGCGCGGCCGATGCGCACCACGATTCAACGCCTGATCGAGAGCCCGGTCGCCGAGGAGATCCTCAAGGGTGCGGCGAAGGAGGGGGACCAGCTGCGCGTCGACTGTGTCGACGACAAGCTCGTCGTCGACCGCCGGTTGAACGAAACCGATGCGTAGGCGAAAAGGGCCGCTCTACCAGCGAATGGCGCCGAGGCCCCCCTCTTTCACGTAGTCGTCACCGCCGCCCGATGCGACCGCCACACCCACGCCCGTGGCGGTGCCGACCACCACCACGCCAACGGCCGCCCAGAACCACCACTTCTTGTAGAAGGGAGTTGAACCGGCGATGGGCTTCGGCTGAGGCTTCGGCGGTGGTGGCTTGACGAACGTCGAGATGGGCTTGGGGTTCAGCTCCGCCTCGAGCTCGGCGATCAACCCCTCGACCTGCGAGCGCAAGCGCGACTGTGGATCGACCTCGATGAACACCTTGTAGAACTCGAGCGCGCGCTCGGGCTGCTTGTCCCGCCGATAGGCCTGCGCGGCGTTGATCAAAAACGCAGGGCGCCGATCGTAGGTATAGCCCTTCTCGAAGCGCTTGGCCGCCTCACTATAGCTGCCGCGCTCGTAGAGCTGCTGACCTTCTTTGTAGAGCCGACGCGCCTCGCGCATCGCGCGGCGAGAAGGCTTCGCGGCGGCCTCGGAGGCCGGCAGCGCCAACAGCAGCGCCAGGACGCAAAGGTAGACACGCGTCATCGTGGTTCAGCTCCCATAGGGATCGGCCAGGCCTCCGCCCTTGAGGTTAGGCAGCTCCCTGTTGGGCTTCTTCGTCGTCGCCGGCCTCTGCGTCGCCGCCGGCCTCTTCGTCGTCGCCGGCCTCTGCGTCGCCGCCGGCCTCTTCGTCGTCGTCGGCCTCTTCGTCGCCGCCGGCCTCTTCGTCGTCGTCGGCCTCTTCGTCGTCGTCGGCCTCTTCGTCGTCGCCGGCCTCTTCGCCGGCCTCGTCGTCGTCGCGGGCCTCTTTCTCGGCTTCGTCGTCGCGGCGCGCTTCGTCGTCGCGGCCGGCTTCGTCGTCGCAAGCGTTTCGGTCATGCTAGCCGTCACGGTCGTGGCTGGCTTCTTCGCCGCCGCCGCCTTTTTTGTGCCCGGGTTCTTCTCGGGCTTGCCCGTATCCTGCGGTGGCTCGATCACGACCTTCGGGCTCAGGTGTACGTTGAGCAGCTTGCCCCCCGAGCTGAGCTCCACTGTCTCCGCCTTCGACTCATGCTCCGCCAAAGCGATCGCGATCCTCTTTCTCCCATCTGCACAGGGGAACTGCAACGTCAACGGCGTGATGCCACGGATCGTCTGCTCGTCTCCCACCCGAACGTCCGCGCCCTTTGGATCGCTGACGACGCGCACCACGCACTGCGCTGCCGTCACCTTGTCTCGTCCCTTCGTTGAGCGCTTGCCTAACCCCGGGCGATCGGGATCGTCGCCCAAGAGTGTGATCGCCAACGTCGCGATCACCAGCGCCACCACCCCACCGCCGATGATCGCGGGCAACACCCAACCGCGGCTCCGCGGCTCGTCGACCGGCGTGAAGGAGGCAGATTCACCCTTGACCAGGCTGCTCACCGACTCTTCACCCGAGTCGGTCGCCACGAAACCCACGGCCGACTCCGAGAGGGAGGTGCTCTTCGAAGCCGACGACTCTCCCTCCGGCAACGCCACCGAGAGGGTCGGTCGCACGAGATCGCTGAGCTGGCTGGCTGTGAAGTGGGTGATCGCGAGGATCTCCTCGAGCGCGTCGGACATCTCCTCGGCGGTCTGGTAGCGCTCATCGGGATCGCGAGCCAGCGCCTTGGCGCAGATCCGATCGAAGGTCCTAGGGATCTCCGGTCGAAACGTGGTGACCGGCGGCACCTTCGCCCGCACGACGTTCGAGAGGGTGAGGTAGTCGGTCTTGGCCTTGAAGAGCCGGCGGCAGGTGAGCATCTCCCAGAGCATGATGCCCGTCGCGAAGATGTCGGAGCGAGTGGTGATCTCCTTGCCCTCCACCTGCTCCGGCGACATGTAGCTCCACTTGCCCTTCAGCGTCCCGGTTCGGGTGTCCTCGCGCTCGATGGCTCCGACCGCTTTGGCGATGCCGAAGTCGAGCAGCTTCACCCCTCCGTGAGTGGTGAGCATCACGTTGGCGGGGCTGACGTCTCGATGAACCAAGCCGAGGCTGCGCCCATCGCGGTGGAGTTGATGGGCATAGTGCAAGCCCAGGCAGACCTGATGGATCACGAAAGCCACGGCCGCCGGCGGGATCGGCTCGCGCCGGTGCTTTTTGATGAAGCTCAGCAGGGTGACCCCGTCGAGATACTCCATCGCGAGGTAGTAGGTCCGGTCGACGACGCCGAAATCGTAGATCTGGACGATGTTCGGATGCTCGAGCTGCGCGCTGAGCTTCGCCTCGTCGATGAACATCTTGACGAAGTGCTCGTCGGAGGCCAGCTCGGGGAGGATCCGCTTGATCACGACCTGGCGCTCGAAGCCACCCATTCCGCGCAAGAGGGCCTTGTGCACGGTGGCCATGCCACCGTGTCCGATCTGCTCGAGCAGCTCGAACTTGCCCAGCTGCTCAACCTCTCGAGCCGGCGCGGTTTGAAGCACTTCAGCTAGAGATTGTCGCCGATGCTCAAAAGAGCGTCAACGTAATCACGTAGAATCCTTAGCTGCGCAGTGCGTCAATGAGCGATTCGACCGTCAAGAGCTTCCCCACAAATCCAAGACCGAGCCGGGTGCTGAGCTGCCGAGCCGCTTTCGTAGCCGAAGAAACGAGCCATACTGGAGGTACGGCGAGCGTTCTGAGGCCTAGAGCCGCCGGCAGTGCGGTGCCCGGCGACGGGAGGGATTTGTGGGGGTGCTCGCAAGTCTACTTGGCCCGTACCTGCATCACGACCGAGCCTTCGGATCCACCGGCAGAGGCCTCCACGACCAGGAAGTACTGCCCCGCCTTGAGCGATGTGAACTGCGCTTTACCTGTCGCCTGGCCGTTGGTCGGCTGGCAGGCGACCGGGGCTGCGTCACAAGCAAACCCTTGGCCCTTGTCCTCATAGATGGCCAGCACGTGGTTGCCAAACTGGGCGAAGTCGATCTGCAGATTCACGAGCTCGGCCACGGTGAACGCGACCACGGCGTCCTCACCACCGCCGTTGGCGCAGGAGGAGGCGACGCCATCGCCGGCGCCAGTGGTCGTCACCGCGACGTGCTGCTGCGCGCCCCCCTTGACGATCAGCCCAACTTTCTGGTCCGGCGTACAGGTCTGGCCCTGGCAGATCGGCTTGGTTGAGCAGTTGGCGTCTTGGCAGTCGATCTTCCCGTCACCGTCGTCATCCTTGCCGTTGTTGCAGATCTCCTGCGCGTGATCTGGCGTCGCGGAGACCGAGAGCTGCATCTGCCCCTCCTTGCCGGGCTGGAACGCCTCGACCACCAGGTAGTATTTGCCCGGCTGGAGGTTGGGGAAGATGAAACCGCAGCCGAGGGTGCCGGTCTTGGGATCCGCGCAGTTGATCGGGTTCTTGTCGCAGGGATCGCGCGGCGCCCCGGCGGCGAAGAGCCCCAGCACCTGATCGCCGGAGAACTGATTGCAGTTGATCTGAAGGCCCGAGACCGCAGCCAGCTCGATCTCCACGACCTCGTCCTTGCCCCCGCCCAGCGCGCAGGAGACGGTCTGGTCGTTGTTGGCCTTGGTCGTGTCGAGCTGAAAGGTCACGGGCTGGGCGCCAACCACGAGCGGGCCGCTCTTGTAGTCTGGCGTGCAGACGGGACCGGGGCAGCCCACCACCCCCGTGCAGTCTGGATCCAGGCAGTCGATCAGCCCATCGGCGTCGTCGTCGATCCCGTTGGCGCAGAGCTCGGGACCTCGGGGTTGGAACGCGCTGAAAGAGAGCGAGACCGAGCCGCCCTTGGCGGCGTCGAGAGCGTCGACCACGTAGTAGTAGACCCCCTTCTCCACCGAGCCGTACTCGATGATGAAGCCGGGGGTGCCGTTGCTGTCAAAGCAGCTTCCGGCGTCAGCGGTGCAGGTCGTGCCGGGCCCCTTGTCTCGGTGCAGCCCGAAGGTATGCCAGCCCTGCTGGTTGACCGTGACGCTGATGCCACCGGCCTGCGGCATCACGATCCGGATCACGATGTCACCGCCGCCCCCCGCGGCGCACTTCGCGGCGACGTCGTCGCCTCCTGTCGAGGTGTTGATCGTGGCCTGCTTCGACGGGCCGTTGATCACCAGCGAGCCCAGGTTGACGTCGACGCCGCAGTTCTGGGTCATGCAGCCCGGCGTGAACGTGCAGTCGAGATCAGCGCAGTCGACCGCGCCGTCGCCGTCATCGTCGATCCCGTTTTTGCAGTGCTCCTTGGTGGTCGGAGTGCCGGTGCTGAGGGTCAGGTCAACCTCGCCAGCGAGGCCCGCGGCGAAGGCCTCGACGATGATGTAGTAGTCGCCGGCCGCGAGGCCCTTGATCGAGAAGTCACCGGTCTTGGCCGACTCCGGATCAAAGCAGGAGACGTGGTTGGCGTTGCAGGCCTCGCCGACCCCGGCGCGGAAGAGCGAGAAGGCGTGGTCGCCGCTCTTCTGATCGTAGGTGAGCTTTAGGTCCGCGGCGGCGCTGAGGCGGAAGCGCCCCACCACCTCGCCGCCGCCCGGGATCACACAGGGCGACGTGTAGACGTCGGGGCGCCCCCGTGCGTCGAGAGAGCGAGTCACCGACGATCCGGTGGGGTTGATCGTGCCGAAGTCGACGGTGGGCTTGCAGAGCAAGGTCTGGCAGGCAGGGAAGCTCTTGCAGTCCGGATCGTCGCAGTCGACCGCGCCGTCGCCGTCGTCGTCGGCGCCGTTGCTGCAGTTCTCGTTGCCGGGGCCCTGGCAGAGCGGCAGCGCCTTACAGTCGCTGTCGTCGCAGTCGACGTCACCGTCCGAGTCGTCGTCGACATTGTTGTTGCAGATCTCCTGGCCCGGGGTCTTGCAGTCGGGGTGTTTGAAGCAGTCCGGGTCCTTGCAGTCGATCAGCCCATCGCTGTCGTCGTCGACCTTATTGGTGCAGTTCTCGTCGAGCACGACGCAGGCGGGG
>PDPC01000039.1:45116-61820 GCA_002747355.1 Pseudomonadota bacterium | reverse complement strand
AAGCCGACACCGACAAAGCCGACACCGACGAAGCCGACACCGACGAAGCCGACACCGACAACGCCGACACCGACGAAGCCGACACCGACAAAGCCGACACCGACGAAGCCGACACCGACGAAGGCTCGATAACGGGGTCGTCCCGTTGGCGGCTCGCCGCGGCGCGCTGTCGTGAGCAGCATCCCAGCGAAGAGGATCAGCCCTGCTCCGCCCAGCGCGACGCTTGAGGGCCACTCGCCCTAGAACACCCAACCGCGCAGGAGCCTAGACGATCGTCAGGTAGCCGGAGGCGGCGGCCACCGCTGTACGCTCACGACCGTAGACAGTGGTCATATACCGTAGGCAGTGGTTATCAAGAGCGGTGCCAGGTCACCGAGAGCGCTCTCCCGCAAACGAAGAGCCCTTGTCGCTCAGTGGGTAGCACATGCTGCCCGCCCCCCCTCGACAGCACCATCCCGGTCGCTACTCGCAGGGGTCCCCCGGCTTCCCTGGCGCGAGCACAGCCGCGACGCCGTGGCGGAAGAACGTGTCGAGGAAGCAGCTGTATTGATGCTTCACGCTGTCGAGCTGAAAGGCGATGCTATGGGGGTCGTAGAGCCCGTCGCCCTCATACTGCACGACCACCCCGGTGTACGTTCGCTTCCCATCGTCTTGGCTCTGGAGGTTCTCCTTGACCGGATAGGTCACCAGCCCGTCAAGGCCAACCTGCTTCAGCGATCGCTGCATCCCGGGCCAGATCTCTTGGCCTGCTTGCTGATGGCCGAAGGCCGTCGCGATCGCGTCGTAGATCGAGGTCGGGAAGTATTTGTCGTCTTTGCCCACAGGCTCGTAGACGTGGCGTGCGGGGTGCCCTGAGAGTGGACGGCTGCTTAGTCGTGGTACGAAGACCAGCGGATCAGCCGTCTCCCAAGCGGCGTGAACGACCTGCAGCGCGGGGTGTAGCCAGCTCAGTCGGTTATTCGAGCCGATCACGAGGCGAATCGTCGGCTCACCAAGCCCCGCGATGCTGCTCGAGAGCATCATGTAGCTCCAGAACCCGCCGGCTCCGGTGGGCACGGCCGCGCGAACACGCTCGTCGATCGCCGAGACCATGTTGGTGTACATCCCGCCCATCGACTGCCCCATCAGCGCCACCTTGCTCGCGTCAACCTTGTAGTGCGTGACGCCGCTGGGCAGCTCCGGCGCGCAGCTTCCCAGCGTCGCCGGGTTGATCCTCAGCGCGATCAACGCCGAGAAGAAGAGCCGCTCCTCGATCGCCCCCTGACGGAAGGTGTCGCGGAAGGCGGCGAGGTTCGATAAGTTCAGGTAGTCGAAGTCGCCGGTGCCTCCGCGCTGCGGGTTGACGGGCTTGGCTATCGATGCCATCGCGATCCCATAGGGGGCGAGGACATAGGCCGGCCCCTCGCCGGGCCGCGGCTTACCGCCTACGACCTCGACCTTGCCGCGGTCGACCAGCTCCTGCGGCGATCCGCCGCTGCCATGGATGTAGTTCGTCAGCGGATAGCCGGCCTCTGGCATCTTGCTCTTGGGGATCGTGATGATCAGCGGTACGACCTCGTCACGCTGCTTCTTGGGCAGCCCATCGGCGCCGAGCTCGAAGAGCCCCTCGGTGTCGAAGGGCGAGCTACCGCGCTGAAACTGCGGCAGCGTGATCGTCGCTGAGAGCTCGCAGTAGCGCGGGTGGTCTTTGGAGAGCTTCACGTTGTCGATGGTCGGCCTGTAGAGGTCGAGGAGCTTGCTCGAGAGCTCGGCGAGATCGGCGACGACGTCGCCGGTAGAGAAGACCGTAGCTGCCGCGACCTCGAGGCGATCGACGCCCAAGGTATCGAGGGTCTCCCAGAGCGGCTGGTAGAGCTTGGCGGCCGCAGTGCCGCGCTCGCCCGCTGGGGCTCTGCCGGCCTTGAGCTGCTCGAAGGCCGCGGAGCTGCCTAGCGGCTTCCCCTCGGCGTCGAGCAGCGAACGGAGCACGACCGCCGCGTAGCGACGACCCGGCGGGAGCACCACCCCACGCCAGGGCCCGATCGCCAGCAGGTGCTTGGGCGCGTAGGTATCCGGCCAGACATCGAAGGCGATCGCCGGGTAGAGCGTGCCGCGGCTGGCACCCTCGTCGATGTCGATCAGCAGCACAGGGCTACTTGTCGACGCCGCGTAGGGTTTGTCCGGATCAAGGGTGGGGAGTTTCCCGTCGAAGCGAAAATAGACCGCGGGGGCCTGGGGAAAGCCTCTGCGTTGCTCGAGCAGCGCCCGCAGCTGGAACAGGATCGACTTGTCCTGGCGCATCGGGAGCCCCTCGAGCTCTGGGCTGCCGTCCTCTTTCAGCCGCAGGTCGGAGGGATAGGGCAGATCGTAGAAGGTCTCTGGGGTGTTGATCGGTCCGCTCATCGCGAACGATGCCATGGTCCCCGGCACCCCCTTGATCGGCGTCTCGTCGCTCGGACCGTCGCTACAACCGGCGCTCAGTAAGGCGACCACCGCTCCGAACACCGCTGTGCGGCGCAGATACGTCATCAGAACACTCCTCGAGAGGCGCCAAGGGCGCAGACGTTCAACCTTCGTCAGTATGCTAGCAGACCGACCGGTCGGCCAGCACTCGATTCTGGCCTAAGAGCTTCCCCACAAAGGCCTCCCGTCGCCGGGTACAGCACTGCCGGCCGCTTTCTAGGCCTCAGATAGCTCGCCGTACTAAGAGCCTGTTGACCCCTCCCGCCGCGCCGGCGTCCCATGTTCCCCCCATTGTGGCGATCTCTGCCGACGCCCTGCCCCCACGATCGTCAACAGGCCTTCGCCAGCGGGACGGTCGACCACCTCCCCAAGCCTCTCGACCGCCACGCCCTCTCGGCGATCCCCGACCGGTGGGTACCGTGTTGACGGTGTAGCCCTCGTGATAAGCTGCCCTCTCTTCCAAGGAGCAGATCATGCTTGACCTTCGTTGTACGGGCCACGCGCGGTGCCGTCTCGCGAACCTCGCGCTGATCGCGGTGATCGCGCTCTCTCCCGCCTGCGACAACGAGAACAGCGGCCCCGCCGACGGGGCTGTCTCGCGAGACGACGCCGGCGACAGCAAGCTCGACGACGCGGCCCGCGACCTCCGGCCCGACAGCGCCCTGATCCCAGCCGAGCCCCCGGTCCTCTTTCCCCGCACAGGAATCGAGGCGAGCGAGCTCGCCCTGGTGATCAACGCCGATGACCCCACCAGCGTCGCCCTGGGGGCCTACTATCAAACCAAGCGCAAGATCCCCAAGAGCAACGTCGTGACCGTGAAGCTGCCAGTGAAGGCGAAGCTCACCCAGGCAGAGTTTCAGCTGGCCAAGGGCGCCGTCGACAAGGCCCTCGGCCCCGATATCCAAGCGATCGCCCTCGCCTGGCTCAAACCCTACAAGGTCGAATGCCAGTCGATCACCGCCGCCTTCGCCCTCGGCTTTGATAAGGCCAAATACTGCAGCACGCCCTGCAGCGCGACCACCCCCTCCCCCTACTACAACTCGACCTCCACCAAACCCTACACCGATCACCAGCTGCGCCCGACGATGATGATCGCGGCGATGGATGAGCCAAAGGGCAAGGCCTTGATCGATCGGGGCGTCGCCGCCGATGGCATGCTGCCAACCGGCAAGGGCTTCTTTCTGCGCACGACGGATAAGGCCCGCAGCGTGCGCTGGGGAGACTTTCAGTCGACAGTGAAGAGCTGGAGCCGCCCCGACGGCATTGTCAGCGAGTACATCGATAACTCGGCGGGCAGCGGCAGCAACGTGCTCAGCAACGAGAAGGACGTGCTGTTCTACCTCACGGGGCTGACCAAAGTCGCAGATCTGGCCACCAACAGCTATCGACCGGGCGCCATCGCCGACCACCTCACATCCTTCGGCGGTAGGCTTGACGGCACAGGACAGATGAGCGTTGTGCGCTGGCTCGAGGGCGGCGCCACCGGCAGCTACGGCACCTGCTCCGAACCCTGCAACTACCAGCAGAAGTTCCCTCGGGCTTCCGTGCTCCTACGCCACTACTTTGGCGGCGCGACGCTGATCGAGGCCTACTGGCGCTCCGTGCACTGGCCAGGAGAGGGCGTCTTCGTTGGCGAACCGCTGGCCCGCCCCTTTGGCAGCAAGGTCGCCTACCAGGGTAGCGAGCTGACCATCACCACGACAACCCTCCAGCCCAAAAAGGACTACGAGCTCCGGGGCAAGAACCCCAACACCGGCGCGTGGGAGGTGGTAAAGAACGCCAACGAGCTGGCGGTATCGACCTATCAGCGAAAGACGGTCACCGTTGACCCCATGCAGCACGCCGCCTACGAGCTTGTCGCCCTGCCATGAGCCGCTATTCGACGAAGGCCTTGCGGATCAGCTCCTCGTCGGCGAGCTCCGGCATCGTCACCGTCAGCCCCTGCTCTTGCTCCATAGCGCGCGCGATGGAGAAGCGAGCGTTGGGGTTACCCGCCCAGGCGCGGCGAGCGATGCCGTTGTTTACGTCCCAATAGAGCATCTGACGGATCCGTCGCTCGCAGGACTCGCTGCCGTCGAGGAGCATCCCAAAGCCGCCGTTGATCACCTCGCCCCAGCCGACGCCGCCGCCGTTATGAAGGCTGACCCAGGTCGCGCCACGGAAGCTATCACCGATCACGTTATGCACCGCCATATCGGCGCAGAGGTTGCTGCCGTCGCGGATATTGGCCGTCTCCCGATAGGGGGAGTCGGTCCCCGAGACGTCGTGATGGTCGCGACCAAGCACCACCGGCCCAGCGATCCGTCCCTCGCCGATCGCGCGGTTGAAGGCGAGGGCCAGGGCGATGCGGCCAGGCTCATCGGCGTAGAGGATCCGCGCCTTCGAGCCGACGACCATCTCATGCTTACTCGCCTCGACGATCCACTTATGGTTGTCGAGTAGCTGCTGCCGCGTCTCCGTCGGCGCCCGCTCCGCCATCTCCGCGAGCACCTCGGCCGCCAGGGCGTCGGTGACGGCGAGATCCTCGTCTCGCCCGGAAGAGCAGACCCAGCGATAGGGGCCGAAGCCGAGGTCGAAGCAGAGCGGCCCCATGATGTCTTCGACATACGACGGATAGCGAAACGACAGCCCATCGTCGGCCATGATCTCGGCCCCCGCGCGGGAGGCCTCGAGCAAGAACGCGTTGCCATAGTCCCAGAAGTGCATCCCCCGAGCGACGAGCGTGTTGATGGCGGCGACGTGACGGCGCAAGCTCCTCTGCACCTGCTCGCGAAAGGCTTCTGGATCTCGAGCCATCATCTCGTTGGCCTGCTCGAGAGAGAGACCCACAGGGTAGTAGCCGCCAGCGTAGGGGTTGTGGAGCGAGGTCTGATCTGAGCCGAGTTCGATCTCTACGCCCGCCTCTACGCAGCGCTCCCAGAGATCGACGATATTACCCTGATAGGCGATGGAGAGCGGCTCCTTCGCCGCTCGCGCTTGCTTCACCCGCGCCAAGAGCTTGTCCAGGTTGGTCTCGACCTCCATCACCCAGCCCTGCTCGTAGCGCTTCTTTACCGCCACCGGGTTGACCTCGGCGAGCACGCCGACGCCGCCAGCGATCACAGCAGCCTTGGCCTGGGCGCCGCTCATCCCACCGAGCCCCGAGGAGACAAAGACCTTCCCGGCCAGATCTGCGGCCCCGTCGAGATAGAGTCGCCCCGCGTTGAGCAGCGTGATCGTCGTACCGTGAACGATCCCCTGCGGCCCGATATACATGAAAGAGCCCGCGGTCATCTGACCATAGGACGATACTCCCAGCGCGTTGAGTCGCTCGTAGTCTTCTTTACTGCTGTGGTTCGGGATCACCATCCCGTTGGTCACCACGACCCGGGGTGCTTCTGCGTGGGAGGGGAAGAGCCCCAGCGGGTGGCCCGAATAGAGCACGAGCGTCTGCTCATCGCTCATCTGCGAGAGGTAGCGCATGGTCAGGCGATACTGCGCCCAGTTCTGAAAGACGGCGCCATTTCCGCCATAGGTGATCAGCTCGTGAGGGTGCTGCGCCACGGCGGGATCGAGGTTATTGGTGATCATCAACATGATCGCCGCGGCCTGCTGGGACCGCGCCGGATACTCCTCAATCGGTCGCGCGTGCATGGCGTAGCTCGGGCGCAGCCGGTGAATGTAGATCCGTCCGTGCTCCGCGAGCTCCGCCGCGAGCTCGGGCGCCATCTCCTCATGCCAAGCGCGAGGCAGGTAACGCAGGGCGTTGCGTAGGGCGAGTTGCCGATCCGCGGCGCTGAGCACCTGTCGCCGGGCGGGCGCATGGCTTACCGATGCGTCGCGCCCCCGAGCGGGAGGCAATGTCTTTGGGATCCCCTCCGCAACGAGCTCACGAAAACGGCGCTGCTCTGCGCCGAGCATGGTGTTTGGCAGGCTTCGAAACGTCTCGCTCATCTCTTTACACCTCGATCTTGAACGAGCTGAGCCCCCAGATCTCGTCGTTGTAGGCGCGGATGGTGCGATCCGACGAGAACTTCCCAACTCGGGCGATATTAGCCAACGCCATCCGATTCCAGCGACGCTGATTGGCGTAGGCTACGTCGACGCGCTGCTGCGCCTCGCGATAGGAGTGGAAGTCGGCTAGCAGCAGATAGAAGTCCTTGTGGAGCAGGCTGTCGATGATCGGCTGGTAGAGGCCGGTCTCCTCGGGGCTGAAGAAGTCGCCTGCGAGGAGATCGAGGATCTCCGCCACCGGTGGGTGATCGCGGTAGATGGTCGACGGATCGTAGCCGTCGCGACGCAGCCGAGCGACCTCATCCACGGTGTGCCCGAAGATGAAGATATTCTCGTCGCCAACCGCTCGGGCGATCTCTACGTTTGCCCCGTCGAGGGTGCCGATGGTCAGCGCTCCGTTGAGCGCGAACTTCATGTTGCCCGTGCCCGAGGCCTCGAAGCCAGCGGTGGAGATCTGCTCGGAGACATCCGCCGCGGGGAAGAGCAGCTCCGCCGCCGTGACGTTGTAGTTCGGGAAGAAGAAGACCTTGATCAAGGAAGAGGCCTGCGGGTCGGCGTTGATCCGCTCGGCGATATCGTTGATTAGCTTGATGTGGAGCTTGGCCATCGAGTAGCCAGGCGCGGCCTTGCCACCGAACATGAACGTCCGCGGCGTGCGGATCGCCGACGGGTCGCGCTTGATCTGCAGATAGAGGTGGATGATGTGCAGCGCGTTGAGCAGCTGCCGTTTGTACTCGTGGATCCGCTTGATCTGAATGTCGAAGATCGATTCGGGGTTCAGCTTGACGCCGAACTGTCGCGACACGACCTGCGCCAAGCGCGCCTTGGCCTGCTTCTTCACCGCCCCGATGCGCTCGAGCAGCTCGTCGTCGACCTCCTCCTCGAGGCGACGCAGCTGCTCGAGAGCGGTAATCCACCCATCACCAATACGCGAGCTGATCAGCTCGGCCAGCGGCGGATTGCAGCCTAGCAGCCAGCGGCGCTGCGTCACGCCGTTGGTCTTGCTGTTGAACTTCTCCGGCCAGATCCGATGGAAGTCAGGCATCACTCGCGACTTGAGGAGCTCGGTGTGTAGCTCGGCGACGCCGTTAACCGAGAACGATCCGGCGACGGCGAGGTGCGCCATTCGCACGCGCTTCACCGCGCCCTCCTCGTAGATCGACAGCCGTCGAACCAGCTGAGCGTCGTCTGGGAAGCGCTCTTTTACCGTCTGCAACAGACGCCCGTTGATCTCATTGATCAGCTGCACGTGCCGCGGCAGCAGGCGGTTGAAGAGATCCACCGGCCACTTCTCGAGCGCCTCAGGCAGTAGCGTGTGGTTGGTGTAGGCCATGGTCTTACCCGTTAGCTCCCAGGCCTGCTCCCACTCCATCCCGTGGTCGTCGATCAGGATCCGAAGCAGCTCGGGGACGGCGAGGGCTGGGTGCGTATCGTTGAGCTGAAAGACCACCTGCTCGGCCAGATTGTCCAACCTCGGAAACATCACCAGATGGCGACGGATCGCGTCCTGCATCGTCGCGGCGACGAGGAAATACTGCTGCTTGAAGCGTAGCTCCTTACCCGAATAGACGTTGTCGTTGGGGTAGAGCACCTTCGTGATGTTCTCGGCGAGCACCTTATGTTCGACGGCGCCGACGTAGTCGCCGACGTTGAAGTCACCGAAGTCAAAGTTCTCCGTGCCCCGAGCGCCCCAGAGGCGCAGCGTGTTCACCGTGTTGTTGCCGAAGCCCGGCACCGGCGTGTCGTAGGCCATCGCCTCGACGTCCTCGGTGTCGACCCAGCTATGACGTAGGCGGCCGTCGGTGTCGGCGTAGACCTGAACCCGGCCACCGAACTTGACCCGAACCCGCGTCTCTGGCCGAGGAATCTCCCAGGGGTTGGGCAAGCGCAGCCAGTCGTCGGGCTCCTCGACCTGTCGTCCTTCGACGAAGCGTTGACGGAAGATCCCGTAGTCGTAGCGGAGCCCAAAGCCGTAGGCCGGAAGCCCCAGCGTCGCCATGGAGTCGAGGAAGCAGGCCGCAAGGCGCCCAAGGCCGCCGTTACCCAGGCCTGGCTCCACGCCCTCCTCCTCGAGCTCGTCGAAGTCGAGGCCGAGGTCGCGCAACGCCCGTTGGTAGGTCTCGTAGATGCCCAGGTTGAGCAACGCGTTGCGCAGGGCCCTACCGAGGAGAAACTCCATCGAGAGGTAATAAACGCGCCGCGCCTTATTGTGATAATAGGTCTGCTGGGTGTGGATCCAGCGGCTGATCAGGTGTTCCCGCACCGAAAGACAGAGCGCCTGGTAGCGATCCCAGGCGCTGGCTGAGAACTCGTCACGGCCGAGTGATGCCTGCACGTGGCGCACGAAGGCGTGCTTCGCGCCCTCGCTGTCCTGGGTGACGAAGGGGGTCTGCCAGAGGGTCGGCCGACGTTTCCGTTGATAGTTCATCTCGTCCACGACATCTCTCCTCTAGGCGGGCGCCGAGTTCGACACCCACGACCAAGGGCGGGCAGCAGGCTCAGACTTGGGCGGCGTGAACCAGCGCGGAGACGAGAGTGCCCAGCCAGAGCACCAGCTCATTGTCTCGACTGCGGATACCGACGTCCTCACGGGCGCCTCCGAAGAGCGCAGCGGTCCAAGACCCTTCGACGACTGTCTCGATGCGGAGCAGCTCGTGCCACCCCATACGCCCGGCGCCGAAGCCCGCGACGATCACGCCCTCCTCGGCGACGAGGATGCCGTCGTCGAGGCGATCGAAGAGCTCCCCGGGCAGAAAGAGCACGCGCTCGCCGAGGCCGGCGAGCGGAACCTTATGGGCGGCGGCGCGCTCGCGGAGGCCGCGGAGCGCCGAGACCTGAATGCTCTGCCCGATGGTGGCGAGCCGTCGCACCTCTCGCGGGGTGGATGGATCGCGCAGCAGCGCGAGCACAGCGGCGGAGAGACGCGCTGCACGACTGCGAGGCGTATGAGCCAAGGCCTCACCAAGCCACTCTGGCGGTGGGGGCAAGCGTGCCGCCTCGTTCACCGACGGCTGTTGCAGCTCCCAGAAGCGCTCCTGCGCCTCGAGGATCCGCGCCGCGAGGCGCTGCACGTGCTCGAGGGGCGTACCGGGCACGGGCCAGAGGTAGTTTCCCGAGCAGCAGTAGCGGAGCACATGCCGACGATCGAAACTATCAAGGTATTTGATGTGCAGGCGTGGAGCGAGCCCCTCCTGCACGACGATGTCCTCGATCTTTCCCAAGCTCGTTTCCATCGCCGCGCTCTTGCCGCCGGGGCGCACGAAGATCAAGCGTTGGTCGGTCAGGACCCCGTGGGTGCCCAGCAAAAAGGCGTCCCGAGAGGCGTTGCGCAGCACCTTCGCGTTCGGGAGGCCATAGCGGAGCAGCATGAAGGCGCCTCGCTCCTGCTCGTCGAGGTTTGCCGGCGGCGCCCAGCGATCGTCGCGGAACTCGAAGATCGCGAGGACACCCTCGTCTCCCTTCAGCACCTGCTGTGCCCCAACGAGCATCTCGCGGATCAGCACGTCCTGCTCGCCGCGGAGCCGATCCCGCACCTCGAGAAACTCCGGCGCCGAGACGATCGCCGTGATCTCGCTCATCGGCACCTGCTTCGGGCTCCCCCAGCGCGCGCAGGGCGCCTTCTCCCAATGGGTGTGGAGGCGCTGCACCATATCGTAGTAGTAGCGCACCATCCGGATCGCCTTCCGCGCGGAATCCCCACCGTCGTTGCGGCTCAGCGCCGTGCGAGTGTAGCGGCTGAGCATCGGCGTCAGCGCGGCGCGCAGCGCGCGGCTCGCCCGGGGCCCAACCCAGAGCTGACGCCGGGGCGAGATGCGAGCCAGCGTCTCACCGAGGATCAGAGTCGGCAGCGGCTCGAGGAGTGGGAGCTCGAAGAGCTCACCCGCGGCTCCCAGCTCCAGATAGAGGACGCCCTCCAGGTTGGCTTGGATCCCCACCGTCTCCAAGCGTGAGAGCGGGACCTTCGC
Source organism: Pseudomonadota bacterium (assembly GCA_002747355.1). Classification (GTDB taxonomy): domain Bacteria; phylum Myxococcota_A; class Polyangia. The sequence goes on along the minus strand of PDPC01000039.1, from coordinate 51,420 downwards.
CTCACGCCAGGCGATGGAGCGAGCGGTGATCACGAGACCCGCGACGCCCTGCACCGGGCTCTCACTCGGCTCTGTGAAATAGAGCTCGATTGGCTCGGTGAGGTGGAGCTGCTTGGCGATGTACTGACCGACCGCTGGGTCGAGGCCCGCGCCCAGCACGCCAAGGGAGAGCTCAGGAGAGAAGGGCGTAGCGACCGACGCGAGGTTGGTCAAGGGGTGCATCGCCGCGAGGTGCTCTGGGCTGCGCAGCGGGTGGTTGGGATGAATCGGCTCGAGCTCGACGACCACATCGGGGACCTCGAGCACCTCCTCCTCGAGCTGCTCCAACGCCCCATGCTCGACCACGCCCGCGAACGCCGGTATCAACCCGTACGGCTCGGCGTAGCCTTCGCCCTCCGTCTCGCCAAAGGTGGGATTTGGTGTGGGGAAGGCTGGCACCTCCGCCGCGAAGGCCGGCCCCGTCGGCATCGAAGCGATGGGGCCGGAGCCGCTCGGAGAGATAGGGTTGGTCGCACCTGGATCGGGGGTCGCTCCATAGCCGAGCGGGTTGGCGCTCACAGCCGCGTGTCTCGGCTGTGTCCTGGGCGGCAAGACCTCCGGCACGCTAGCGGAGGGCTGCCTCGGAGGAGGCGCGAGGTCGGCGGGCGGCTGCGGCCCGGTGGGCACGGGCGCACGACGCGCTACACCACGATGCACCACCCGCTGACCACGTCCGCCGGCGTAGGAGCCGACCTGCCCAGAGGCCTGAAGCTTCTCACCCGGCGCTGGCGCGCCGGCGCGGACCATCTCGACCTGCCCCCCGCACGCCTTGAGGCTGTCGATGAAGCGCTGACCGATGTCGAGATCTACCGCTGCCTTCACTCGCAGCGGCTGTCTCCCGATGTTTTGTAAGAGCTCCTCTGGCAGCGGGCCGAAGAGCTGCTTCAGACCCGCGAGCAGCTGCTCGCGCGTCACGCCACTCGCAGGCCCCAGCAGGTAGACATCGAAGGTGAACGCCACCGCGGAAGTCTACCTGAGATTGGCCCAGAGATCGCAGCCAGAATCGCACTCACGCGGTAGATCGAGAGAGGTGGACGATCAGCCCTCGAGGACGGCGAAGAGGCGCGCGCGGATCTCGTCGATCGAGCCCTTGCCCTCGATGCGGCGCAAGAGCGACGCCTTCTCATAGTAGGGCACCAGCGGCGCGGTCTTCTCCCGGTACTCCGCCAGGCGCTTGCCGAAGACCTCCTCGGTGTCATCGGCGCGGTGGATCAGCCGCTCGGCGACGTCTGCAGGCGGTGGGTCGAACTCGAGGTGGTAGACCCGGCCGGTCTCCGGATCGGAGCGGCGGCCGGTGATGCGCTTGACCAGTAGGCTGTCATCAACCTCGAGGAAGAGCACGTGGTTCAGCTTGCGCTCCCGAGCCGCGAGCATCCCGTCGAGGGTCTCGGCCTGCTGCACAGTCCGCGGATAGCCATCGAGCAAGAAGCCCTTCTCGCAGTCGGGCTGCCCAAGACGCTCCTCGACCATCTTGTTGACAAGCTCGTCGGGCACGAGCTTCCCCGCGTCGGTGTAGCTGCGGAGCTCACCCCCGAGGGGCGAGTCGCTGCGCATGGTCGCCCGGATGATATCGCCGGTCGAGATCTGCGGGATGCCGTACTTCTCAATGATCGCCTGTGCTTGTGTGCCCTTGCCCGCCCCAGGAGGCCCCAGGAAAATCAGGTCCATCGTCGCTACCTCCACAACGTGACTCGAGGCGAACCTGTTTCGCCCCTGGCTCGTTTCTACGACAGGGCGCGGCGCCTGGCAATGGAGCGGGTGCTGGGCGGTGGGAGATCAGAAGAGGTAGCTCGTCTGCAACCCGAAAACGATGACTTGCTTGCCGTGGATCTCACCGCCAGCTTGGGTGTCTGGTAGGCAGGCGGTCAGTCCGCCGAGGGGCAGGGTCTGGCAGACCTTGGTCTCGGTGATCGTGCGGTCGAAGTAGAAGAGGTGCACATAGGCCAGCGTCAGCTCGAGGCCGAAGGAGAAGGTGTAGGTCGCGCCCAGGGCGAAGCCCGCCTTGTCGTGATCGGGGTTGAGGATCGTGTAGGTCTCGTCTGGGTAGGGCGAGCTGTCGTAGAGGATCCCGGCGCGCAGGTCGAGACGCTCGAAGGGCGAATAGCGCCCGCCGAGGGCGAGCGAGATCGAGTCGGTGGAGTCTTTGGGCTCTTTGACGTCGCTGATCTCGACGCTCTGACCCAGGAGGCTGAGCCGCAGCGGTGAGTCGAGAGAGAGGTTGATCGCGTCGTAGACCTGGTAGTTCTGCCACTGGAAGTCGAAGCCGACGTCGAAGGCCTTGGAGAAGCGCCAGTTGACGCCAACCCGAAGGATGCGCGGGAAGTCGAACTCGGCCTTGCCGCGGCTGGTCGTGGAGGTCGCGTTGGCGTCTCCAGCGACGCTGCCGACAGGCAACTTGCGCAGCGTGATGTCGCCCTTGAAGGTGAAGCTGGTCTGGCTCGAGTAGGAGACGCCGATCGAGAGCGGCGCGATCGGCTGGATGAGAACCCCAACGCCCCAAGCGAAGGACCAGGCCGAGGCGTCGAGCTCGAGCTCTGCGTCGTCGGTGGCTCCGAGGATCATCTGCGCTCGGGTGTAGCCGATGGTGGCGAAGGTCGGCCCGATCTGTGCGCCGATCGCCAGCCACGGCAGCGGCCGCCAGGCCACCGTCGGCATCATGTAGAGCGTGGCGATGGTGCCCTTGATCACCTGGTAACGTTGGGCGCCGTCGACGGGGAAGTTGCCCGTGGCGTTATGTGGCGAGTAGACGCCGAAGCCAAAGGCCCAGCCCTTCAGCCCAAAGCTGCCAGCGAAGCCGCCGTTGGGCAGCACCCCGAGCGGTGGGTCAGGGCTGACCCCGGGAGCGAGGGGTTGATCACCGACGGTCTTGGAGATCCCCGTGGCGGCGTCACGAGCCAGGTAGGTCCCGGTGTAACGCTGGTAGTTCGTGCCGCTGTAGATCCCGAGCACGCTGAGATCGGCGCGGTACCCCTGGATCAACACGAGGCCGGCGGGGTTGTGAAACATCGCCGACGTGTCGTCGGGGTAGCCAACAAAAGCCATCCGACCAGCCATCCGACCGCCGACCAAGGGGATGGTGAACCCGCCCGCCTCCGCCACGCCGCCCCAGAGCAGGCTCGCGACCAGCGCCAACCCCAGACACGAACGCCCATACCTACACCGACCGGTCGCCCAGCACCTCACCCGCATGGCTACTCCTTGAACGTCGCCGAAGTCGAGTACGCCATCCTCGCAGAGGGGTGAAGACGAGACAAGCTCCACGTCGCTGGCTTGAAGGGGCCGGTTCGAGAGCCTGCTCGATCGGTGCGTGGTAAACCGGTGCTGAGCTGCCGAGCCGATTTCGTAGCCGAAGACATGAGCCATACGGGTGGGACGGCGAACGCTCTGAGGCCTAGAGAGCGCCGAAAGCGCTGTGCCCGGCGACGGGCATGTGTGGGGTGCTCCTAGGCAAAAGGGAGAGGTATAGTGCCGAAGAGTTCAAGGAGAGTATTCGATGCGCTGGTACTTGAACATCGAGGGACAGAACAGCGGCCCCTACGATGACGCGACGATCGTGCAGTGGATCCAGGCTGGGCAGCTCTCGGCGGCGTGGATCTGCCAGGAGGGTGGCACCGACTGGGTCGCCCTAGGAGCCCATCCCCCCTTCGCCGAGGCCCTCTTGGCGATGCAAGGTCAGGCGGCGGCGCCACCGACGCCAGGTCCAGCGGGCCAGCAGCAGCCACCTCTGCAGCAAACCACGCCCGCTTCACAGGCTCGACAGGCGCCCCAAACGGCCCCGGAGATGGGCGGCTCCCACCACATCGCCGATCCTGCGATGGCGGCCACCGTGGCTCAAGAGGCGACCCCGCGAGGCGGAGCGTCCTCCGTGCCTTCACCTGCGGCCGGGGGGGCTCAGGCGACGGCTGCGCCGCTCGATCACGGGCCCCTGGAGCAGGACTCCATCAGCAAGCTCTTCGGCCGGATCCCGCTGCTCTTCAAGAACCCCTCGGACTATTGGAGCGCCGTGAGGACGCTGGAGGGCGGCGTCGGTGAGCTCTTGCTGCCGACGGTGCTGCTCCTGGCCGGCGCCTCGGCGGTCTTCGGGCTGCTGGGCAACCTGGTCCGGCTACGTACGGCCATCGGCCTAGCGCCCAGCGCCATGATCGCCGGGCTGCTGTTCGCTGCGCTCCTCAGCGTCGTCGGGAGCGTCGGCGTCTGGCTGCTGATGGCCGTGCTGATCGACGCCTTCGCTGGCGTCTTCGAGGCGCAGAAGGACGGCGACGTCGCCCGCAAGCTGGCCTTCGGCGCGCTGACGCCGATGTGGCTGGCCGGCGTCCTCGGGCTGATCCCGGTCCCCGTCCTCAGCGGTCTGTTGATCCTTGTGGCCTTCGGTTACGGCTGCTTCTTGATGGTGGTGGGCTTGCCCAAGCTCAACAACACCCCCAAGGCCAAGGCCATCGGCTACACGGCCGTGGTGATGGGCATGATGCTTATTGTCAGCTTCATCATCAACGTGCTCGCCGCCTGCCCCGTCGGCTGCGCCGCGGGCTGCGCCGCCAAGGCTCGCCTGGAGCGAATGTATCGGCTCGATCCCGTGCTGCGCCGGCGCGGAGAGGCGCCCAAGCCGCCGCGCAAGCTCGAAGGCGACCAGCGGCAGGCCCAAGACAAGCAAACGCCGCCCAAACGCAAGAGCGCTCTAGCGCTAGCGGCTTCCGCCCACTACGCGCCCGCCTTCGCCCTCCCCAAGCTCCCCCGCTGATGTCCGGCGGCGCCTTCACAACCCATCAGGGCCGCTAACATACGCTGGGCCGAAGCGCCGCTCCAGCTCCTTGCGCAGCCGCTTGATCGCCCCGGCGACGACCAGCGTGAGGCGCTTGGGATGGAGATAGCGCAACGCCGTCGCCCGCAGCGTCTTGGCGTCGAGGCGCAGCACGGCGTCGATCAGCCGGGACTCGGAAGCCGGCGACAGTGAGAAGCGAGCGAGGTTGTCGGCGATCGACATCAAGCCCCCCACCGTCTGGGAGCGCGCGCCGCGCTCTTCGACGAGGAGTCGTTGCGCCTTCGCCAGCTCGGCGGCGCTGACCGGCTCCCGCCGGAGACGCTCCACCTCGGCGAGGATCTGCTCGAGGGAGCGTCGCGTCTGCGTCGCCGCCACGGAGGTGGAGATGCGCAAGAGCCCCCGCCGCTGACGCAGCACGAACCCAGCGCGAGCGCCATAGGTGAAGCCATGCTTCTCGCGCAGGTTCTGGTTCAACCTGCTCGTGAAGCTGCCACCGAGCACCAGAGCGAGCAGACGCAGCGCGGGGACGTCAGAGCTTCTACGGCCGGGCGCCAGCTCGCCGACCCGCAGCACCGACTGCGTCGCCCCTGGCACGGGCACCAACACCAGCGGCCGCCGCTTGGTCTTCACCGGCGCTGGGCGGAGGACCGCGGGTCGGCGCGCCTCGACCCGCGGGCCACGAGGCGTCCAGCGACCGAAGGCCCGCTCCAGCAGCGGCAGCAGACGTCGCATCCGCACATCCCCGGTGACGAGAATCGTGGCCCGCTCTGCCCGATAGTAGCGTCGATGAAAGCGCTGCAGATCGGCGCGACGGAGCGGCCTCAGCTCAGCGGGGGTCGGCAGCCGAGGACGCCCGTAGACGTAGCCCTGGTGCACGCTCGCTGATAGAGCGATGTCGGCGAGCGCCAACCCGTCGGCGCGCCGCTGCCGCGACCAGGCGGCGAGCTGTCCCCGGACACGCCGCACGTCCTTCGGGGCGAAGCGAGGACGGCGCACGACATCCGCCAGCAGCGAGACCCCGCGGCGGAGGTGACGCGAGAGTAAGCGCAAGGTAACGCGGCTGTTGCCGTAGCTGCAGCCCGTCTGCAGGCGCGCCCCGAGCTCGTCGAGCGCCGCCGCGAGCGCGAGGGTGCCGCGCCGCCCCGCGCCTTCGTCGAGCAGCGCCGCGGTGAGATAGGCCGTGCCCGGGCGGCGTGGCGGGTCTTCCGCTAGCCCAGCGCGGAGCTGGACGCGCAGCTGCAAGAGCGGCAGATCGTGCTTGCGCAGCAGATAGACCGGGATGCCGTTCTTCAGCGTCGCTTGCTCGACTCGCGGCAGCTTGGGGCGGCGCAGCTTGCCGAGCGCCGGCCGGGTGTCCATCAGCTTCGGCACACGCAGGCCAGCACGCGTGGTCTTGGGCGTCTTGGGCGTGGGCGTCTTGGGCGTGGGCGTCTTCGGCCTGGGCGTCTTCGACGTCTTGGGCGTGGGCGTCTTCAGCCTGGGCGTCTTGGGCGTGGGCGTCTTGGG
>PDPC01000039.1:0-45110 GCA_002747355.1 Pseudomonadota bacterium | reverse complement strand
TGGGCGTCTTGGGCCTGGGCGTCTTGGGCGTCTTGGACGCCTTGCCGCGAGGCAACACCCAGAGTGTGGCGCGCTTTCCCGGCACGAGCAGCTTGGCGGCCCAGCGCTTCAGCTGCGCGGAGGTGGCGCGACGATAGCGAGCCAGGTCGCGCTCGAGGTAATCCGGCCGCCCGGTGAAGGCCAGATACTGGTTGATCAGATCGGCGCGGTGACGGATCCGCTGCAGGCGCACCACCGAGGCGGTCTCGAGGCGATTTTGCGCGCGGGCGAGCTCAGCCTCGCTGGGCCCGCGAGCCACGAGCTTCGCCAGCACCCGCGCGATCGTCCGCTCGACCTGCTTCCGTGAGGCGCCCGCCCGCAACGTGACCTCGACCACCAGCTGGCCGCCGAGACGCCGCCCGTCCTGGTAAGCGCTGACGTCAGCAGCCAGCTGGCGGTCGATGACCAACGCCTGGTGCAGCCTCGAGCGCTTGCCGGTGGCGAGGATCACCGCTAGCAGCTCGGCGGCGGCGTCACCGCGCTGATAGGCCGCCGGCGAGGGCCAGGTCAGCGTCAGTCGCGCCAGGTGCACGCTATCGCGCACGACTCGACGCCGCGCCGAGGCCGGCGGGATGCCGACGCCCGACGGCACGCGAGGAGCGGCGGGAGCAGCGGCGGCCGGGATCCAGCCAAAGTAGCGACGCACGAGCTTCCGCGTCCGCGCCGGGTCGAAGCCCCCCGCGATCACCAGCGAGGCGTTCTTCGGCGAGTAGTGGCGCTCAAAGAAGGCTCGCAGCTCAGGCACGCGCACCGCGCGCAGATCCGCCTCGGCGCCGATCACGGGCCAGCTATAGGGATGCCCCTTGGCGAAAGAGAGCGCGGGTAGGAGCAGCCCCACGACGCCGTAGGGGGCGTCGACATAGTTCTGGCGCCGCTCCTCGAGCACGACCTTGAGCTGCAGCGCCAGCTTGCGAGCGGTCATCGCGCGAGGCAGCGTGGCCATCCGATCGGCCTCGATCCAGAGCATCGTCTCGAGCAAGGCGGTCGGCCCCACGTCGTAGTACACGGTGCTGTCTTCATTGGTGTAGGCGTTGTTCCAGCCACCAGCGCGCTCCATGATCACGTCGATCTGCTTATGCGGGACGCGCTGGGTGCCCATGAACATCAGGTGCTCGAAGAGATGCGCCAGCCCGCTTCGCCCAGGAGGCTCGCTCGCCGACCCAACCCGATAGAGCACATTGACGACGACCTGCGTCGCCTGAGGGTCTGGATGCAGCACGACCTCGAGACCGTTGGTCAGGCGAAAGCGCTCGAGCACGAGGCGAGGTAGCGACACCCCAGATGGGGCCTTGGCGGGCGCGTCATTGGGGGCCGCCACAAGCAGCCCCAGCGCCAGCGCGAGCAACCGCGCGGGCCGCATCAGAGAACCGCGCCGAGGATCGGCTGATCGGTCGGAGTGTCGAGCGCAAGCTTCATCGTCGACAGCGTGCTCCAAAGGCCGGCGCGCTTGCCCTGGACCTTCAGGGCGCGGCCGGGGTTTTGAAGGACAAGCGTCGCGACAGGCAAGCGTCGCGACGGGAGGGCTCGATCAACAGGCTGCTAATAGTAGTAGGAGATGCGGCCGACGGTCTGCGCCGGGGTGCTCTTGGCGAAGAGGGGATCGCCGACGGCGATGTCGTTGAAGCCCGCGCCGCTGTTGCTGTTGAAGTCTTTGCCGAACACGACGGTGGCGCCATAGGAGGTGGCGTCGGCCGGCGCGTTGAACACGAAGTCGGCGTCCTTGCTGCCTACGTTGGCCAGGGTGGCCTTGCCATAGAAGATGTAGATCGCGCCGACTGGGCTGGTGCCCGCGGCGGTGGCGCCGACCACGAGATCGGCCTTGCCGTCGTTGTTGATGTCGCCACCCTTGACGCCGACCATGTCGCCGGCGGCGATACTCGAGCCGAAGGCGTCGCCGGCCGCGCCGGTGATGTCGTTGGTCACCTCGAAGACGGCGTCGGTTGGGGAGGCTGGGGGCGTGGCGCCCTTGAGGTTAAACACGTAGACCATGCCAGCCCCGCCGGCCCCCGCCGAAGAGTCGGCCACAGCGAACTCGGGGGAGCCGTCGCCATCCATGTCACCAACGTAGGCGATGGAGTCACCGAAGGAGAAGTTGCTCGTCCCGCCGCCGATCTTGCTCACACGAGCGTCGGTCAGCGGCACATCGGTGGTGCCAGCGCCGCCAGCGGCGCCCTTGACCACGTAGACGGCGCCCTTGCCGGCCTTCGGCGCGCCGATCAGCAGCTCGGAGTAGGCGTCGCCGTCGAGCGACGCGCCACCGCCGAGCACCAGGCCGAAGCTCTCGCTGGCCTTGCCACCGCTGATGAGCGTGCCGAAGCCCGCTGGCGTGGTGACGTCGATGGTCACGGCGGTGGGCGTGAGCCCACTAGCCATCAGCGGGATCGTGCTGTCGCCGTAGACCACCACCACGGCCGCCGTGTCGGCGCTGCCCGTGTCGCGGTAGCTGATCGCCAGATCGCTGTAGCCGTCGCCGTTGAGATCGCCGGCGTTGGTAATGGTCTCGCCGAGCTTCTCGCCCGCGCCGGCAGCCGCCGGCAGCGAGAGCACCAGCTCCGCGCCGTTGCCGACCGTGAGGTCGTCGCGGTCGAAGAAGTTGGCGCGGCCGAAGTAAACGAAGACCCGCGCGGCGGAGGTGTTGTCGTGGGACGCCACCACGGCCAGATCGTTGCAGCCGGCCGTACCCTTGAAGCTCTCCAGCGCGGCCAGACCGGCGCCAAAGCGCCCCGCGGCCACGGTGCCGGAGATGAGCTTCGTCGGGGTGGAGAGGAAGCCCGTCTGGGAGCCGGTGTAGATCGCCACGCGGCCCTTGTTGCCCGTCGCCGCCTGGTCGCCGACAGCGAGATCGGTGAAGCCATCGCAGTCGAAGTCACCGGTGACCATCACCGCGCCCCAGTTGGCGGGCCCGGGGTTGGGCTGGGGGATCCCAACCAGGGTGTTGGAGTTGAAGTCGACCTTGACGTCATCTTTCGTGGCTATCGCCGAGAGGTTCTCGACCTTGTCCACGCCGCGGACCGCGAAGTAATAGGTGGTGCCGAGCACCAGCTCCGGGCCACCGCTTGGCGGGAAGGTCACCGACTGCGACGTGTTGTTCGGGAAGGGGGGCGCGATGATCTCCGTCGCCGAGGCGGCGGCCCAGGTCGCGTCGGTGATCGGGGCCGTGGTGCTGTAGCGCACGCGGTACTGCACGATGTCGGCGGGCCCCGCGGACGTCCACGTACACTTCACCTTGCGCCTGCGGTTTTCGCTGACCGTGCAGGTGAAGCTGTTCGCGGCGGCAGGCGCCACCGAGTCCACGGTAACCACCACCGGGGTGGCTTGGTTGTCGTTGCCGCTCGGCTGGGCGACGCAGGTCGCGCTGATCGTCCGCACACCGTCTTGCAGCTCTTCGAGATCGAAGCGAGCGTCACCGTTACCGTCTGCCGTAACTTGGCGTGTAAACTGGCCATCTTTCAACAGCGAGACCTCGGCACCGGCGACGGTCTTGACGATGATGTTGTTCTCGATGGTCGGCGTGGAGGCTTGGGCGTCTTGGGCAACGCCGAGCCCCTGCCCTACCGCCGAGCCAATCAGCGGCACGGCCTGTGGCGTGAGCGTGATCGTGCAGGTTGGTAACGAGGTGCTCACCGTCACGGTGGCCGCACAGGTCGTCTTGACGCCGTCGCGCTCGACCTCGGCCTCGAGCTTGTTTTCTCCCGGCTGCAGGTTCGTCGTGTGGGTGACCCGGCCACCGCTGGCGATCGGATCTTCGGTGTGGATCGACGAACCGGCGAGGTTCAACCCGAGCGTCCCACCCTCTGCGTTCTGCGTCTGGACTTCGATGGCATACTGGAAGCCTGGGGTGCTGAGGTCGGCGTCCTGTGCCGCACCCAGCGTCGCCCCATCCATCGGCGCGATGAACACGCAGGTCGGCGGCGACTCGAAGTCGACGACGAACACCCCAGCGGTGCAGCCTGTCGCCTCGGCGCGAAACGTCAGCTTGGTGCTCTGGCCGGCGACCGGCACCGGCACCCCGGCGAAGGTCGCCATGCCACTGGTGGCCAACTCGGTCAGATCGCTGACCTTGCTGACCTTCAACGTCAGGGTGGCGCCGTCCGAGAGGTTGGTGCCGGTGACCTCGATGTCGAGATCGATCACGTTGGCCGTCGCCGTGTTCTGGTCGTCAGCCGCCGAAATCTTTTTGATCTCACTAACATCCTTGCTGTTAATGCGCGCGATCTTCAGCGCGCAAGCCCCCGGCGGCATGTCGGCGCTCATCTCCCAAGGGGCATCCCTCCGGAAGTCCATGCCGGCGTCGGCGGTCTGGCTGTCGTCCGAGCAGCCAAGGAGCGCCAGCGCGACCGCTCCCACCATCGCTAGGCTTATTAGCCCCCGTCGTTTCATGCGTATCCTCCGTCTCGTGCCGGGTGCGTCACTCGCTCGTCTTCGTTGGCGTGGCTTCTTTGGGATCGAAAACGAGCCTGGTCGGCGATACCTTCCCGATGACACATCGGCTTCGGCTGATTGATGTCGATCCGTGTCGGTGCATGGGCCGCCCGCGGCGTCGCCAGGCGGCCGCTCACAAGCAAACCCTTTGGTTGCTGGTAGAGTATACCAGCTAGCGCGCGCAAACTAGTACGTCGCCGTATTCGTCGCGACGCTAGGTAAACGAGGTGGTAACCGAGAGAGGTGTGCTTGACCGTTGGTGAAACCACCAACGGCCCCCGTCGACGGGGCCGGGTGAGCACAGAGCGCCTGTGGCTCAAGGTCGTCGCCTGTGTAAGCGTCTGCACCGGGGCGCTGGGCGTGCTCTATGCCCTCGGCCTCCCCGCCCTCGCCGCGCGCTCGGCGGGTCCGACAGCCTGGGAGCGCCTCTTCGCCGCGCTGCCCGCCGGCCTCGCCGCGCTGATCGTCTTCCGCCTGTGCTACCGCGCCCTCGAGCGTCAGGAGCGCCCCCTCGGGCTGGTCTACCTGCCAACGCAGATCGTGACCGGCTTCGCCGTGGTGGGCGGCTTGGGCTTGCCGCTCGTAGCCTGGCTGGTCTCCGACACCCTGCTCGCGCGACGCCCCGGGGTGCTGCTGATCGGCGGGCCCGCGCTGACCGTCGCCGTCGCCTCGTTGCTGCACACGCTGCTACGCCCGATGCTGATGGGCGAGGTGACCCGCCTGCTCGGCCACCTCGGGCTGCCGCGGTCCGCCGACGGTCACGTCGCGCCAGCGAGCAAGGGCGTTGCCCCTTGGCGCTGGTGGGGCGCGATCGCGCTGCGACGGGCGCTCTTCTTGGCGACCCTTTCGGTCGCGGGTGTCGGGTTGACCCTCGGCGCGCTCCACATCCGCAGCCAGCTGCGCCAAATAGACCACGACCAGCGTGGCGCTCAGCTCGCGGCCCTCGGCCAGGTGGTCAGGGCTCACCTGCGCGGTCTCCCGCCGAGCGGGCTAGCTGCCTATTTTCAAGCATTTCCAGGTTCTTCGGCTGACGCAACGATCGCCATCGTGGCCTCCGGCGAGACGGTGACCTCCGACGAGACGGCGGCCTCCGGCGAGACGGTGACCTCCGACGAGACGGCGGCCTCCGGCGAGACGGTGACCTCCGACGAGACGGCGGCCTCCGGCGAGACGGTGGCCTCCGGCGAGACGGTGACCTCCGACGAGACGGCGGCCTCCGGCGAGACGGTGGCCCCCGGCGAGACGGCGGCCTCCGGCGGGACGGTGACCCATGCGGCGAGGCCATCTCTCCGAGGCAAGACTCTGACGCGGTCGCGTCATGGGGTCTGCACGGTGGGCGAAACGCCCTGGCCCTGCATGATGTGGTCTCTCGACCCGCGCCGAAGCCTCGCGGTGCTCGGTCACCCCAGCGCCCCTCAGACCGGCAGCGGCTCAGCCCTCCTCGGCGGTGGGCTGCTGCTGCTGGCGGCGCTCCTCGGGCTGCTCGTCGGGCGAGACTTCGCCCGCGATCTCGATTCCGTCACGTTTCAGCTCCGAACGATGGCCGCGGCCGATCGGGTCGACCTCGGGCGCGCCGTCCCGGTGGCCTCCCTCGATGAGGTGGGCGAACTCGTTGCGGCCGTCGGCCAGCTGCGCAGCCGGCTGGCCACCGACATGGGCACCTACGCCGACTCGCTCGAGCGGGCCCGCGAGGCCGAGCGGATCAAAAACCAGTTCATCGCCGACGTCAGCCACGAGCTGCGAACGCCTCTCAACAGCCTCTGCGGCTACGCCCAGCTGCTCCTCGAGGGCATCGAAGGCGAGCTCACCGCCCCGCAGCGCGAAGACCTGGAGGTCATCGACAAGGGAGCCAAACAGCTGCTCTCGCTGATCAACGACGTCCTAGACATGTCGGTGATGGAGACGGGCAAGCTCAACCTGATGCTCGAGGAGGTCGACCTCCCTACGCTCTGCCAGCAGGCCTTCGATCAGCAGGAGGCGATCTTGCGCAGCGGGCGAGCCGCGAACAAGCTCGCGCTCCTTGCCGAGATCGATGACGACCTGCCAACGCTGCGCGCCGACGGCGGTCGCCTGCTGCAGATCGTGCAGAACCTCCTGACCAACGCGGTGAAGTTCACCCGCCGCGGGCAGGTCTGGCTGCGAGCGCGGCGCGCCGGCGAGGAGCATGTCGAGATCCAGATCGAGGACACCGGGCCGGGCATCAGCTCGGTCGACCTCCAGCTGATCTTCGAGGAGTACCGTCAGGCTGGCGGCATGCAGGCGCGGCGCGCTGGCACCGGCCTCGGGCTGGCGATCAGCAAACGCTTGGCCGAGCTTCATGGGGGCTCGATCGAGGTCGAGAGCACCGTTGGCGAGGGGTCCACCTTCACCGTGAGGCTCCCGATCGTCGGACCGGAGCCCAACACATGAGCGTCGAGAGCCCCCCCACACGGTCCTCCCGTCGCCGGGCACAGCACTGCCGGCCGCTTTCGAGACCTCAGAGAGCTCGCCGTCCCATCACCCGACTCCTCTCGCGCTTATTGGCCACGCTCTGCCTCTACCTGCTCGCGCTGCTGCTGGGCGATCTGCTGCTGGCTCGCTGGGCCGTTGGGCTCGACGACGCCGGCGTGAGCCGACAGCTCTGGACAGGGCTGGCCTGCTTTGGCGGCGCGCTGGGGCTCCTCGGCGCCGTCGCCACGCTGCTGCTACGCCCGCTCTACATCGGGAGCCTCGCGCCACAGCTGCTGCGCTCCACGCTGCGCTTCCCGGCGCTCTTTTCGCTTGTGGGCCTCGCGGCGCTGTTCGTGGCGAGCCTGGTCAAGCTCGCCGTCGACGTCTCACTCAACGACCTGGCCTTCACCACGGCGATCGGCCTCGTCGGCGCCACGATGACCATCGGCCTGCTGCTCGTCTCCTTGGGCTTCATCCTCGCCCGCAGCTGGACCTACCCGCTGATCGCCGCGCTGGGCCGCGAGCAGCTGCCCCCAGGGCTGCGCCTCGCCGTGGGCTGGAAGGTCGCCTTCGCGCTGCTCACCGTCGCCCTGGCGACCACGGTGCCGCCGCTGGTGACATACTTTGGGCGCACCCAGCAGCAGGGTGAAGCGGGCGCGCGACGGCGGGGACAGCTGCTCGCCGACGTGCTGGCCCACGGCGCCCGCCACAGCTCCGCCGACGCGCACCTCCAGGCGATGGCGTCAGTGCCAGCCTCCCTCGCGACCGTGGAGCTCGGTGACGCCCCCGCCGCGACCGCCGCCAAGCTCCCCGACGGGCGCTGGCTGCGGCTTCGGTTGCCCTCTCGTCGATACGGCAACGCGAGCTTCATCGCGCCGCTGCTGCTCGGCGTGGTGGGCTTGGCCCTGCTCCTAGGCCTCGACCTCGGGCGCAGCATCGGCCGCGACGTGCGGCTGGTCACGGCGCGCATCTCGAGCCTCCTCGACCGCCCCGAGGAGGCCGACCAGGCGCCGGCGAGGCCGCTGCTGCCGGAGGCTCCCCAGCTCTCGGAGCTCCAGGCGCTGGCTGGCGCCGTGAACCAGCTCCTCGCGCGCATCGCCGAGATCAACGTCGGAAACTACGTGGCGGTGGAGCAGATCCTCGAGACCGACCAGGTCAAGACGCAGTTTTTGGCCAACATGAGCCACGACCTGAAGAGCCCGCTGAACTCGATCCTGGGCTTCGCCGAGCTGCTCGAGCGGGGCATGGAGGGCGAGCTCACCTCCGGTCAGCTCGACGCCGTGAGGACGATTCACCGCAACGCCACTGAGCTCTTGCACCTGATCGTCGAGGTCCTCGACGCGGCGAAGGTCGAGGCAGGGCGGATGGCCCTGCACCGGGAAGACGTGTTGCCGACGCAGGTCGTCACCGAGGCGCTCCGGCGTCTCGGCGACCGCAGCGTCCCCGAGGACCTGACGATCAAGACCGAGCTGCAGGCTGGCCTCTCGCCAATCGCCCTCGACACCTCTCGTCTCGCCGAGGCGCTGGTCTATGTGCTGCGCTTCTGCGCCTTCGAGGCTGGCAAGGGCGGCACGGTCACGCTGCGCGCCAAGCTGCAGCGCAGCGAGGGCGACGAGGATCGACCCAAGCGCTGGCTACAGATCTCGGTGGAGGACAGCTCAGCGGGCGTCGGTGATGAGCGGTCCCCCACCCTCTTCGACGGTTTCCGACGCCAGCCTGGACATAAGGGCCTCGGCCTCGGCCTCCCCCTCGCCCGCGCCTTCGCCGAGCTCCACGGCGGCAGCCTCGAGATCGAGCCACGGGACGAGGGCGGCAACCTCTTTGTGATGATGCTGCCCGCGCGGCCAAAGAAGGCGCTCGGGCGGCTGCGCCCCGTGAAGGTCTGAGCGTCCGTGGTATAACTGAATGGCAGCGAAACCCCATCAGGAGCGCGCGTGAGCGTTCAGGCGATCGAGACCACCCGAGAGAGAGCGCCCGCCCCGGCGGAGATCGCCACACGCGTGGAGCGAGCCGTCGCGCAGGTGATCCGCGGCAAGCAGGAGATCACGCGCCTGCTGCTCACGGCGCTGATCGCCCGCGGTCACGTGCTGATCGAGGATATCCCCGGCGTCGGCAAGACGACCATCGCGCGCGCGCTCGCGGCCTGCCTCGGCGGGCGCTTCCAGCGGATCCAGTTCACCTCCGACCTGCTGCCCTCCGACATCCTCGGGATCTCGGTCTACGACCAGAGCGCCGGGCGTTTCGAGTTCAAGCCTGGCCCGATCTTCGCCAACATCGTGCTCGCCGACGAGATCAACCGCACGACGCCGCGCACCCAGAGCTCGCTGCTCGAGGCCCTCAACGAGGGGCAGGTCACCGTCGACGCGCAGACCCACACCCTCGACGCCCCCTTCATGGTCGTCGCCACTCAGAACCCGGTGGAACACTTCGGCACCTATCCGCTGCCCGAGAGCCAGCTCGACCGCTTCTTGCTCTGCCTCGAGATCGGCTACCCCGAGGGTGAAGACGAGCGGAAGGTGATCGCTGAGCGCCGCGGCGACGATCCCGTGGTGGCGATCGAGCCGGTGGTCTCCGTCTCGCAGATCGTGGCGCTGCAGCAGCAGGTCGATGCTATCTACGCCGACCCCTCGCTGCTCGACTACGTGATGGCCGTGGTCGAAAGCACGCGCCAGAGCAACCACCTCGCCCTCGGCGTCAGCACCCGCGGTGCCATCGCCTGGTATCGCGCGGCGAAGGCCTTCGCGATGCTCGCTGGGCGCGACTACTGCAGCCCCGACGACCTCAAGCAGCTGGCGATGCCGGTGCTGGCCCACCGCGTGCTTCTCTCCGGTCCAGCGGCGCAGCTGGGCGGGGTAGGCGCCCTCGACGGCGGGCGCGCCGACGCCGAGCAGATCCTCGCCGAGATCCTCGAGCGCGTCCCCGTGCCGCTCTAGCCGTGGTCGAGCGCCACGCAAAGCGCGAAGCGGAGCAAGGCTCGAGAGCCAAGGGCCCGCCCGTTCCTGCTCGACGACGCCGGCTCCGCTTCACCCGCGAGGGCAAGTACTTCGTCGGCCTGACCTTCGCCATCGGCTTCGCGGCGATCAACACCGGCAACAACCTGCTCTACCTGGTGCTGG
Organism: Pseudomonadota bacterium; assembly: GCA_002747355.1. Taxonomy (GTDB): domain Bacteria; phylum Myxococcota_A; class Polyangia. The sequence continues at coordinate 35,103 of PDPC01000039.1, read as the reverse complement.
GGATGCTCCTGACGCTGATCGTCGGCAGCGGTGTCCTCTCCGAGATCGCGCTGCGCTCGCTGGTCGCGGCCCGCCAGCCCCCGCAGCGCCTCTTCGCCCACACCCCCTTCTTGATGGGTATCAGGCTGCATAACGCCAAGCGCCGGCTGCCGTCGTTCTCGATCGAGGTCGAGGACGTGCTGACCGAGGCGCCGCGCGCCCCCTCCGCCGAGGAGCGTCCCCTCGACAAGAAGTGCTTCTTTCTCAAGATCCCCGCTGGCCGTACGCAGCGCACCTCGTACCGCCACGCCTTCACCGCTCGCGGCCGCTACCGCCTGACGAGCTTTGCTGTGAGCACCCGCTTCCCCTTCGGGCTCTTCGAGAAGGCGCGGCGCCTCGGCGGTGAGCAGGAGCTCTTGGTCTTCCCGCAGGTGCTGCCGCTGCCCGCCCTTCCCGCGACCTACCGTGACGCCGGCGAGCAGCGCAGCCCGCGCCTCGGACGCGCCGGGGAATACCACGCGCTGCGCGACTACCGGCAGGGGGACGACCCGAGAGACATCGCCTGGCGCAACAGCGCGAAGCTAGGGCGCCCCCTGGTCCGCGAGCACGAGGATCCGCGGGGCCAGCGCGTGACGATCTTCTTGGACAACCTCGGGGCGAGCTCACCCTCGCCGGCGCAACACGATCGGCAAGAACAGGCGGTGTCCGAGGCGGCCTCCCACGCCGCACACCTCATCGCCCGAGGCCTCCGGGTGGCGTTGGTCTCGCGCAGCTTCGACCTCCCTGCGGGCAGCGGTCCGGCGCACCTCGATCGGATGCTCACGGCGCTGGCGCTGATCTCCTTCGTCGGCCCCGACGTGCCGACCCCGGCGCTGCCCAGGGACGTGCTCCACATCGCGGCGCCCTTCGCCTCGGCCAGCGAGGCGCCCGATGACCTCGATCGGGTGGCCTAGCGATGCGCTTCTCCCTGACGCATAAGCTCGCCTCCTATCTGATGGTGCTCGCGGCCGTGGGGAGCCTGCTGCTCTCGCCAGAGACATCGGAGCTGACGGCGATCCTGGCGCTGATCGGTGTCGCCCTCAGCTGGTTCGCCGAGCCACCACGCTACCCACAGCAGCGCCTGACGCTGCCCTGGAACATCGGCACGCTGGTGTTTTTCATCGGCTCGCTGCTGCGCGTGGTCCTCACCGACGCTCCGCTGATCAGCGCCGGGGTGCACTTCCTTTTGGTGGTGCTGATCAACAAGCTCTTCAACCGCCGCAGCAGCAAGGACTACCAGCAGATCTACGTCGTCAGCTTCTTGATGCTGGTCGCCGCGACGACGCTGAACACGGGGCTGGCCTACGCCGCCTGCTTCATCGCCTACGTGGTCTTCACCACCTGGTCGCTGGTCCTCTTTCACCTGCGGCGGTAGATGGAGGACAACTACCTGCTCAAGCACGCCGACGGCGCGCAGAGCGAGAAGGTCGAGGTGGCGCGGATCCTCAACTCGCGCCGGATCGTGGGCGGCACGTTTCTCGCTGGCACCGCGTTGCTCTCCATCGGGGTGCTGATCGGATCGGCGACGATCTTCATGCTCTTTCCGCGCATCGGCGTTGGTCTCTTCGCCACTCAGAAGCGCCACGGCCTGGCCATGGCAGGCTTCTCTGAGCGCGTCGAGCTCGGCCAGCACGGGCGGATCCGCGACAACCCGCAGGTGGTGATGCGGATCATCCTCGGCCCGAAGGGGAGCCCCCGACGCAGCCCACCAGCCGTACCGATCCTCTGGCGCGGTTCGGTCTACGACCAGTACGCCAACGGCAGCTGGACCCATAGCTCCTACGTCTCGGGACGCCCGCGGCCGGTGTACCCGAGCCAGGGGCTCTTCGTGATGCTCGACCACGCCCCCGGGGTGAAGCAGCCCCTCGAGCCTCGACGAGGGCTCGATCCGGCGCGGCTGCGGCGCTCGCTGCTACGCCAACGGATCTACCTCGAGCCCCTCGCCTCACGGGTGATCTTCGGCGCCGACCGCCCGGTGGCCCTCGACGTCCCGCGGCGCAAGCTCAGCCGGCGGCGACTCTTCACCCCACAGCGAGGCCCCCTCGGCGAGATCCGCGCGCGCCGACGCCGCACCACCGGCGCGCTCTACATCGCCTACTCCAAGCGCTATCGCCCCACCCCGGAGCTGATGCGTCAGGCCGCCCCAGAGCGACGCCCCGAGATGGCGCCCTTTCTGCGGCTCCCTCGCGAGGTCCCGGCTCGCGTCCGCGACCTCGCGCGCCGCATCACCGCCGGCAAGCAGACGGTCTACGACAAGGTCCAGGCGGTGATGAGCTACTTGCAAACGCGGCACCGCTACACGCTCGAGCTCGAACACCGAAAGGGTCGCGAGCCGATCGACGAGTTTCTCTTCGAGACGCGCCGTGGCCACTGCGAGTACTTCGCCTCCTCGATGGCGATCCTGCTGCGCGCCGTGGGCATCCATACACGCCACGTCAACGGCTTCTCCGGCGGCAAATGGAACAGCTTTGGCAACTACTTGGCCGTGCGCCAGGGTGACGCCCACGCCTGGACCGAGGTCTGGTTTTCAAACCTGGGATGGATCGCCTTCGATCCCACGCCATCGCAGGGGCAGACTCGCGACAAGGGCGGCGGCGTCCTCGGAGCCCTCAGGCAGATGATCGACGCGCTGCGCCTGCGCTGGTTCAACCACGTCGTCGAGTACGACATCGGTAAGCAGCTCCGCCTCTTCAGCCGGATCAAGCGCTTCGTACAGGGCAAGCCGAAGCGGGACTCCTCTTCGCTGCTCAGCCTCTACCGCAGGCCTCTGATCGTCGGCGCCGTGGTCCTGGGGATAGGAGGGGTGCTGCTGCTCTTGCGCCGCCGCGGCTGGCGGCTACGAAGACAGGCGGCGCCCGGGAGACGACGTCATCAGCGCCACCCGGCGAGCAAGCTCTACGCTCGCGCCCTCGCCGCGCTGGCCAAGGCCAACGTCTTGCGACCCCCCGGGATGACCGCCGCGGAGCTCGAGCGCGCCCTCGCCGCCCGTGGCCACCCCTGCGCCGAGCTCGTGCGCCAGCTCGGGAGCTGCTACGACGCTTGCCGCTTCGCCGAAGTGGTTGACGACGAGCAGCTGCGACGGTTGGAGACCCTCGTTCACCAGCTCCGCGCCGAGCTCGCCCGCTGATCTGCCAGCCGACCAACACGCGGCGCCTGCGGCGTTCTTGCAACTCTGGCACACCAGCGGCACTATCTTTGACAAGATGGCACGACACGCGCGGCGCGCTTGCGCGACTCGGCGTTCCGTGCTGCGCTGCCTAGGCTTCGCGACACCTGGTGCGCCGCGGAGTGCGGCATACACCTTGCTTACGGCTTGTCCATGTACCCGTTCATGCGATTGACAACACGCCCCCGCCCTTCGATGCCTCGCCTCGCGGCCGCGGTCGTCGTGCTCGCCATCGTCACCGCGCCGGGCCTCGCTTGGGCTCAGTTCGCGGTCTCGGCGATCGAGTTCTACGACCCGGACGCGTCTCCCGACCGGCTGCTCACCGAACAAGACATCAAGAACAAATACTTCTCCAAGGCCAACTGTGAGTGCGCGAAGTCGATTCGACTGCGTCTGCGGATCACCCAGGATCGAAGCAGCCCCGATCGCTTCGCCGTCGTCGCTGGCTCCGGGACCTGCCTCAACACCACCGACGGCAGCATCCTCACCGACACCTGCCGCATCCTGAAGGAGGGGCGGATCTCCGAGCAGGATCAGGACATCGAGATCACCACCCAGAGCGACGGCATCTCGGTGGCGACGCTGATGGTCGACAACTGCGACAAAGACCGAGAGCTCAACGTCTACGTCTTCACCGGCCAAGACACGACCTGGACCTCGAGCTTCTCGACGACCTTCACCGCCGACGGCATCCCGCCGACACCCCCCAAGGCCAACGGCGACCCCGTCGGGGGCGAAAACCTGGTGCGCGTCTCGTTTACCACCGGCGCGACCACCCAGACCGACGTGCGCTACCAGATCCTCTGCGAGATCGCCAACACCAGGGCTCCCGGGCTGAAGCACCCGCCCGAACCGGGATACGGCCGATGCCTGGCCCCCGCTCCCCCCAGCGCCGACGGGGGCGCTTCCAACGGAGAAGGAGACGCCGGCGCGGGCGATGGCGGCAACGCTGCAGATGCTCACGCCAAGAGCGAAGGTAGCGCAAACACCGGCATCACAGGCCTCGATCCCAGCTACGTCTGCTCCGAGACCTTGCAGGCCGACGGGAGCACCACCATTAGCGGCCTTGAGAACCAGGTGACGTATCGCTTCTATGTGGTGGCCTTCGACCTCCACGGCAACGCCACCCGCCCGATCCTCCTCGGCGAGGCCACGCCGGTCCTCTCGGAGGACCTCTGGGAGCGCTACAAGCGAAGCGGGGGCAAGGCCGAGGGCGGCTACTGCTCCACGGCGGGCCCCCTGGGTGCAGGGTGGCTCGCCCTGAGCCTGCTCGGCCTGGCGTTGCTCGTCAGGCTCGGCTCTCGGCGAGGAGGGCAGCGATGAAAGCGGCCCATCTCGCGCTGCTGGCGTCGTCGCTGCTGGTCTGTGCGCTGGTGACCCCAGCCTCCGCGCAGAGCCCCTTCGACACCCCGGTCGAGGCAAAGGATTTCTCCTCGCCGCAGAACTTCGCGTTCGAGTTCAAGCTTGGACCCTACACGCCCAACATCGACGGCGAGTTCGACGGCGGCGCCAGCCCCTACGAAGACCTCTTCGGCGATGGCTCCGGGATCATGATCAGCGGCGAAGCCGACTGGCAGATCTGGCGCGGCTTCGGCAGCGTCGGCGTTGGCCTCACAATGGGCTATTTCAGCCGCTCTGCCGAGCCCTTCGCCGACGACGGCAACGGCGGGCCGACGAAGAGCAGAGAGCGGGTCGCCGGCGAGACCAGCATCACGCTCTTTCCGATCTCCGTGCTGGCCGTCTACCGCTTCGACGTCCTGGCAGAGCGCTGGAGTATCCCCCTTGTGCCCTACGCCAAGATTGGGCTCAACTACACCTTCTGGTGGATCCGCAAGGGCGACGGCGCGGTGGCCTCGATCGAGGGCAACGACGCCAACGGTGGCAGCTTCGGCTGGCAGTTCAACCTCGGCATCGCCGTGCAGCTGGACCTCTTCGAGCCTGACGCGGCCAAGAGCCTCGACGCCAACTCCGGGATCAACCATAGCTACGTCTTCTTCGAGATGATGCACCTCGCCGCCGATGGCTTCGGCTCCGAGACGACCCTCGACGTCGGCGACACGACCTGGTTGGCCGGCCTGGCGATCGAGTTCTGACTGACGCTCGAGAGGGCTGATCACCTTGCCGGACCGAGGTAGGCGAAGGATGCGGAATCACAGCGTAGGAGCGAGGAGGACGCCTGCTGGTGGCGCGCAACCGACGAGCGACAACCGGCGTGATCTCGCAGACCAGCGCTGCCGACGGGAGGGACGTTGGTCAGCGCTCTAGCGATGCCCCCTGATCGGAGAGGCCAGCCGTCAGAGCAGGCGGCTCGTAACCTGCGGCTCGTGGTCGCCTATGATGGCAGCACCTACTGCGGCTGGCAGCGGCAGCCTCGGGTGCCCACCGTGCAGGGCACCATCGAGGCCGCGCTGGCGCAGCTGACTCAGGCCCCCGTGAGCCTGCGCGGAGCCGGGCGCACCGACGCCGGCGTCCACGCCGAGGGGCAGGTCGCCAACTTCTACAGCGACAGCGCACTCTCCTCGCATCGGCTGCTCAAGGGGCTCAACGCGCTGCTGCCGGCGCCTATCGCCGTACGCTCCGTCGAGGACGTCTCGCTCGACTTCGACGCTCGACGCGACAACGAGGGCAAGCACTACCGCTACCAGCTCTACCGGCCGCAGCATCGCGACACCGAGCGCGTGCGGAGGGCCTGGCATGTCTTCGGGGAGCTCGACCTCGAGGCGATGGCGCGGGCGGGCCAGGCGCTGGTCGGCCGCCATGACTTCGCGGCCTTTCGCGCCGCCGACTGCGAGCGCGAGACCACCGTGCGTACACTCTACCGCGTCGGCCTGCGCCAGCGCGGCGAGCTGCTGCTGATCGACGTCGAGGGCACGGCGTTTCTCAAGAACATGGTGCGGATCATCGCCGGCACGCTGGTCGACATCGGCCGCGGTCGGCTCCCTGAGGGTCGCGCCCACGAGCTGCTGGCGAGCGGCGATCGGACCGCCGGTGGCGTCACCGCCCCCGCCGCCGGGCTGACCCTGCAGCGCGTGTATCTGCGATGAGCTGGCGCGGCCTGGCCCGGGGCGTAGGGCTCGTGTTCTGCGCTGCCGTCGGCGCCTTCTTGATCGACATCATCGCCCTCGCCCCGCTCGTGATCGCGACGGCCAAGCTGCTCCGCAGCGTCGAGTCGGTGGCGGCGCGGTTGATCGTCGGGGCGCTGGTGATCGACGGCGCCAAGATCGCCAGCCTGCTCCCAGCGGCCTTTTTGATCGGCCGTGGTGTCGCGATGAAGCCCTGGACCGCCGCGGCCATGCTGGTCTGCTCGACCCTGGTGCTGCACGCGATCACGGCGATGATCCTCCAGCAAGGCGGCTGGCTCTGGGGCAACGCCTCCGTGCTGGCCTGCCGCGCGGCGATGGCCTTTCTGCTCACCTGGGCCTGCGCCGCCGTGATGGTGCGTCGACAGCGCTCCGCGCGCGGCCGCTGAGATCCGCGAGACGAACACCCGCCCAATCAAGCACAGCTCCCATCACCCAAATCAAGCACCGCTCCCATAATAACGTCCCTCGCGACAAAACCCGATATACTGCCGACGTCGTCATGAATCTGCGCAAGACCTTCTTCATCCTGCCCAACCTCTTTACCTTGGCCAACGTCTTCTGCGGGTTCTTCGCGTTGACGCTCTGCGCTGGCGAGGCGTCGATCGACGAGCTCTACCAGGCGAGCCTGGCGATCTGCTTCGGCTTCTTCTTCGACCTCTTCGATGGGCGGGTCGCGCGCCTGACCCGGACGCAGTCGGAGCTCGGCATGCAGCTCGACTCCCTCGCCGACGCGATCACCTTCGGCGCGGCCCCGGCGATGCTGGTCTACAAGTGGGGACTGTCGAGCTTCGGCCTCGCCGGGGTGTTCATCGCCTTCTCCTTCGTCGCCGCCGGCGTGCTACGCCTCGCGCGCTTCAACGTGCTCAGCGCGCGCAAGGAGGAGTCGAAGGTGCAGAGCAGCCGCCCCGGCGCCAAGCCCGTCGCCGTCTTCGTCGGCTTGCCGATCCCCGCCGCGGCCTCGGTGATCGTCGCCTTGGTCGTGGTGAACTACCGCGTCGGCGGCAACTACGCCGTGACCCAGGGCGCGATCGGCACGGTGGTCGTGATCCTCGCCTACCTGATGATCAGCCGCGTGCGCTTCCGCAGCTTCAAAGACCTGCGCATCACGAAAAAGAGCCTGGGCGTGATCTTCCTGCTCGGGCTGGTCTGCATGCTGATCGTGATGCAGCTGCGCGCCTCGTTCATCTTCATCTTCCTGATCTCGGCCTATATCGCCCTCGGGTTGAGCGAGGAGGTCGTGCGCTACGCCGCAGAACGCCGGCGCGCGCGCCGTGAGGCCAAGCTTCGCGCCGGCGAGCCGCTGGGCCCGGAAGACGAAGACGAGATCGACGATGAAGACGAGGTGCTCCGCGAGCTCAGCGGCGAGGACGGAGACGACGATGACGTCGTCGTCCCTGACGACGACGACCGACCGGCAACGTAGCGAACGCCCCTCTCTGGCGCGGTGCTCCCCTCTGCACGCTCCCCGGACAGCCCACCCCCGAGACCACCCACCTACGCGGGGCTAACAGGGCAGGTGCGACAGCGGCTCTGGGTCGTCTCGCGAGCCTCGCGGCAGTCTTGTCGAGCCTGGTCGCAGCGCTCTCGCGCGTCGTCTTCGGCGAGGTAGTCGGCGAGCTTGCAGATCCGTCGTGCAGCGTGACAGATCGCCCGGGCGTGCTTGCAAGGCATCGGGCAGCGCGGCGCATAGCGGGCGCCGCCGTCATACGCCTCATTCGAGGCCCCGGCGGTGGGCGCCATTTGCCTGAGGCGACGAGCGGGCCGCTGGACTTGGCCGGGGCTCGACGTCGCGTCACGGGCTTTCGCGCGACGTCTAGACGTCGGCGCAGGAACGACCGATGGCCCGGCGTCCGTCGCCTCTAGCCCGAGGGCCCGCCGGGCCACGACGAGCTGGCGCATGTAGTCATCCAGCTGCTGGCGCGCCGCGGCCTTGTCGACAGGCCGGGGCAAGGTCTTCACCGTCGGCTCCATCCTCACCCCGGAGGGTCTATGAGCGGCCGCGCAAGCCGACAGCGCCATCGCCAACACCACCAACAGCGTCGCGAGCAGGGGTCGTCGCGAGAGCTCGCTCATCGCTGGCCTCCAGTCTTCTTCGAGTCGCGCGGCGTCGTGCTGCGCAGCGTTTCTTGCAGCACCTTGTTGATCGTGATCGAGCGCTCGAAGGCCGCGAGGGCCTCGCGGGCGGTCTTCTTGGCCTCGGCCTTCTTCCCCGCCGCGTCGAGGGTCTTGACCTTGATCTCGAGCAGATCTCCCCGGGTGCTGTGCAGGTTGGCCGAATAGAACGAGGGCCGCGGCTTGTTGGCCAGCTCCGCGTCGACCAGCGCTAGCGCGGCGGCGAGATCCTTTTTCTTGTCGGCGAGCAGCTTCGCGACCCGAGCGGTAGCGTCGAGACGCACCTCCTCGGCCTCGGGCCAGCGTGGGTCGAGATCGAGCGCCAGGATGCCGCGCACCTTGGCGATGGCGCCGTCGTTATCACCTCGGCTCAGCAGCAGATCGGCCTGGTGGTGCAGCGCTCGGGCCGTGGCGAGCCGCGAGAGCAGCGCCGTCGAGAGGCCCCCCTTGGGCCCTTCGGGGCACTCGCAGCGACAGGGCACCTCGCTGCTGCCGCTGCCAGGATCGGGCCGCGGGCGGGCGCGCTCGCCGGCGCAGCTCGCCACGAGGCCCAGCGGCAGCAGCGCCAGCGTCAACAGCGCCAGGCCGCGTTCGAGCTCTCGGGTCATGGTGTCCTCCCCGCCTTTGGCTGCCCCGTCCAGCGCGCGTAGCGCAGCGCGCGGTAGCCGGCCATTCGGCTGGCGAAGACCCGATCGAGGCGTCGCGAGGCGTGGAGCCCGCGGTCTTTGATCGGGCGCCGGATGAGGTCATTGCTGGGTCGAGAGCGCTGCTCCATCGGCAGCGCCTGCCTGACGGACGTCTCAGGGCTCATGGCGACGCGACGCGACGCGCGGTCGTCGCTGGCGAGCCGCGGCAGCCCGACCAGCACCGCGCCGATCGCCAGCAGCACCGTGGCGGCCAGGGCGAGCAGCGGCACCAGCCGGGTCCGCGCGCGGCCGCGCTGCCGACCATCGGCCTCACGCAGCGCCTCCTCGAACAAGGCGTCGCGCCGGGCCCGGGGCAGCTCGGCCTCGTGGTGCGAGGCGTGGATCGCCCCCAGCGTCGCCGCCAGCCCGTCGAACTCGGCGGCGTCCAGGCCGACCACCCTGTCCGGCGTCGCGCCCGCGTCGTCGGGAGACGCCCCTGCGAGCACCCGATCGGTCGCCTGGGCCAAGGCCTCGGCGGCCGCTAGCTCCTCGGCGCTGGGCAGCTCCTCGTCGGCGGGCCAGGGTGGCGGAGAAAGCTCGCGATCTCGGTCTCTGCGCTCGCTCATCGTTCACCAAACGCGCGGCGAAAGGCGCGGGCCGCGCGAAAAAAGAGCACGTCAAAGGTTCCCACGGTCACCTCGAGCTGGCGAGCGCACTCCTCTCGCGGCAGCTCGGCGATCAGCCGCAGCTCGATCGCCTTGCGATAACGTGGGTTGATCGCCTCGAGGGCGACCGCGATGCGCTGCTGGTTGCGCTGCTGCTCCTCTTGGGCGATCAGCCGCGCCTCCGGATGAGGTGAGGCCTTCGGCGCGACGGAGACCAGCTCCCCTTCGCGCTCGAGTCGATCGGCGAGCTTGCGCCCGCGCTGGGTCCGCCGGTGGTGGTCGATCACCTTGTTGGCGGCGATCTGACGCAGCCAAAAATAGATGCTGCGTCCCTCCCAGCGAAACGTCTCGAGCTTCTCGATCGCTGTGACCATCGTCGCCTTCAGGATGTCCTCGGCAGCCGCCCGATCACCGGTGCGGGGCAGGATCACCCGCGAGAAGAGCGCGTCGGCCTGGGGCGTCAGCAGATCTCGCAGCGCCTCGCGATCACCGCCGCGGGCACGCTCGAGCAGCCGCTGCTCCCGCTTCGCCGCCAGGGCGACCACCTGCGGGTCGTCCGGCGCGGGCGTGGCGCCTTCTCTGCTCTCTTCAACGTGCCTCATGGCTGGACCTTACACCGTTGCGCGCGACCGTCGCGAGTCTGCGTGTCCATCACTGAGTGTCGACGCAACAGAGGACGGTCTGGTTCATCGCGCGTATTTGCTATGGTGCCTCTCGTGGCTCGCCCGATCCCGGCAACATCGCAGAGACGTTGGCCCGTTGTCGCCTGCGCGGTCATCGCCAGCGTCGCGATCACCGGCGTCTTGCTCTCCCCCCGCCGCAGCCGAGCCCAATCCTTCGAGCGCGGGGGCGGTGGAGTCGCCACCTCGCTGGCGGGGGCTCGGGCCGCTGCCGTCACCGACGCCACGGCGCTCTGGCATAACCCGGCGGGGCTGGCGCTGGATGCCGACCCGCGACGAGCGAGGCTCTCTCTCGTCGCCGGTCTCTCCGTCTTGGCCGAGCGCAGCCGCTACGAGACCACCGATCACCCCCGGATCCACAGCACCGACGGTCCACGGCTCGCGCCGCGCCTCGCCGCGCGACGCTTGCTCTTCGATCGCGAGCTCGTCCTCACGCTGGGCTACCGGCTGAGCTGGCAGCGCGGGCTCGCCTTCGGCCGGCCGCTGAGCAAGCGCACCTCTCCGCTCCCGCCGCTGCGCTTCCTCGGTCGCCGCCACGAGAGCCATGAGCACGCGGCCACGCTCGCCATCGCCGGGCGCCGCGGCGTCCTCGCCTTCGGCGTGGCGGTGGAGGTGGGCTACGCCAGCCTCGGCGGGGAGCGCGAGATCTTCGCCGGCGGCGCCGCCGATCCCCTCGCCCACGGCGGCCACGCGATGAACGCACGCTGGTCGCTCGGTGGCCCCAGCCTTGGCGGACGAGCGGGCGTGCTGGTGTCGCCGGCCTGGTGGCTCCGCGTCGGCCTCGCGGTCGAGCTTCCCCGCTGGAGCGCCCTCTCCGGCGCTCTCGAGTTGACGCCACCCACGCGACCGCCCAGCGGCGCGACCACGGCGGTCACCCGCGATGGCGAAGCCAAGACGACCCTGCTCGACCCGCTGGCGCTAGCGCTCGGCTTCGCGATGAACCTCAGCCGCGACCTGCGGCTCCTCGCCGAGCTCGGGCTGCGCCTCCCCGCAGGAGACGCCTCGCTCCGCCCCCGCGACGCCACCCTCGTGCTCGACGCGGGGAAGAGCGGCGAGCGCGTGCTGCCGTCGCCGGAGCTGCCTCTGCACCCCGGTCGCCCCATCCGCTGGCGCGGCCAGCTCGGGCTGGCCTGGTCGTTGCTTGATGGCCTGCTCACGCTCCGCGGCGGATGGAGCTATGTCACGGCCGGCCTGGACGGGGCGCCCACCTCGGCGCTCTCCGATCTGGCACACCACCGGCTGGCGCTCGGCCTCTCGATGGCCCGCGGACGCTGGCGAGCGTCGTTCGCCCTCGCGCACGACGTCTTGGCGAGGACGCGCCTGTCGCGCCTCCCCCTCTCGATGCTCCCGGAGGCCCGCCCCAGCGAGCCGATGGCAGGTGAGCTCTCGACAGCGCGCACGCGCCTGCTAGCCGAGGTCCGGCTCAACCTGTAAGGCCGTCGAGGGGCGAGCTCGACCTGGAGGGCTGGGGGGCGGCTCGACCGGGAGGGTCCTACGCTTTGGCCTTGCCGCCGTCGTCCACCTCGACAAAGACGCCATAGGCGATCCCGATCAGCGCCCCCAAGAGGTAGGGCATCTGGCCGATGGTCGTCGCCGCCCCGGCGGCCTTCGCGCCGCCAATCTGCGGCCACCCGGCGGCGAAAGAGAGCCCCGGATCGCCGAGGGCCTTGACCACCAGCGCGAAGAGGCCGACGGATACCCCCGCCCCGAGGATCGCGCGGATGATCGGGACGAGCTTCGACTCGTTATCCGCGCGCTTGGCCCAGAAGGGTTTTCCGGCGATCAATCCGACGAGGACGCCGATCGCGGCGTAAAGCACATAGTGAGCCCACCCGGCTCGTGCCAAGGGCCCGAGGTACATGAAGCCAAACCCGAGGCCTCCACCAATGACACCGCCCTTAAGCAATCCAATCACGACGCGCACGATGACACTCCATTTGAACCGGCGCCCCTTTGCGCCGCACACTGCGGGCCATTATACGTCAGCATCCCAGCCGCGTCTGTCCCAACGACACCTCGAAGGAGCAGGGCTTGCCCCTCGACACGGCTGGCCAACCGCGAACATCTCCATGCTTTCGTAATCTTGGCAACATCTTAACACTCCACTCGTTGTGAAATCAGGCGCCCTATGCCACCCTTCAAAGGGTCAGGGCACCCCGCTGAGGGATCTCACGCCAGCCGCTATGGGCAAAGCCTCCCTGTTGGCGAACTTTTGACGCCTCTGAACATCACCGATGAGGACACGCTGAGCGCGAAGACGGTGCTGCGATGGGGGGTCGCTGGGGTGTCACGTTAACGAACCGGCCAGACAGCCAAAAAGGCCGAACCGCGATTGGAATGAAGCGCGCTGCCGGGGGGGGCATGCATCGGAAGACGCGCGCAAGGTAGACAGACCATGATGTTTTGGGACTACCTGAAGAGCACACGGGGACACGATCTGAAGGGCATCACGGAGGACCTGGCCGAGCGGCTCTCGAAGCTGATCGGTCGCGGGCACTCGGTGGCCGACCTGCTCGCGCATTATAGCGATGACTTCGGTCACATCCCGGCCAAGCGCCTCCAGGGCCTGGCTCGGGCGCGGCGCAGCTGGCAGCTCTGGCGTAAGCGCAAGCGGCAGATCAACGAGGCGCGCGACAAGGCCAAGCTGCCGCCGCTGCCGGCGACCATCGGCGAACACGCCGCCAGCGCCCACGCCCTCGACGCCGTGACACGCGCCGCCCGGCTCTGCCCGCGCGCCCGCGTCGAGGACACCGAGGCCTGGCTCACCGTGCTCCAGGCTGGCGCCGAGCTCTGGGACGCCTGCGTCGGCCTGGCGCGCAAGGAGGCGCTCGTCTGCTGCGAGGCCAAAGCGCAGGGCAGCGCAGCCGCCCGACACTACGACGACTACGTGAGCCAGCGCGAGGCGCTCGCCGAGATCGCGCCCCATCGCTGGCTGGCGATGCGCCGTGGCGTGCGCGAGGGCGCGCTGGAGATGCGCTTCGAGCTGCCGACCGAGGCGATGCTCGAGCAGCTGAGGCTGCGCAAAGAGTCCCTCGGCCCCGACGCCCCGGAGCGCGACGAGGGCTCACTGCTCGACGAGCTGGTGCTCGACAACCTCCCAGCTTGGCTGACCACCATCCTCGACCATGAGGCCGAGCTGAGCGCGATCGACGCCGCCTGCGAGAGCCTCGTCGGGCTCCTCCGCGCGACCCCGCTGCAGGCGCGACGCCTCGCGGCGATCTTCATCGGGCGGGCCAAGGCGCCGGTGGGGATGGTGATCGCCGACCGCGAGGGCGAGGTGCTGGCGCAGCGAGCCCTCAGGGCCGACCCGTCCACCCTCTCGACGGGCGGCGCGGGGCCCTTCGTGGGCAAGCTCCTGGAGCTGATCACCGAATACAACGTACACCACGTGGTGCTGCCGACCAACGCGCCAGCCAGCGAGGTCCTGGTCGCGATCCAAAACGAGCTCTCGAGCAACGATCTCCAGCTGACCCCGATCCGGCCGGCGGCGATGGCTGAGGCGCGGCGACCGCTGACCGACCCGCCGATGCGGCTCGGTCAATCTGTGGCCTCTGCGCTGGTGCTCGCCCGCCGCGCCCTCGACCCGATCAAGGAGTGGGCGCTGGTCGATCCGGTGGGTATCGGCGTGGCCGAGTACCAAAACGACCTCAACGAGGGTCGGCTCCGCGCCGCGCTGAAAGAGACCGTCGAGCTGACGCGCCTCGAGCGGCGACGCGGCGGCAAGAACAGCCACGGGCCGAGCGCCACCGTGACTCGCAGCGTGGCCTCCGCCGCGCGGCTCAACCCGCTGGTCAAGACGATCAACGATCTGCGGCCTGGGATGACGCTCCATGGCGTGGTGACGAACATCAGCCACTTTGGCGCCTTCATCAACGTCGGGCTGGCGCAGGAGGCCCTGGTCCATATCTCCGAGCTCTCCGACCGCTTCATCTCCAACCCCAACGAGGTGGTGAGCATCGGCCAGCAGATCAGCGCTCATGTGCTGGCCGTAGACCCGCCCCGAGGCCGGATCTCTCTCTCGATGAAGTCGCAGCGCCGCGTCCCTGGCTCCCTCCCGGCGGGCGGCGGCGGGCGGCGCGAAGAGCGCGCCAACGGCGGCGCGATCCCCCTGAGCGCGATGGGCGGCGACGGCGGCGGCCTCTCTCCCAGCGCCCGTCCGGCCACGAGCCGTCCTCCCTCTCCCGGCGGCGCTCGCCCCGGCGGGCAGGACCCGGCGCCGAGCGGCGGGTCGACGCCACGTAACCCCAAGAGCCGCTCCGAAGCGCTGGCCAACCTCGAGCGGTTGTTCAAGAAGTAGCGGGCGATGACGTCAGCGCCCGGCGCCGTCGCCGCGGCGGTGGGCCTGGCGCTCGCGACAGAGGGGGCAAGAGCACACGCTCGAAACGCCGCTACAGGCAGACCTCGCAGCCGTTGCCCGCCTTGGCGCACTTGGCGCCGCTGGTGCAACCGTATTTGCACAGCGGCAGACAGCGCGTCGCGCCGCTGGTTTTGACGCAGAGGGTGCCCCCCTCACAGGGCTTGCCATCGGAGCAGTCGGCGGCGGGCTGCTTGCCGGCGACGCAGGCGTGGCCGCTGCCCACCGGTCGGCAGGACTCCGTCGCGCCGCACTCGGGGGCCTTGTCGTTACAGGTCAGGTCGGTCGGCGTGCAGCCCTTGCGGCAGACGTCATCGATGCAGACCAGGCCCCCGCCGCATTTGCCCTTGACGCAGCGGTCGAGGCGCTGGGTTGGCAGGTCGAGGGGGATCTCGGTGTCGGAGAGCGGTGGTCCGTCGGGCCTCGGCGGGTCAACCTTCGCGTCACGCCAGACATCGGGTCGCGGCGGACCGAGGTCGCGGACCACAGGCGGTGGATCAGAGCTGCAGCCGACCACCCCCGTCGAGGCGACGGCGGCCAGCACGACGAGCACACTCCAACGATGAGCAAGCGACATACAGATCCCTCGCGGCCATTGTACCCCGAAGCGCGCCGCCGACGCGAATGGCGAAGCCGCCGACGCGAATGGCGAAGCCGCCGAAGCGAATGGCGAAGGCTCAGCCAGCGGTCAGGTCTCGACTGGATGATGGCAAAGAGAGCCTGCCGAGCTCGACCTCGTGGAGCGGATCGATCCGGGCGACCGCGCCGTCATCGTCGTTGACGGTTAGCACCCACGGTCCCTGCCGCGGCGCGAAGGCCTCGAGGCAGCGCGCGTCAATGTCGACGATCCTGCAGCGCTTCGACCTCGATCGGTCCCACCTCGGCGGGCGCCGCGGTGAAGCAGCCTCTCGGGCGCTCGCTTCTCTGCCCACGGCGCTCGTCTGCCTTGCTAGGGTTGGTGGATGCTCGCTCGCTACCTGCTGCGCCAGGCCCTGCCGACCACGCTCCTCGCGTTGGCGCTGCTCTGCGTGCTGGTCTTTGGGCTGCAGGCGCTGCGTTTGGGCCACCACCTCGTCGGGGGTGGCGGAGGGCTGGCGCTGCTCGGGGTGGTCTTTGGCCACAGCCTGCCCTCGCTGCTGACCTTCGCCCTGCCGCTGGCCCTCGCCGCCGGCGTGCTGCTCTCAGCGGCGAGGCTGCGTCCCGAGCTCGAGGCGATGCAGACCCTCGGGGCGAGCGCCGCCCGCCTCGCCCCCTGGCTGCTCGGGCTGGTCGCGACCGCCGCCGCCCTGAGCGTCGCCCTCGCGGCGTGGGTCGAGCCCGTGGCGCTGCAGCGGCTCGGGCGCCTCCTCCGTCGCGAGGCGACGCGAGCGCTGGTCAGCGGCCTGGAGCCCGGCGTCTTTCGCCGCGTCGGTGACGCGACGCTCTACCTCGAGCGACGCGGGCGGGCGGGCCGCGGCGAGCTGCTGCGCGGCGAGGGCTTTCTGCTCGCGCGGGGCCCGACGATCGTCACCGCCCGGCGCGCCTCGCTGCGGATGCCGGCCCACGCCACGCGCCTGACGCTGACCCTCGAAGACGGCGAGCTGCATCGCGAGAGCCCTGGCCTCGGCCTGCAGCGGCTGCGCTTCGCCAAGCTCGAGCGCGACCTCGAGCTGCCGAAGACGCTCTTTCGACACTTCGCCTTTCTCGGCAGGCGCGGCGCCCACGCCCGCGTCAGCGCGACCCCACGGGGTCTGGCGACCCTGGCTGCCGGCCTGCTGGCGATCGTCTGCGCGCTGGCTGGCGCGGGTAGACGGCCCTGGCTGCTGGTCGGCCTCGGCGCTGCCTTGCTGCTGCAAGCGCTGAGCGCCGTGTTCGACGCCGCGAGCGTCGCCGGATGGGCGATCCCCGGCGCGGCTGCTGCCCTCGCGATCGGCCTCTTGACCTGCTGCGACTCTCGCCCGTGGAGCCTACGACGTCACTCGACGACGAGTTGATGAGCCCTCGACGCTCACGCCCTCTACCCCGACGCGAGGGTGGCCAACCACTCCCCCATCCCCCCAAAAGCACCCACCCCAAAAGAAACGGCCCGCAGGACCGCGGGCCGTCTGTCCGTTGAGAAGCGCGATGCCGAGCGGCACCGCGCGCTTGGACGAGCTCGGATCAGTTGGCGTCGGCGCCGATGACGCCCTTGACGGCCTCGAAGCCGATGCCGAGCGACAGCTCCGCGGTGCCGTCCTTGTCGACGTCGACGTCGCCACCGAGGAAGGCCTGGATCAGACTATTGTTCTTGACCTCGTCGGCCGTGATCTTGTCATCTTTGTTGGTGTCGAAGAGGTTCTTGATCTGGGTCTTGGCTTCGTCGCTCACCGCCTCGTTGTCGAGGGCGTCTTGCAGCAGCTTCGCGACGGCCGGGATGATGTTGTTGTCGACGTCGGCCTTCGGGATCACGCCGGAGATGACGCCGCTGGTGATGCCAGCCTCGGTGATCGCGCCCTTGATCCGGGCCTCTTTGAGGTTGACGGCGATCTTGCCGCTCGCCGACAGCGGGATCTCGAGCTTCAGGCCAGCCGGACCGAAGGCCATCTGACCGCCGGTGATCGCGCCCTTGATGATCGCGTCTTTGGGTGAGGTCGCTGCGACCGTGAAGGTGCCGCTGCCGCTGAAGCAGCCGCCCTCGGCGGTCGCCGCGGCTTTGCACTTGTTGGGGTCGTCTTCGTTGCCAGGGCAGCAGGCCTTCTGCTCGCCGATATGGGCCTGGAGCACGGAGGCCGGGTCGCTGCTGAGCGAGGTGTTCTGTACCTCGAAGAGCAGGATGGCCTTGCCGGAGTAGACGGTGGCGTCGACCGTGGGCTGGATCTGGAAGTTCTGGCCTAGGGCGCCCGCGATGGCGGTGATGATCGAGCCGAGGGCGTTGTCGTTGATCGTGTTGCCGTCGTAGTCGTAGCCGAAGCGCCTGGCCTCCTCCTGTGTGGTTGGCAGCACGAGCCGGCTGACCACGAAGGTGTTGCAGGTGTTGTCCTTGCAGTTGATCTCGGGCTTGGGCCCGGTGTCCGCCGTCGTGCCGCCGTCGTCCTTGGTGGTCGCGCTGTCTTTGGTGGTGGTCGTGGCGTCGTCGCTACAGCCCGTCACGCCAAACGCGCACACGAGCGCACCCACAATAAGAAGCCCCTTAAATCTAGACATGCCTCAGCTCTCCTTCGGATAGTCGAATCAATAGCTCTGTTTGTCTATATCGGTGCCTTTGATATACCTGTGACACCATCAGGGTGCAAGAAAAAGCAAGCACCATGCCGCACCGCGTCGCAGATTCAGCCTGCAGGCTCAATCACCCTACGAGCACCCCACACGTTCAGGACCGAGCCGAGTGCTGAGCTGCCGAGCCGATGTCGTAGCCAAAGCAACGAGCCCTACGGCGAACGTTCTGAGGCCTCGAACGCGGCGACGGGAGGACGGTTTGGGGGTGCTCCTAACACCAGTAGAGTTACACTCGGTTGTCTATCCTCCTTTGGCTTCTCCGTCGAAGCGCGCACCCTTGCGCGCGCGCCGATTCTCTGGCCCAGCCTATCACCTCCGGCTGGACCGCGGACCGCGCTAGACCGTCGAGGTAACGCTCCGACAGGGGGTCCTCTTCCCATGATCGTCGCGACGCCAGTCTGGACGCCGGGGGGCCTATCAACGCCGTGGTATCGCAAGGGCTGAGCTCGCGGCCCTTCGCCCCTCGCCATGCTGAGAGGCGGACTGGCGAGCGGTCACCGCGGGCCGCCGCGCCGCTGGCCGCTACTCGCCGTCGTTGTTGGTGATCTTCAGCAGCGCGGTGGCGGGGCCGGTGCGGCGCCGTTTGCGCGCTGCCTTGGTCAGCTGCAGCTGCTCGAGGGCCTCGGTGCAGGCGGGGTTGCATTGGACGGCGCGCTCGTATTGCTTCTCGGCGAGGATCGTGCGGCCGATCGCCGCGTAGATATGCCCTAAATAGAGGTACGCCTGGTCGTGGCGCCCGTCGAGCTCGATGGCGCGACGCAGGAGCCGGATGCTCTCACGCCGTCGGGCCGTGTTCTGGCGGTCGAGGTTGTAGGTGACCCAGCCGAGCATCGCCTGCAGATCGCCCGCCTCGCCGAGCTGCTGCACGGCCTCGAGCAAGAGCTCGTGGGCGGCGCTCCAGTCTTGGGCTTCCATCAGCTGCATCGCCCGTCCTGCGAGCTCCTCGGCAACGAGGCTGCGGCGGCCGACCTCGGAGATGTCCTCGAGGTCCGCCGCCATCGCCCCCTGGCGATAGAAGCGCCGCTTGTCCTCGCTGTCGATCTGCGTGTAGGCGTCGTAGAGCAGGCCGAAGATCTCGCGCGCCATCTGCCGGGTCTCCGACGAGAAGTGACGATAGCGATCGGGGTGATGCCGCCGCGCCAGCCGCGAGTAGCCCTGCTCCACCTCCTCGTCGCTGCAACCCGCGGCCACGCCCAACACCCCGAAGGCGTCGCGTTGGCGCAGCGAGACCAGCTCCTGGCCGAGGCGCTGGCGGACGCGGACCTCCTCGGAGGCCTGCTGCTGCGCCGCCTCGCGCTTGCGCGTCGGCTGGTCGGCGAGCTCGACGACTCCCGTCACCACCAAGACGTAGGCCAGGGCCAGCGCAAGACGATCGGGGATCGGCGAGTTGGCCACGTGCTCGCGCAAGGTGAACGCGCCGTCGATGGTGTCGAGGAAGGTCTGCTCCATCTCGTCGAGGGGCAGATGCTGAAAGCGCAGCTCCGGATCTCCCGCGGGTACGAGGTAGCGCTCCAGAGACGGCGCCAGCGCCTGCTCGAGGCGCTCTTGATCCCACATCCGCCGCACGCCCTCGGCGATCAGCGCGGCGTTGGACAGCTCGAGGCGCACCACCTCGCTGGGCAGCTTGGCGTCGCTCTTGAAAAGGTACTCGGCGCTGGGCCAGCCGAAGATGTCGAAGAGCTTGGTCTGCAGCTGCAGCTCGAGGCCAAAGACCAGGTTCTGCGGCGAGATGCTGCCCATCTCGATCAGCACCGTCCCCTGCTGTCGTCGCGTCTCGCGCATTCGGTCGAGCGACGCCTCGCACTCCTCTGGCGAGATCATCTTCTCGCGCACGAGCACGTTGCCGAGACACTCGGAGAGCAGGTTCGACTTGACGTAGATCGGGTGCCCTTCGCGGAAATAGACGATCTTTTTGATGTTGTCTCGAAGCAGAAAGAGCGCGCCGCTCACCTGCTCGCGATAGAGCTTGTGCAGAAGCTCGGGGAAGGGCTCGGCTCGGAGGTTGCCGCGCAAGAGCGGCTGCCCCTGCTTCGCCGCCTCGGCCGCGACCTCGACCTGCCGCCGCTCAGCGTGGCTGGCAGGATCGGCCAGCCGCTCGAAGCTGGTCGACGGGGGCGCGTCGGGATCGTGGGTCGGGCCCTGGAGCTCGGCGACCAGCATCTCACAGACCTGCTCTGGCGTGACATCCTCGATCGGCAGCACGTCGACCAGCGCCAGCTCTTGGATCGCGACGGCCTTCCGCGGCGCGCTCCAGGGGCGGCGCACCAACAACACCAGCGGCACGTCGATGCCGAGCTGGTGTCGGCGCACGGCCTGCGCCAGCTCCTCGGCGTCGCTCAGCGGCAGATCGTCGTAGATCACCATCGCCGCGACCTCGCGGGTCTCGAGGGTGACGATCACCTCGTGGGGTGTGCCCACGGCCACGACCTGGAGCTGACGCTCCACCAGGGTCTGTCCCAGCTGATCGCGAAAGCTCGGCTCGCGGCAGGCGAGCAGCACCAACAGGCTGTCGGTCATTCGGCGCTGCTCCTCGCTGGCCCGCTCGAGCGCGGGGTCGAAGGTCTCGCGGATCGAGGCGGTCTTGCCGCGATAACCCGCGAGGAGCGGCTCGCCGGCGCGCGGGTCGCGCGGCTGCCGACAGCCCGGCCGACGCGCGACGACCTCGAGCCCCGCGGGCGCCGCTGGCAGGCGCTCGTCGGCGCCCCCGCGGACGAGCGGCAGGCGGCGCTCCAGGCGACGCCAGAAGCGATCGCCGGCGGCGAGCTGTCGGCTATCGCCGAGCGCCCGATCGCCCCGCTCATAGGCCACCTCGGCGGCAGAGAGGGTCTGCCTCCAGCGGGCCCCCAGCGGGCCCCCCATGCCGCAGGAGAGCGCGAACTATTGTGCAATGAATTCAATGTTTAGCAGGCCACCCTTGCCGAGCTTGAGATTGTAGGAAGGGCCCTTTTCCTCGGCAAGCTCTTTCTCGACGCGGGCGCGGATACGACGCACCTCGGTCGCCAACACCGCCCTCGGTGCGGGCGCCCCGGCCCGCGAGAGCGCGTCGACCCACCCCACGGCGTCGGGCTCCGGCGAGCGCGCCCGCTCGGCGAGGATCGCGCGGCGCAGGGCCGCGGTGGCGCCGCGGCAGAAGGGCCAGAGGGGTCTCCGAGAGCGGCACGAGCGGGGCCTGCTCAGCGCGGCCGCGACGCCGACAGGATCCGCAAAGACCTGTCCTCCCGCACACCCATCGAGGCCAAAGGAGCCGGCCCAGCGGGCAGCCGATCGAGCCCGGAAACCACCGACATCCCGGGCATTGTATGCGAAACGCGGCGCGCGTGTGTTCCCGCTTGCGCCTGTGGCGGAATGCGTCAGACTCAAGCTCACGCGGGCCTGACGCGGTGCTTCAGCCCGGCGCGTTATACGCGTCGAAGAGCACGATGGCGCAGGCCTGTGCCGACCCCGCCGGAGACGCGGCGGACCATCAGGAGGACGCAAGAATGGACGCCAAAGCCCTATTTACCGAGAAGCTCCCCAAGCAGATCGAGGCGAATCCGGACAAGGCCAAAGAGGTCGGCGCGATCTACCTCTTTAACGTCAGCGGTGACGTGGGCGGCAGCTGGACCGTCAACCTCAAAGACGAGGTCGGCGTGCAAGAGGGCGACGCGGGGAACGCTGAGTGCACCATCGAGATCGCCGACGAGGACCTCGCGAAGGTGCTCGAGGACCCGACCGCTGGCATGCAGCTCTTCTTCGAGGGTAAGCTGAAGGTCACCGGCGACCCGATGCTCGCCACCAAGCTGCAAGAGATCTTCAAGCTCTAGCAGCCCAACGTCCCTCCCGTCGCCGCGCTGGTCTGCGACATCACAGCGGGTGTCGCTCGTCGGTTGCGTGCGACCAAGCCCCCCTCCCCTGCTTCCCTCCCCGCGCCTAGGCAAGGGGAGCAGAGCTCGCGACGCGAGGCGGGTGATGACGACGACCATCGAGGCGCTGACTCAGCGCCGGCTCAGCCGCGTCAGCTGACCGGTGGTCGCGTCGACGTGCACCTCCAGCGGCAGCCGCAGCGAGAAGCGGGTCCCCTCACCCGGCGTCGAGGAGAGCTCGATCGAGCCCTGATGCTCGAGCACGATCTTCTTCACGATCGCCAGCCCCAGCCCCGTGCCGTGCTCTTTGGTCGTGTAGTACGGATCGAAGGCGCGGCTCACGGTCTCTGGATCCATCCCAGGTCCGTCGTCGGCGATCGTCAGCAGCACCTCACGCCGCGGCTCGTCGATGCTCGCCGTCAGCTCGACGGCGATCGTGCGCTCGAGGCCCGCCTCGGCGCCGGCCTGGATCGCGTTCTCGATCAGGTTGACCAGCACGTGCTTGAGCAGCATCCGGTCGACGAGCACCAGGCACTCGTTGTCGAGGGGGGTGTAGCGGATCTCGGCCTGCTCGGACAGCTCGACGTGGCTCTTGAGGAAGTCGTCGATCAGGTTGTGCAGCTCCACCGCGCCGGCCTGCACCCGCGGCAGCTTGGCGAAGGAAGAGAACGCCGTGACCAGCCGCCGCAGCCCGTCGACCTCCTCGGTGATGATGTCGTAGGCGTCGTCCAACGTGCGCCGAAAGGCCGGATCGTCGCCAGCGAATTGGCGATGCAGCTGCTGCGCGGCGAGCTGGATCGGCGTCAGCGGGTTTTTGATCTCATGGGCCAGGCGCCGCGCGATCTCCTGCCAGGCGCCGATCTTCTCGAGATAGGCGATCCGCCCGCGGCTATCTCGGAGCTCCCGGACCATCTCGTTGAAGGCCTCGCCGAGCTCGCGCACCTCGTCGCGGCTCTCGAGGCGCACCTGCGTGTCGAGGTGGCCAGCGGCGACCTCCCGGGTGGCGCCGACGAGCCGCGAGATCCGCCGCGTCGTGCGCCGCGCGATCAAGAGCCCCATCACCATCGCCACCAGCACCACCGCGCCGAAGATGATCAGAAAGACCATCCGGTAGAGGCTCTCCAGCTCACCGCGGAGCTTGCCGACGTCGACGGCGTCGCGCTGCGCGCGGCCGAGGGCGCGGAAGTCATCGAAGGGCGCCCGCGGCGTGACGAAGACCAGCTCGAGGCGCGCCTTGTCGCCGATCGGATGGGTCACGCGGAGGTCGCGCATCCGCTGCGGATCGAAGGACCGCGCGACCTTGACCAGCTCGCGTCCGTCTCCTGTCGCCACGCGCAGCGACGCCAGATCGCGGTGGGCGGCGAGCAGCGCGGCCGCGCGCTTGCGGAGCGCCGCCGGACGCTCTCCCCCGGCGCCGGCGAGGAGGGCTCGCAGGGTGCTGTCCCCGCCGATCAGCTGCCCCTGGAGCTTCAGCTTCGCCTTCAAGGCTCGAAAGAGCGCGCGGTAAGCCGAGGCGGAGCGCGAGACCGGCTCGGCGAGCTGCTGCACCTGACCGGCGGCGACGTTATTGGAGACCTCGATCACCTGGGCCACCAGCCAGATCGACGTCACCAGCGGGATCACCGCCAGCAGCAGCATCGCGCCGATGATCTTGAGGCCAAAGCGGCTCATTTGCGGCGGAAGAAGGGCTGCGACCGGAACTTGTAGGTCTTGCGGGCGCTGCGGATCTTGTTGTTGACGAAGATGCTGACGAACGAGCCGAAGAGGTTGTTGCCCCCGACCTGACGTCGCGCGGGCTTGCGCAGCCAGCGGCGCACGGCGGCGAGGAGCCGCTTGCTCATCGGGTCGACCTCGACGATCGCCGCGACGAAGTAGCGTTTACCCACCGCAAGCGAGGTATAGCGCACCAGCGGAACCCTCCAGAAGCTGGAGAGGCGATCGACGACCTCCCTGATCCCACGATGAAGCTCCGAGCGGGTCGCCCCCGACTCCTCGATGGTTAGCCGGAACTGCTCATCCCAGAGGTCGTAGACCGCGCGGAGCCTGCGAGCCAAGGCGACGATCGGCCGACCGCCGCCCTTCTGGTAGAGGTAGACTCGCATCACCACGGTGGTCGCGAAGCCGCTCTTGAGCTTCTCTCTGAGCTTGGCGTCGAACATCTCGCGGAAGCCAACGCTCATGGTCACGTTCTTGCCGACCTGACGAAACGTCACCCGCTTGGAGACGACCTTGGTCTGCGCCGCGGCCGAGCCCGCCACTCCCAGATAGAGCAGCGCCCCCAGCGCGACGATCCAGCGGCGCCAGCGGCGCGCCACAGCGAGGAGGTCGGGCCCGAGGCTGGGTCGCGCGCGTGCCATCATCGGCCTAAAAGGGGATCCGTCCGAGGCCGTTGCCGACCGAGACGCGGAAAATACCGATGCGGGTGTCGAAACGCAGGCCGGCGTCGATCGTCAGATCCACCGGGATCGACTCGGCCAGCGGTCGGTCGCGCACTCCCAGGTCGTCTTTGGAGCTGAGAAAGAGCAAGCCTATGCGCATGAAGAAGTCGCCCGCGTAGGCGAAGCTGCCGCCACGAAACCAGGGGATCACGTACTCGACCGTCGGCAATAGCGCGAGGTCTTCGTAGCGCTTGGCGTCGATGGTGGTGCCGAAGATGTCGCGCGAGGGCATGGTCGAGAAGTTCAAGCCCAGCGAGCGGCTCGGCACGAGGTCGTTGAGGTCGCCGATGAAGAACTTCTCGAAAAAGGGCGCCTCGCCGAAGATCACGCCGCTGAAGATGCCGAGCGCGATGATATGTCCCCAGCCGAGCTTGAAGTAGCGCTTGTACTCGACGCTGAGCTTCAGGTAGCTGTAGCTGGAGCCGACCAGCCGCGTCGAGGCGTCCACGGCGACGCGGAGGAAGCTGCCCCGCGCCGGCAGCACCGGATCCGAGCGCGAGTCGAACTCGATCGCCGCCGAGATCAGCGAGAGCACGCTGGGGCCGCTCTCGATCACGAACGCGATCGGCTGGGAGCGGCCGTCGGGGCGCTGCCAGACAGCGCCGGCGGGGATGTCGGCCTCCACGGCCTCGCCGCGGTAGTCGACCTGCATCCGCACCCAGCGGCCGAGCTCAAAGCCCAGACCCACGGTGCCACCGATGCGCTGGTAGGGCGATGAGAGGAAGTTTCCAGGAGCGCCGTCACCCTCGGCGCCGGCCTGGCGGAAAAACTCGCTGCCTCGCAGACAAAGGAAGCTCGCCGAGAGCTCGAGGGGGATGCCCGCGATCCAGGGCGCGGTGATCCGCCCCCAGTAGGCCTGCTGCAGCTTGGCGCGCTCGACGTCCGGATCGGCGCCGAGCACGAAGGCCCCCTCGAGGGCGATGCCGCGGCCGAGGAAGTTCCGCTCCGCCAGGCCGAGCCCGCCCCAGGCGGCCGTCGCCTCGCTCACGCCGAGGAAGAGATCGCTGAGGACGATCGTGCCGCGCTCTTTGACCTGCACCACGAGCACGACGCGGCCGCGCCGCGAGCCCTTCTTCAGCCGCAGCTGCACGTCGGAGAAGAACCCGAGGGCGAGGAGACGGTAGCGCGAGCCGACGAAGCCTGGGTCGTCGACGGCGAGGCGCTGGCCGACCTTGACCTGCAGCGCGCGGCGGATCACCGCCTCCCGGGTCTTGCTGTTGCCGCGGATCTCGATCGTCTCGATCAGGTAACGCGGGAGCTGATCCTCGGCGCTGGCCTTGGTCGGCGTGGAAGAGACGCCCGCGGGCTTGGAGGTCGGCGGTGTCGTCGGCCTGGTCGTCGGCCTGGTCGTCGGCCTGGTCGTCGGCGACGGCAGCGGAGGCGTGACGGATCTCGCTCGTCGCGACGTCGGCTGGCTCGCCGGTTGGTTTTTCGGGTTCGTCGGCTGAGCGCGGGCGCCAGCGACCGCGAGGAGGCTCAGAATCAGCCCGGACGCCGCTCCGATCAACGCTGTCGATGCTCGCCGCTCGACCACGAGACCCCACCTCGACTCACGTCTCGCGTCACCCGCCTGAGAGCTTCCCCATCCCTTTGGGAGGAGCCGGGTGCTGAGCGGCCGCGCGGCTTTCGTAGCCGAAGACACGAGCCATACGGGTAGTATGGTGAACGTTCTGAGGCCTAGAGAGCGGCCGGCGGCGCTGTGCTCGGCGACGGGAGGCATGTGTAGCGGAAGCTCCTAACTCCTGCGACCATTGTCCTGGCTTACCACGGCACGGCATGATGCCGTCAAGTCAACGGAGCGCAGATCGCGACACAACGGGAGGTGCCTTGCTGCTCCCGAGCCTGCGTGGTACCCCGGAGAGGAGCCATGGCGACGACGCCACGAACACAGAAGCGCTCACCGGCGCGACGACACAGACGCAGGACGCTGGTCGTTCTATTCACCGCGGCGCTCCCGCTGCTCGTCGGCGCCTGCACCGATCTGCGCAGCTACACGGGGCGCTGGCGCGGCACGATCGTCGCCGAGCCCGCCGTGCGACAGGGCTTCCATCAGGACACGAAGGTCAGCGAGCTGCTGCTCGACGAGGTCGCCCTCACGACCGTCCGTGCGACACTGACCACCGCAGACGGCCGCTTCGACAAGACGCCGCTGACGCGCTTCATCAAGTCGGCCGCCGACGAGCTGGCGAGCCTGACCTTCGGCAACGATCCGCTGCGCAGCTACCTGATGTTCGGCGCGCCAGCGCGGGAGCCGGACGGCGGCGCGGGGGCGGCGTTCGTCGTGATCAGCCTCTTTCCCGACGATAGGGTTCATCTACGCGTGATGCGCGGCAACGACCTCTACGGCGTGTTCTACCTGGAGCGAAGCCCGTGAGCGAGCGGCGGCGGCTCGTCTACGTCGAGGATAACCACGACAACTTCCTGCTCACCAAGCGGGTGCTCGAGGTCAGCGGCAACTACGAGGTCCACGGCGCGGCCGACGGCGAGCGCGGGCTGTCGCTGGTCCGCGCGCTCTCACCGGCGCTCGTGCTGCTCGACCTCGACGTGCCGAAGCTCTCGGGCTTCGAGATCGCCGCCGCGCTGCGGAGAGACCCCGCGACCGCCTCGATCCCCTTGGTCGCGGTCAGCGCCAGCGTGATGACCCGCGAAAAGCAGCTCGCGATCCACAGCGGCTGCGACGCCTTCGTCGAGAAGCCGATCGACATCGTCGCGCTGCGCGAGCTCGTCGACGAGCTCGCCTTGGCTTAGGAGCTTTTTCACCCATGCGGGACCGAGCCGGGTGCTGAGCTGCCGCGCCGCTTTCGTGGCCGAAGAGACGAGCCATACGGGCGGTACGGCGCGCGCTCTGCGGCACCGACCGCCGACCGCTCGCCGTGCTCGGCGAGTCAGCCGATCTCGAACTGGCGGCCGGCCGCCTCGATGAAGAACGTCTCGCCGCGCTGGTCGACGCGATCGGCGAGGAGGGCCTGGGCCTGGCGAGAGAAGCGAGCCGTGAAGCGCGCCTTCGCGGCGCAGTAGAGGGCGTCGTCGTCACCGCCGCGGAGGCTGCCGTAGTCGAGCTCCTCGCGGCTGCCGTCGCTGAGCAGCAAAAAGACGCGCGTCTCGGCGCCCTCGCCCTCGAGCTCGACGGTCCGCACGAGGTAGGGGGCGTCGTCGACGTCGACGTAGCAATAGCGCTGCTCGTCGAGGCGCAGCACGTAGCGGCCGTCGTCGAGACGGTCGAGCCAGCGGTGAAAGGCCCGCGCCAGCCCTGGATGCGCCACCACCGCCCCCTCATGCCACCAGCGACCCTCGCGATCGAGGCGCAGCCCGCTCTGGCGCAGGCGCTCGATCATCGCCTCTAGCTCTTCGGGGCGCGGCTCTGTGGCCTTCGGCGCTGGCCTCGCGCGCGCTGGCGCTGGCTTCGCGCGCGCTGCCTTCGACGTCGGCGCGGGCTTCGCGCGCGCGGCCTTCGCGCGCGCTGCCTTCGACGTCGGCGCTGCCTTCGACGTCGGCGCGGGCTTCGGCTTCGGCTTACGGATGTCCGGCGCGCGGAGATAGAGCGGCGCCGCCGAGGCCAGATCGATCCGCCCGTTTCCCTGGGGCTCTTCCTGGGGCGCCGGCCCGGCTTCACCCCGCCGCGTGTCGACCGAGACCGCCGCCAGCGCCGCCTCGAGGAGCAGCTCGGCGCGCACGGCGTGGCCCCCCTCGGCGGCGATCTCTGCGTCCTCGAGCTGCTCGCGGAGCGCCTCACCGTAGCGCAACGCGCCGTCACCGCAGAGCAAGAGCGGCGTCTGCGCGGCGGCCCCGAGAGCGGCAGCGAGCGCCTCGGGTCGCGCCAGCTTTGGCTCTTGCTCCGCCAGCTGGTAGAAGATCTCGCCGCGGCGCGCGTCGAGCACCGCCAGAGGGCGGCGCCCGGCGGCGCGCGGATCGGCGGCCCCCGCGGCGAGGAGGGCGCAGAGGGTGTCGACGAGGTAGAGCGGCGTGTCGGCGCCCATGCAGAGGCCCTTGGCCGTCGCCATGCCGATGCGCAGGCCCGTAAAGGAGCCGGGGCCGCGGCCGACCACCACGCCGTCGACGTCGCCGATCGTCACCCCCGCGGCCTCGAGCACCTCATCGATCAGCGCGAGCAGACCCTCGGAGTGGGTCGTGACCTCGCGCCCCGCCGACGCGAGGACCTCTGCGCCCCGCGCCACGCAGGCGGTGGCCTGTTGTGTCGCCGTGTCGAAGACGAGTAGCAGCGGTTCCATCGCGATCGACTACTTGGTGAAGAGGTAGCGCACGAGGTCGTTCTTCAGCGCGAAGACCATCAGCGAGATCAACAGAAAGAGCCCGATGTAGGAGGCGATCTCGCGCGCCCGGAGGCTCAGCGGCCGGCGCTTGATCGCCTCGAAGGTGAAGAACATGATGTGCCCCCCGTCGAGGATCGGGATCGGTAGCAGGTTGATGATGCCGAGGTTGATGCTGATCACCGCCATCATCCAGAGGAAATGATCCCAGCCCTTCTTCGCCGCCACGTGGGCGGTGTAGGCCAGCATCACCGGACCGCCGATGGTGTCGCTCGAGATCGCCCCGCGGAAGAGCTGCACGAAGGCCACGGTCATCACGCCGACGATCTCGCCGGTCTTTCGCACCGACTCGCTGATCGCGTAGCCGATGCGCCCCTCGATCGGGATCGGATCGGCGCTCTTGGTTAGCAGCCGATTATGCGCGCCGAAGACGTAGCGCACCTGCTCTTGCTTGTACTCGTCGGTGAAGGTCTTTCGGGCGAGCTTGAACTTCCCGGACGTCTCCGTGCCCCCGAAGGGGATCCAGCGGATCGTATGACCACCGCCCTTCTGCGAGCGCCGCGAGCGGAGCTCGAGCTCGATCAGCTCCCAATGGGTCACGGGCTTGCCGTTGAAGGCCACCACCCGATCACCGGAGCGCATGCCGATCGTCCAGGCTGGCGAGTCCCTCTCGACGTGCTGCACGAAAAACTCCGCCGAGTGGATCCCCGTCTGATAGCCCTTGATGCTGCCGGCGACGATCGTGGGCGTGGGGTCGACCACCGCCACCGCCGGCGCGAGCAGATGCAGGTCGAAGAAGCCGCTCACCGTGCCTCCCGGGCGCAGATAGGAGACGTTCAGCGCCTGGCCGCGGTTTCGCCGCAGCCGCTTGGCCAGATCGGCCCAGCGCTCGACGGGGTGACCGTTGACGCTGGTGATCAGGTCCCCGGTCTGCAGCCGCGCTCGCGCCGCTGGCGAGCGTGGGTCGCTGATCCCGATCTGCGCCAGCTCGAAGTAGGGCGAGATGCCGACGAGCCCGTAGCGCTCTTTGTAACCGAGGGGATGCTGGCGCACATGCTCCCGCGGCGTGATGAAGCGCTCGAAGGTCTTGCCGTCGCGCTCGATGCGGAACTTCAAAGACTCGCTGGGGTGCCCCGAGATCTGCCGCTTGAGGTCCTCCCAGTAGCGCACCTTCTTTCCGTTGATCTCGACGATCGTGTCACCGGGCAGGAGCCCGGCCTCCGCGGCGGGCTGGCCCCGGAAGGACTTGCCGATCACCGCCGGCAGCAGCGTCGTGTGGGCGGCGAAGAAGACGACGTAGATGAAGATCGGGAAGATCAGGTTGAAGGCCGGACCGGCGAAGACGACGATGTAGCGCTGCCAGAGCGGCTTCTGATGAAACGCCCGGCCCTGGTCCTCGCGGCGGATCTCGTCGTTGGGGTCCTCGCC
Organism: Pseudomonadota bacterium; assembly: GCA_002747355.1. GTDB lineage: Bacteria > Myxococcota_A > Polyangia. Next base: position 5,189 of record PDPC01000039.1, on the reverse strand, counting down.
GAGCATCTTGACGAAGCCGCCCAAAGGCAGCCAGCCCACGCAGTACTCGGTCTCGCCGCGGTGAAAGCCCGTGGCCTTGGGGCCGAAGCCGAGGGAGAACTTCAGCACCTTCACGTCAAAGAGCTTGGCAAAGAGGAAGTGGCCGAGCTCGTGGACGAAGATCAGCACCCCGACCAGCAGGATGAAATAGACGACGATCATAGCCGGGGGAACCTAGCAGATACCAGGCGGTGACGCGACGCCGAGCCCGACGAGCCGAGCAGCGCGCTACAGCTCAGCGTCGTCGCCCATAGGAGCCGATGCGAAGCATCAGCGCGGCGACCTGGGCGCCGAGCTCGAGGACGTCGACGGGGAGCTGGAGCCGGACCCGCACGGTCGAGCCGACTGGCCGCCAGCGGCCGACGACGATCAGCTCCCGCTCCGAGCCCGGGGGCGGCACGAGCATCCGCGCCAGCGCCCCCGTCTGCGACGAGAGCAGACCACGGGCCGCGGCGATGGGCAGCGCCTGCCGGGCGGCGGCGGCCAGCGAGAGCGCGAAGCCCTGGCTGACCTTCACAGCGCCGAGGTGCGCCCGGAGCGCCGAGGCGACCCGCGAGCCCTTGGGAGGCGTCTGCCTTCGGGTTGCCGCGGCGTGGCCGATGGCCAGCGCCCTGACCTCGGCGCGGCAGCGCGGCCCCGCGGCCCAGAGCAGCGTCCCGCGGAGCACCCCGAAGGCCAGACAGGGCCGCGGCCCCAGGAGCGCCCGCCGCGCCTGGGCCGTGGCCGGCAAGGCGAGGGCGATCGCGCTGAAGCGCCCCCTGCCCACGCGAAAGCGGGTTGGCCTCGCTGTTGGGCGGGGGCGCCCCACGAGCCAGCTCGGCAGGTGGCGAGCCAGCAGCCGGGCGAGCGCCGTCAGCGCGCGCTGGGCCTGGGCCGGATCGACAACAGAGACGACGCCCGCGGCGGCGAGCTGGCCACGCGGTGCGCCGTAGGCGGTGCTTCGCCCCGGACCGAGGCTCGCGGCCAGCTCGGCGGCCAGCTTACGAGCGGTGGCGCGGGCGCCAGCGGGCACCACGGGCTGCACCAGACGCGCGAGCGCGCGTCCACGCTCGAGACGATCGCCGTGGCTCGCGACGAGCAGCGGCAGCGACGACGGCAGCAGCTCCGCACCCCAGGCGTGGCCCACCGCCGCCAAACGGCGGAGCCTCGCGAGCGCCGCGCCGCCGCGCAGGGTCGCCGCGACGCGGATCCCGTCGGCCCGCAGATCGAACTCGAGCTCGGCGTCTTGCACCTGAGTCACCACCGCGGCCAGCGTCGGCAACCCCAGCGCTCGCGCCACGAGCCGCTGCAGCCCACCGCGACCCTGGGCGCGAGCGCGCAGCAGCCCCGCCGCCAACGCGCGGGCGGTGGGGAAGCTCGCGCCGACGCGATCAGCGCGCACCACCAGGCGCAGCACCTTCGGCGCCGTGGCGAGCAGCGGGCGGAGCGCGGAGGCGGCCCCGCGATGCAGCCGCGGGCGCCTGGCCACGAAGGCCCAGCCCCCGCGCGAGATCTGGAGCCAGAGCGCCGCTCCTCGCGGATCACCGAAGCGAACCCCCCGCGGGCCGAGCGCCACACGCTGGGGGTATCGCCGCCGTAGCGCGGCGATCAACGCCTTGCCGCTGGGCTCGCGGAGCGGCAGCGCGATCACCAGCTGATCACGCCAGCTGAAGCGCCGACCGCGGCGCTCGTCGATCAACGCGAGGGCCACGGGCCGGTCGAGGTCGAGAAGCGGAGCGAGGCCACGAAAGAGGCCGCGCGCCAAGCCGGCGGGCGAGAAGACCCGGCCTAAGAGCGGCAGGCGACGCAGCGGACGTGCGTAACCCGAGAGCCGCGCGATCACCTCTCGCGACCGTGGGACGACCAAGGTCGCCAGCACCGCCTCGCGCAGATCGAGCGGCGAGAGAGGCGGCGGGGCGACCACGACGGGCTCGCTCGGGCGGCTCGCTGGCGCCGGCGGACCACCGCAGGCCAGCGTGGTCACGACGAGGAGCGTGCTCAGGCTGACCTGGCAGAGCGAGGGCGAGATGAAGCGAATGGGCGACGGCGACGACATGACGGTATGCAGCGGTGGGTCGTAACACACCGACACGCTTCGTTGCCATCCTCTCGGCCCGCCGCGAGCCCGGTGGTATAGTCAACGCGTGGAGCCGTCTGCTTTCAAGGACATCGCCGCCGAGGTCTCCGACTTCGAGCGTAAGCTCGAGCGGCTGCGGGTGACCTACGAGCAGTACTTTTTGGGCATCGAGAAGCGCGAGCCCGCGGTGCAGCTCAAAGAGGTCGTGCGCGTGATGCGCAAGCTCGACAACGAGACGATCCAGAACACGGCGCTGCGCTACAAGCTGCGCACGCTGGTGCAGAAGTTCAACACCTACCGCAACTACTGGAATCGGACGCTGCGAGCGATCGAGGCCGGGACCTACCACCGCGATCTGGCGCGGGTGCGTCGCAAGATGCAACGCAAGGGCATCGAGATGCCCGAGCTGGGCAAGCTCAAGCGCTCTGGCGACGTCGAGCGCGCGCTGGCGGAGGCCGCCGAGAAGGCGCGCGAGCTCGAGCGGCAGAAGAAGCAGCGGCGCTCGGCCTCGGCGATCCGGGGGCGCCCCGCCGACGATCTCACCGGGCAGCCACACACCTTCGACGACGGCGCGACCAACGAGTGGCCTAGCCCCGTCGAGAGCTGGGAGCCGAGCTTCGACGAGGGCGACGTCGACCAGGCCTTCGAGAGCGCCTTCGACGACACCACCAGCGACACCGAGCCCGGCGCCGCGTCGCCCTTCGCCGCTCCCGCCACCGGCCCCGTCGGCCCCCCCTCTTCCTCTCTCCCTCAGGGCGGCAGGGCTTCCCCCCCACCGATCCCGGCCGACGCCGACGACCTCGACAGCCTCGACGAGCTGGCGCGGCGGCCCGCGAGAGATCTCCCAGCGCGCCCTCTGGGCCGCCAGCTACGACGCCCTGGCGGCGACCTCTCCGCGCGCCCCCAGCCCTCTACGGCCCCGCCCAGCGGCGCCGCTCGACCACCCGCCGCGACCGGCGCCTCCGATGGCCTATCCAAAGACAAGATGGACTCGCTCTACCGGCGCTACATGCGGGCCAAGACGATGTGTGGCGAGGACCCGACGACCGTCCGCTACGACTCGCTGGTCAAGACCATCGAGCGCCAGCTCCCGAAGATCCGCGAGATGCACGCTGGCCGCGAGATCGACTTTCAGGTCGTGATCCGCGACGGCCGCGCGATCCTCAAGGCCAAGCCAAAGTAAGCGCCGAGCCTCCCCCTGCCCCCTGGCGACCCGACGCCAAACGCCCGCGTCATCGGGCGTCGTGGATGTCCTTGCCTTCGAGCCAGAGCCGCCGCTCGATGGCCTGCATCAGCGGTCGCGTGCTGTCTTGGTCCAGCGCCGAGATCGGGATCGCGTCATAAGCCCGGCTGCGCTGCTCGAGCTCCTCGGGGTCGAGGCGGTCGATCTTGTTGAACACCAAGAGCCGGGGCGGGTCGTCGAGCTCGAGCTCGGCGAGGATCCGCTCCACGGCGCCGATCTGATCGCGAAACTCCGGAGCCGAGACGTCGACCATGTGCACCAGCAGGTCGGTCTCGGCGAGCTCCTCGAGGGTCGCGCGGAAGGCCGCCACCAGCTCCTCGGGCAGATCGTGGATGAAGCCCACGGTGTCGTTGATGATCAGCTCCCGCTCGGTGGGGAAGCGCAGCCGCCGGCTGGTCGGGTTGAGCGTGGCGAAGAGCTTGTCGGCGGCGAGGGCGCCCTCCTTGACGCCGTCGGCGGTCAGCGTGTTGAGCAGCGTCGACTTGCCGGCGTTGGTATAGCCGACGATGCTGACCACCGGCAGCCCCTTGCGCTGGCGCAGGGCGCGGCGCCGGCTGCGTTGATCGGCGACCGCCTTGAGCTGCCGCTCCAGCCGCGCGATCCGCTCGCGGGCCCGGCGGCGGTTGATCTCCAGCTTCGTCTCGCCGGGGCCGCGCCCGCCGATGCCGCCGGTGAGCCGGCTCATCATCGTGTTCTTCGCGACCAGCCGCGGCAGCGTGTAGCGCAGCTGCGCGAGCTCGACCTGGAGCTTGCCGTCCCCGGTGGTGGCGTGCTGGGCGAAGATGTCGAGGATCAGCATCGAGCGATCGATGACCTTCAGCTCGGTGGCGTCGCCGAGGGCGCGCGCCTGCGCCGGCGTCAGGTCTGGGTCGAAGATCAAGAGCTCCGCACCAAGCTGATTGGCCCGCAGCACGACCTCGTCGAGCTTGCCCTTACCCACGGCGTAGCGCGGATCAGCTCGCGCTCGGCGCTGCACCAGGGTGTCGACCACCGCCACCCCGGCGGTGCGACAGAGCTCGCTGAGCTCGGCGATATGGGCCTCAGGGCTGCGCGCGGCGCCCCGCTCGGCCACGTGCACCAGCACCGCGCGATCGCCGCCCTCGGCCTCCTGCGCCCGCGACTGCCGCGCGAACTCCTCCTCGAGGGAGCGCAAGAGCTCGATCGGGTCGAGCTTGTCGTCGTGGACCAGCTGTGGGTCGAGCACGCGCCAAGGCTGGCGATGCTCCCCCGGCAGCAGGTGCGCCGTGTGGATCCGATGGGGATGCCCGTCGGCGCTGATCGTGATCGCGCTGACGAGATCGAGGCGCAGCAGCGCGAGGTCGGTGAGGTCGTCGTTGGTCAGCCCCTCGTCGCGCAGGTGGGTGTGGATCAGCCGCAGCCCGCGCAGGCGCCCGCGCCCGGCGCGGAGCCGACCGAACTCGGGCAGCCAGAGCCGGTTGGCGTCGCCGATGAACACGTGCTCGGGCTGCCCGCGGCGGCTGAGCAGCACGCCGATCTGCCGCCCCGTCTCCTGAGAGAAGCTGCAGAGCTGGGAGGCCAGCTCCGCCGAGACCACCTGATGAGTGCGCACGCGACGCCGATAGACGCGCTCGGCCAGCCGGAGCGCGCTCGCTTTCAGACCTACGATGTTGCCGGTGACCTTGCTCGCCATATGCAGGTTCTAGTAGCAGAAGTCGCAGCAGCAGCCGAAGCAGAAGTCGCAGCCGTCGCAGACGTCGCAGACCAGCGCAGCGACGGGAGGTCAGCTGGTCAGCGCTCTAGAGCGCTGATCAGCTGACCGGACCGAGCTGCGCGAAGGATGCGGAATCACGGCGTAGGAGCGAGGAGGGCGCCTGCTGGTAGCAAGCAACC
>PDPC01000193.1 GCA_002747355.1 Pseudomonadota bacterium | reverse complement strand
CATCGGCGATCCGCGGCTGGTCGCCGACGCCTGCGTCTATGAGGCGCTGGCCTCGCTTGCCGGCGGGGAGGGGCGGATCGACCTCCCTCGCGCCCGGGCTCGCGCGCGGCAGGCGCTGGCCTTGGCCGAGGAGGCGGGCATGCCAGGTAGCGAGGCGATGGCCTTGGCGGCCCTGGCGGATGCGCAGCGCATCGGTGGTGACCTCACGGCGGCGCGGCGGGCGTCCAAACAGGCGCTGACGCTGCTCGAGGGCGTGGGCAGCATCGAGGGCTTCGAGACGACGATCCAGGTCGTACATGGAAGAGTCTGCCTCGCGTGTGGTGACGCCGCGGCCGCCAAGGCCGTCTTGCAGCGCGCCCGGCGCGAGCTGCTCGTGAAGGCAGAGTGGATTGAAGACGAGGGCGCGCGGCGCCGCTTTCTCGAGCACGTCGCCACCAACGCCCAGCTGCTCGAGCTCGCCGCGGGCTTCGACGAGACGAACGAGATCGGCGCGTAGCCGGCTACGCATTCGCCCCTGATGCGTAAGCCGCTACGCAGTGATGGGTCGGACCCGCCATGGATTGGCCGAACGAAAACGCAAGAGTGTCGCGGGTTGGTGGACACTCGATACCCTGGCGTGGGTTTTGCTTAACTGCCGGATCGTAACGGCAGCGCCAAGCGGCAGGCAGGTGTCTCATGCAGCAGATCGGCGTCATCACCAACCCCAACAGCCGTAAGAACAAGGGCAAACGTGGTCGTGCGCGTCAGCTACAGCAGATCGTGGGTGACCACGGCGACGTGCGCGAGACTCGCAGCGTCGAGGACATTAAGCCCGTGCTCCGCGATTTCCTCCGCAGCGACCTGCGCTTCTGGGTCGCTGACGGCGGCGACGGCGCGCTCCATTGTATGCTGCGGTCAGCCCTCGAGGTGCTCCAGGAGCCGGAGTTCGCCGAGCGAGAGCTGCCCCTCGCGCTGCCGACCAACGGCGGCACGATCGACTTCGTGGCCAAGAACGCTGGCGTGCGCGGCAACGCCGAGCAGCTCCTCGATCGGCTCTGCGAGGTGATCGATCAGGGCGAGCCGCTGCCTCTCAAGGACGTCGAGACGATGCGCGTCGAGGGCAAACGGCTGCGCGGGGATGGGAGCGTCGAGTCCTTCTCTACGGTCGGCTTCGCCGCGGCCGTCGGCGGCATCGGACAGCGCTTCTTCGCCAAGTACTACGCCGCGGAGGATCCGCGGCCGAGCGAGATCGTCCGCGTGATCGGTCGCACGCTCTCCAGCATGTGGCTCGACAAGACCCCGCTGTCGCGGGTGCTCTCGCCAAAGCTGCGCGGCTACGCCCAGGATCTCTTTCGGCCGACCCCTGCCGAGGTGATCCTCGATGATCGCAACGATGAGCGCCTGGCGTTCACGGGGATCCACGTCGCCTCGATGGGGATCAACTTGGGCAATGTCTTTCGGCTCTTCCACGAGGCCAACGTCCCAGGGCAGCTTCACGCGATCTACGGCTCGCCCTCGCCAGCGGCGGTGGTCAAGAGCCTGCCCAGCTGCTACCTGGGCAAGCCCCTGACCGCCCCCGGCATCTATGATGGCCCTTGCCGCACCATGACCGTCCGCGCTCTTCCCGACGAGGAGCTGCTGGCACCCGTGATCGACGGGGAGTACTACCGCGACGTGCTCGAGGTCAGCTTCTCCCTCGGTCCCCAGCTGAAGATCCCCCGAGTCGTGGGCCGCCTCTACAGCAACTAACATGAGCAACGAGCCCGACCCGACGCGCAACGTGTTTGCTTGGTGCTATGAGCGAGGTCGCCTGACCCGATAGCCGTGGGTCACGTTCGCGGCCAAGGGACGAGGCCCGACCTCTCCACTGAAGCTGCCGAGTTCTCCTCCAAGACCTGAACGCTCGCGGATCGCCCACGACCGTTTGCATCGTGGACACTGCGTGGACGCTCGACGACGCTCGCCTCTCCATTGTTTCATTGGCTCAGGAGCACCCCTATAGATGCCTCCCGTCGCCGGGCACAGCGCTGCGGGCCGCTTTCTAGAGCGCTGACCAACTTACCTCCCGTCGCTGCGCTGGTCTGCGAAACCACAGCGGTTGTTGCTCGTCGGTTGCTTGCTACCAGCAGGCG
>PDPC01000112.1 GCA_002747355.1 Pseudomonadota bacterium | reverse complement strand
GTCCGGTAAGCTGATCAGCGCTCTAGAGCGCTGACCAACTGACCTCCCGTCGCCGCGCTGGTCTGCGAAATCACGGCGGTTGTCGCTCGTCGGTTGCTTGCTACCAGCAGGCGCCCTCCCCGCTCCTACGCCGTGATTCCGCATCCTTCGCGCAGCTCGGTCCGGTCACTGGATCCGCGCTCTAGAGCGCTGACCAACTGACCTCCCACCCGTCGCCGCGCTGGTCTGCGAAACCGCAGCGGTTGTCGCTCGTCGATGGCGTGCTACCAGCAGGCGCCCTCCTCGCTCCTACGCTGTGATTCCGCATCCTTCGCGCAGCTCGGTCCGGTCACTGGATCCGCGCTCTGGCCGCCTGTTGATCGAGCCCTCCCGTCGCGACCAGCCCTTCGAAGCGAGCTCCCTACCACCAGCGCCAGCGGCTCAGACCTCCCCTCCCATCCGCCCGCCCGCATTTACTATTCATTTTTTCCAGTATCCGAGATTACCTTTTTTCTACACACCGACACGACCTGGACGATGAGAAGGACAGGAGAAAACATCGATGCGGCGTGCACTTACGACAATCTCCACCCTAACCCTCTCCGTTGCCTTCTCCGTCTCGGCGAGTGCCTACAACTTGCGCCTCGCCCCCGACGGCCAGGTGCTGATCTGGAACACCCGAAAGGTTCGCGTCGACCTCGATGCGCGCAAGGTGCCGGGGGCCCCTGGGGCGACTGAGGCGGTGCGCGCGGCGTTTGGGAGCTGGGCTGCCGCCGGTGCGCCGGTGTCGGTGCTGATGACCACCACCAACGCGCCGAAGTCCGGCGACCAGGACGGCGTAAACACGATCCGCTTCGAGCATGACAGCTGGCCTCACGGCGAGGCGGTGGTCGGGCTGACCCTGGCCACCTACTACGTCGACAGCGGCTTAGTCTTCGAGACCGACATGGTCCTCGACGCGGTGAACCGCCGCTGGTCGACCTCGAAGAACACACCGAAGAGCGCCTTCGACGTGCGCAACGTCGTGACCCATGAGGCTGGGCATTTCTTCGGCATCGGGCACTCAGCAAACGCGCGGGCGACGATGTTCGCCCACTCCTCCGAAGGCGAGCAGGATAAGCAGACCCTCGAGGCCGACGATCTCGCCGCCCTGGCAGCAGTGGTCGAGGAGATGGACCGCCGCCTTGGCGCGAGCGCCGCCCCCGCGCCGCCCCCCTCCCAGACCTCGGAGATCAAGCGCCAGGCCTACACCCCGCTGCCCGAGCGCATGCGGTTCGGCTGCAGCGTCGCTGGCGGTGAGCTCGGCGGCTCAGACCTTGCCGGGCTGATCACCCTCGCGCCGCTGGCGCTGGTCGCCCTGCTGCGCCGCCGTCGGTGGGTTCGCTTTCTGCCACCGCTGGCCGCGCTGCTCGCGATCGCTCTGGTGCTTTCGTCCGACGCCGAGGCGACGATCGTCCGCGCCCTGCCAATCACCCAGCTCTTCAGGCGCGCCGACGTCGCGCTGCAGGCGACGGTGGTAGCCAAGCAGTCCAAGCGCGTCGACACGCTGATCGTCACCGACTACACCCTCTCCCCCTCGCGCTGCTGGCGCGGGCGCTGCGAGCGGCGCACGCTGCGCGTTCTCGGCGGCGAGGTCGGCAACACCGGCATGTACGTCAGCGGTATGTCGACGCTCCGCATAGGGCAGGAGCTGATCGTTCTCGCCCGCGAGCAGGGCAAGAGCAAGCTGCTGCGGCCGATCGGCCTAGCTCAGAGCTGTTTTTTGATCGACGTCAACAAGGCCAACGCGGCGACGCGAGACCTCCGTCGCCTGACGCTGCTTGGCGCCAAGGGCAAGCTGCACCACGGCGTGCGCCAGACGATCGCGCTGCCGACCCTGCGGCTGCTGCTGAAGGCGCACCTCGGGCGACCACACCCGCCGATGCAGACCCCGCAGCTGCGTTGAGCACGGGCCGGCCGTACGCTGAACGCACCCGCAGCGAGGCTGAACGCAGCCCTCGCGGCCACATCGAACACAGGCCCGGCAGCTACGCTGAACGCAGCCCTATCGCCTTCGCGAAGCGGTTTGGAGAATCGCTAGTCGTCGAAGCCGAAGGAGAAGACCTGATCCTGCTCGAAGCCGAGGCTGTTGTAGAAGTTGAGCACGGCGGTGTCGGCCTTGATCAGCGGCACGACCTTGACGGCGGCGGTGGCGAAGCCTTCCCGTAGCATCGCGACGAGCTTGCGACCGATGCCCTTGTGGCGGCCTTCGGGATCGACGAAGAGCTCTTGCAAAAAGAGCACCGGGCGGCCGAACTTCTGATAGCTGTAGGCCAGAATCGCACCGCAGATCGTGCCCTCGTCGTCGGCGACGAAGCAGCCTTCGGGCTCGAAGCGGAAAAACTTCTCGAGATAGGGCCTGGCTGTCTCGATGGTCTCCTCGGCGTGATGCTCCTTGTAGGCCTTAACGTAGAGCTGGGCGACCGTGTCCAGATCGGATTCCTGCAGCGAACGGATCTTCATCGCGACCTCCTCACCTGTGGCCATCCCCGGCCGGCCAACCCACGTTCCGGCACCTCGATGGCTCGAACTGGCCCCAGCATACGGCGACGGCTCGCTCTTGTCGACGCATCGCGTTGGACCTCGCGCAATCTAATCGCGACAGCGAGCCTTCCGGGCCATAGGAGCCCCCTACACATTCGGGACCGAGCCGGGCGCTGATCTGCCGAGCCGGTTTCGTAGCCAAAGACATGAGCCATCGGTGGTCGGCATCGAAGGTGGCCGGCATAGAAAGCGGCCGGCAGCGCTGTGCCCGGCGACGGGAGGCATGTGTAGGGGTGCTCATAGAACGCGGGCGGCAGCGCCGTGCCCGGCGACGAAATCACGGGTGGGCCGCCGTGAGCTGAGCCTCGACCGAGCGCGTAGCCGCCGCGAGAGGCGCGCAAGGCTGCCCCCTCTCTCTCGCGCGCAACGATCGAGTTGACAGTCGGCGACGCTCACTGATAAACCCCTGACGTCGCACTACTTCTAGAGCGCTGATCAGCTTACCGGACCGAGCTGCGCGAAGGATGCGGAATCACGGCGTAGAAGCGCGAAGGGCGCCTGCTGGTAGCAAGCAACCGACGAGCGACAACCGCTGTGATGTCGCAGACCAGCGCGGCGACGGGAGGTCCGTTGCTCAGCGCTCTAGGTGCTGAGGACAAGAGCCATGCAGCTACGCACCTTCTCCTATATCGACATCCTTCAGCCGCAGACGACGGCCTTTCTGCAAACCGTCAGCCCCGGCTTCATGCCTCTCGAGCAGCAGGCCTCGCTCTTCGTCGAGATCGCCCCTGGGATCGCGATCAACGTGCTCACCGATGTCGCGCTCAAGCGCACGGCTGCACGCCCAGGTCTGCAGATCGTGGAGCGGGCCTTTGGTCTGCTCGAGCTGCACCACGACGATCAGGGGCAGGTCCGTGAGGCCGGCGCGGCGATCCTCGAGCACCTCGAGCTGGAGATGGACGATCGGCTCGCGCCGCAGATCATGTCCAACGAGATCATCACCGGCATCGAGGGCTACCAATCGCAGCTGATCAACCGGATGCGGCACGGCAACGTGATCGTCGAAAATGACGCGCTCTACATCCTCGAGGTGCGCCCGGCGGGCTACGCCGCGATCGCCACCAACGAGGCCGAGAAGGCCGCCTCAATCGACGTGCTCGAGTTCGTCTCCTTTGGCGCCAACGGGCGCGTCTGGCTCGGCGGGAGCGAAGACGACATCGCCGAGGCCGCCAAGGCCGCCGAGGCCGCGCTGACCGCGATCGAGGGTCGCCCACACTGAGCGCCCAAGCCCGAATCGTCTCCCCCCCGCGTTTCCCTCTCGCTCTCAAATTGCCGACGTGTCTCAGCTACAGTAGGATAGCCTTGGTTCAGGATTGCTCTGATCCCCAAAGGTGAGCTTACCTGGAGGTGGAAGCCATGGCCCGAAAAGCGGGACGGCTCCTTATCTTAGCCCTAGCGTTTTCTTTCGTGCCGACCAGCGCAAACGCGCAGAGCGCCGCGGATCTCGAGGTCGCCAAGCAGCAGTTTCTGCTCGGCAAGACCTACTACGACCAAGCTGCCTACGATAAGGCGCTGAGGCACTTTCAAGAGTCCTACCGGCTCAGCAAGCGAGCCGATCTGCTCTACAACATCGCGCGCTGCTTTGAGTCCTTGGCTCAGCTCAAAAAGGCGATCGAGCACTACAGGCTCTACCTAAAAAAGACGGGGAAGAACGACGCCACCGTCAACGCGCGTATCCGCAACCTCGAGGCGCGGCTCACCGCGGCGACGCCCAAAGACCCACTCGAGAAGAAAGACCCGCTGAAGAAGAAGGACCCGCTCGACAAGAAGAAGGACCCGCTGAAGAAGGGCGCGCTCGACAAGAAGGACTCGCTCAACAAGGACTCGCTCAACAAGGACTCGCTCAACAAGGACTCGCTCAACAAGGGCGCGATCACGAGCACGCCCGCAAAGAGCGGCGGCTTCAACTGGATGAAGTGGACAGGCTGGGGGCTGATTGGCGTCGGCGCCGGGATGCTCGCGATGGGGGTGGCGTTCAGCGCACGCGCGAGCAAACGCGCCTCGCAGGTCGAGGACGCCTACGCGCGCGGCGACGACTGGGCCGACGTGAAAGACTTCGCCGACAAGGGCAAGACCTTCGAGGCCATTGGCATCGTCGGCATTGTGGTCGGCATCGTCGCCGCTGGCGGTGGCACGGCGCTCCTCCTGCTCGCGCCATCGGACGAGCCCGAGAGCGCCGCTGCAAGACGCCGGCGGCGGCACGGAGCCCATCGAGCCCACATCTCGCCAATCCTCACCGGGAATACCGTGGGGATCGGTGGCGGTTTCACGTTCTGAGCTGACGGCGTGAGGATGATGATGCGCAAGCTACAAGCGACCTGCTCGGTTTTGGCGCTAGGAGCGCTCTGGATGGTCTCGATTGGCTGCTACAGCCCCGACTACAGCGGCGACGGCGGCTTCACCTGCAACAAGAACGGCACCTGCCCCGAGGGCTTCACCTGTGTCGGCGCAGCGGGCTCAAAGGTCTGCGTCGCGGACGGCACTCCCGTCCGCGACAGCGGCACACCAGATCAGGCCGTCGACGCGACCCTCGGGCCCTCGGACGCCAGCGACAAAACGCTGACGTGTGTCATCGAGTCCGACAGCGCCGCGGTGGTCGCCGACAAGAACGCCAAGGGCACCCTCGGCCTGGCCTTCGACGAGCCCAAGAAGACGCTCTACGCCAGCTACATCACCTCGGATGAGATGAAGATTGGCACGATCCACATCATCAGCGGAGCGCTCGGCGAGGAGCTGAAAGAGATCCACCACCAGCCGATACAAGGCGCCGAGACCTCGATCGCCGCGAAGAACGGCAAGTGGGTCGTCGTCTTCCAGGGCAAGAAAAACGAGCTGCTGGGCTTGCGCAGCACCAGCAAGACGACGTTCCAGCTCAGCCAGAAGCATACCGCGGCACCTCATGTGCTGTTGGCGGGTCCGAAGGAAGAGGAGATCGTCGCCGTCCACCAATCTGAGACCAAGAGCCTGCTCCAGGGCGAGCTGCTCCGCTTCGATTTCAAGACCGGCAAACAAGTCGGCGCCTACCACATCAAGGCCAACGGCTACGCGAGCTCCGGCTACCAAAACATGGTGGTCTTCGATCACACCGCTGACCCCCTCGTGCTGGCTTACGGCACCATTGCCGCCAAGACGTCCGAGGAGCCCACCCTCGCCGCGCTCATCATCGCCACGCTCCCCCTCGAAAAAGGCCCCACCTCCGAGAGCGCGACTCCACTGGGCACCATCGACGTGAACAACACCAGCGTCGCCCTCGCCCCTGGCCTCCACGTCGCGATGGCGCGGCAAGACTTGGGCGAGGATCAGCTCATCACGTACCGAGCGCCCAACAAGACCGACGGCGTGATCGTGCCGGAGCTGAAGACGACCAGCAAACCACGCCTCGCCGTCTCGAAAGGGATGGTCGGCATCCTCGCGATCAACAACTTGAAGCAGGAGGCCAAGCTGACCGTCTTAGACGAGAAGGGCGAGACCTGGACCCCTCCGACCGTCCTCCCAAAGCCAGCCGTCGTCGCACAGATGGTGGCGACCCCCGGTCAACACGTCAACCAGGTCGTCTTCCATGTGCTCTATCGCGGAGGCGACAGCGGCGCGCAGCTTTTCTACCAGCCGATCCTCTGCACCCGCAAGTAGCGCCTCTCCTCGGCTGGCGTCTCCTGGGCCGGCTGCTCCCGCCGACGTTGTCTCCGCACCTTTTCGTGGCTTAGGAGCTTCCCCACACATTCGGGACCGAAGCCGGGTGCTGAGCTGCCGAGCCGATTTCGTAGCCGAAGACATGAGCCATACGGGTGGTACGGCGAGCTCTCTGAGGCCTAGAAAGCGGCCGGCAGTGCGCGAAGGATACAGGTCACGGCGTAGGCGCGAGAAGGGCGCCTGCTGGTAGCACGCAACCGACGAGCGACAACCGCTGTGATGTCGCAGACCAGCGCAGCGACGGGAGGTCAGTTGGTCAGCGCTCTAGAAGGTGATCGTGGTGGAGAGGCCATAGTGGCCAGGGCCGATGGCGGGAGCGATGGCGACGTCGCTGCGGCTCGTCTTCCCCTGGCGCTCGGGCTTCTTGCCGCCGTCGACGATAAAGAGCGTCACGGCAGCGGCGGTGAACACACCACCGGTGATGTAGGAGATGATCGCGACCGTGTTGTTGCGCTTATATGCCTGCTGAAGGTCGAAGTGGGACTTCGAGAACGACGTGGTGGGGTTGTTCTTGTCGGGGTTGTTCGCCACCGCGGCGTCTTCGAGCTCAGTCGCCTTGGTGTTGGCCATGACGTTGAAGGTGACGCCCATCGCCAACCCTGCGGCGGCGAGGCCCACGCTGGTCCACTTGGCGATCGTGATGAAACGGAGGCCGCCGCTGGTCTCCTCGCCAGGCTTGGGCTTCTCGAACACGCTCGGCATCTCGGTGTCCTCGCCGGTCGGCCGCAGGTCGATCGTCGGACCGGGCTTGTTGGGCTTGTTGGGCTTGTTGGGCTTCGCACCATCAGGAGCTGCCTTCGCCGCCGCCAGGATCTTCTTCAGCTCGGCGATCTTGGCCTCTGTTCGAGCTCGATCCGGTGCTTGCGGAGCCTGAGCCAGATAGCGCTCGAAGTGCTCGAGCGCCTTCTTCGGCTTGTTGGCCTTGTAGTAGGTCTGGCCGAGATAGCGCAGCAGCGCCGGGTGGGGCGAGAGGCGATAGGCTTTCTCGAGCTCGACAGCCGCCTGCTCGAACTTGCCCTGCTTGAAGAGCCCTCGACCTTTCTTGAACGCGGCCCGTGCTTCGCTCCGATTGGCCTGCGCCTCACCCGATGGGGCGGCGAAGAGGCTCAGCGCGAGCAGCGACGCTAGCGCATAACGAAGATGCTTCATGGTCTGTTGCCTCACCGCCGCCTACGCGTAGGGGTCTTTCCACTCGTTGAGCGTCTTGGGCTTGGTCGGCGTGGGAGACGTCGGCGCGGTGGACTTCGGCGCGGCGGACTTCGGCGCGGACTTCTTCTTCAGGCGGGTCTTCCGCCGGTGAGCCTTGCGCTTGACGTGACGCTTGTGGACCTTCTTCGCTGGCGCCTTCTTCTTCTTGGTCACGGCTGGCTTTTTTTTCGCCGGCTTCTTGGCTGGCGCGACCTTCTTCGGCGCTGCGAGGGGCTCGGGCTTCGGCGCTGCGAGGGGCTCGGGCTTCGGCGCTGCAACGTGCTCGGGCTTCGGCGCCGCGAGGGGCTCGGGCTTCCCGACGGCCGCGGTCTTGACCGCCGGCACCACCGACGCAAGCGCCTTCAGCGGCTCGGTCTTCGCAGGGGTAGCCGCTGGAGTCGGGGGAGCGAAGCGAACCTTGACCTGGGGCGTGGAGGCCGCCTTGTCCTGCGTTGGCGCCGGGACCTCATCGCCGGAGATCGTCGCCCAGAGCCTCTGCGGCCCCATCAGCACGGCGAGAGTAACGACTGCCCCCACCAGAGCGGAGGTCATCGCGACCAACGGCACGACCCAGCGACGCTCACCCTGCGCGTTGGCTTCGGCAGCAGGAGGCTGGCCACTCTCGTTCACAGGCTCTTCGTGGGCCGCCGGCGGCAACGTCGCGAAGTGCTCCACCAGGTGCCCCAGAGTGGCGTCGAAGTCGGCCTCATCGTTGGCGGTGGCGGCGCCCTCGCTCTGCTCCTCGACCGGGCTCTGATGGCTCGGGGTCACCGGCGGTGGCGGCGCCCAGCTGGGCTCGACCCGCGCGCGGGGGTTCGTCTGCATCGTTCCTCCTCACCCAAATAGACCAAGTCGGTAGGCGCCTCGGCGCTGCCGATCACGATACTCCGAAGCGAGGAAGACAGACAAGCCCCGACGCGACAGCACAGTTCGCGCGTACTCACGACCTGCATGGTCAGGTATCCAGCTGAGCGAGCAGGCCCCAGTGGTCGGATACGTAGACCTCATCTGCGGAGGGGGCGTCGAGGACGATCTCGCAGGCGCGGATCCGCGCCGCCCCCGCGCGAGTCTCGGGGCTGACGAAGACATAGTCCAGGCGACGCTCTCGCGGAAACCACCCCAGCGTGTCGGTGTAGGGGTTGGAGGCACACCAGGTCGCGCCGTCCTCCCCGCGATGACATTGAGCCCAGGCGTCCTGCCAGAACGTCCGCCGCCCGGTCAGGCTGTGCAGACCAAGCAAGAAGCGGATCTCGTCGGCCTCTGGCACGGCGTTGAAGTCGCCCGCGAGCACGGTCGTCTGTTCGGGCGTACGCAGGCGCTGGAGGAAGGCGTCGACGACCTCGACCTGCTGCTCGCGGAGCGCCCCATCTCGCAGGCGGTAGGCCAGGTGGGTCGTCGCGACCCAGACCGTGTCCCTCGCGTGGTCCCCCGTCGTCAGCTCGACGGCCAAGCAGAGCCGCTGGTTACGTCCTCGCGAAGGCAAGCGACAGATCACCTCGCGCCCGATCGGCCACCTCGACAGCACGCCGAGCCCCTCGGTCCCCCCACCCCAGGGTTGCGCGGCGGCTGTCGCGCAATGCCACCCATCGCCGACACGATCGGCCAACCATCGGGCCTGGTTCGGCACGCCCTCGTCATCGCCGACACCCGGCCGCTCACGCACCTCTTGAAGGCAGATCACGTCAACGGCGAGGGAGGGCAGCCGCTCGAGCAGCAGCTCCAGTCGTCGTCGCCAGGGGCCCTGCTCGTTCCAAAGGTTCAGCGTAAGCAACCTCATGAGGTCTGCCCGCGGTAGGTGCACCTCGCGCCATCGTTTTCGGCCACACTCACGGCCTCCGGCGCGACACCGCGGCGCTCGAGAGCGCGCCAGATCCAGAGCGCGATGTGCTCGCTGGTGGCGTTCTCCAGCCCTGGCAGCTCGTTGAGGTAGCGATGGCGCAGCTTGGCGACGACCGCTCGCAGCGCCACCTCGGCCTGATCACGGTGTGCGTCGGAGGCCAGCACCAGCTCGCAGCGATAGGAGTGGCCGTGGATCCGATAGCATTTATGGGACGCCGGCACGTGGGGCAGCCGGTGAGCTGCTTCGAAGGTCTCTGAGAGCGCAGATGAAGTGGACATCGGAGCGCCCTTAGCGCGCCCAGCCCGACGTGGCAAGGTCGCTTGACACCGGGACATACAAGCCACTACAATCGCGCACCTACAAAACACCTACAAAAACCTCAAACATTTCGTTTACCAACGACACTCGCGAGGCTAGGCGAACGATGGCTGGATCCGACAAGAGAAAGCAGAGTCTGTACTTCCCTGAAGAGATGCTGAGGGAGATCCAGGAGGAGGCGGCTCGGCAGGACCGCTCCCTTTCGTGGATCGTCCAGAAAGCCTGGAAAATCGCTCGCAAAGAAATCATGAAGTACCCATCGGTCAACGAGTTCCCGGGCGCCGAGGACGAGAAGGAGACCGATCGCTAGTACCGTCGCGGCCTAAGTCGCGACGCCATGAAAACGAGAGGGTGGGCAGAGACGAGACGAATGAGGTTTCGCCCTCCCTCCTCGCGAGCGGGGAGCGTCGGGAGTTCATTCTCGCGAGCGGCGCGTCGATGATTGATGAACGCTGGCTTGGCCATCAACTGATCGAACGAGGGCTCATCAGCCCATCGCAGTTTGACGCTGCGATGAGCGCGGAGTCCGACCTCAGCCTCGGCCTGATCGCCGCCGGTGTGCTCCAGGAGCACGACCTGCTCCGCTTCCTCGGCCTGCAGTTCCGTACGCGCTACGTCACCACGGAGAAGCTCAGCCAAGCCAAGGTGCCGCAGTGGGTCCTCGATCTGCTGCCAAAGGATATCTGCGAGCGCTACAACGTCGTCCCCGTTCGCTGTGACAAACAACAAGGCGGGGTGCTGAGCATCGTCACCCCAGATCCGAGCGATCGACAGCTGCTCGAGGTCGTGCAACGCACCTCAATGGCGCGCAAGGTCGACAGCTACGTCTCGCTGACCCATGCCGTCAAGGCGGCGATCCGCAAGTGGTACAAGGGCGACATTCACGCCTTCGCCCGGGTCGACCAGCTGCTCAACAACGGCTACCCCCAGATGCTCGACATCTACGACCAGCGGCTGATCGACTTCGGCGGCACGCCGATGGACGAGCTCCCCTCCGACA
>PDPC01000195.1 GCA_002747355.1 Pseudomonadota bacterium | reverse complement strand
ACTACACGGATACGACACCCAATCAACGGACCTTGACCCTTGAGCCGGGTGTCGAGGTGCGCTTTGAACCGGGTACGGGGCTTTTTATTGGTAAATATTCCACTAACTCTCTCGGATACCACGGCGCCCTGTCGGCCCAGGGCACCGCCAACAACCCCATCATCCTAACTTCCAATTCAGACACCCCCATGGCCGGGGACTGGAAAGGCATCTGCTTTCATAACGCCACCTACGATGCCGGCACCCTGCTGGAACACTGCACCATCGAATACGGTGGTCTGACCCACAACGCCAACATCTGTATAAACAATGCCCGGCCCACCATCCAATACAGCACCCTGAGAAATTCCAGCCATTCGGGCGTTTACCTGTCCGGTAACAGCAGCGACGGCGCACAGCTCAGCTGCAACAATTTCAAGGACAACCGCTACGGCATCTACACGGCAGACAACGCCCAGCCCGCGGTTGGCGGCAACAACTTCCTGCGCAACCAGGACTACGGCATCTACAACGCCCACAGCCAGACCGTGACGGCCGACAACAACTGGTGGGGAGACGCCAACGGCCCCAACACCAACGGCGACGGCACCTTCGGTCCGGTCACCGCCGACACCTGGCTGACGGCCGAGAGCGACTGCGTGCTCACGCCACCCACCAACAGCCCGCCCTTTTCCCCGCGCATCCCCGTACCGGCGGACAACGCCGTTCGCGTGCCCGTTTTGAGCGAAGGCCAGCCCGTGCCCGTGACCCTGGCCTGGGCCGGCGGCGATCCCAACCCCTGGGACGTGGTGGTCTATGACCTGTACACCGGTATTTCACCGACCAGCCTGACCCTGGCCCAGGCCGACCTGGGCGACGCCGCCTTCAGCCTCGGCGGGATAGCCGGCGGCACCACTGTTTATTGGCAGGTGGTCTCCCGCGACGATGCCGGTGCAGAAAGCACCGGCCCGGTATGGTCTTTCACCACCCTGGGCGAACCGCCTGACCTGGAGGTCACCCAAATTGATTGGGCCCCGGCCGACAACCTCATCGCCGGCCAGTCCGTAACCCTGACCGCCACTGTTGCCAACAACGGCAGCGGTCCGGTGGTGGACGCCTTTGCCGTCAGTTTCGCCATCGACGATGCGGGTATCGGCAACCGCACGGTCTCGCCGGTGATTCCGGCCGGCGGCACCGTTCAGGTGTCCCTGACCTGGATCGCGGCCACCGGCAGCCATGCCCTGACCGTCACCGCGGACAGCGGTAAGGGCGTGGACGAAAGCTACGAGGCGAACAACGCTGCCACGGCCTCCCTGCCCCTGGTGGTCGATACCACACCGCCTGTGGTGAATGACGTTACTGTCACCGACGGAGCTGTCCTGCAAAGCCTGGAATCCATCGTCTTCACCCTTTCCGACGCCCACGGAAGCATCGACGATGCGGCCGTGATTGCCTCGGTCCGGCTTGTCGACGGCAGCGGCCAGAGCGTGGACGGTACGGTTACCGAAGATGACGACCAGTTCACCTTCTTGCCGGCCGCACCCCTGACCGACGGTGCCTACACCCTGGCCTTCGATGCCGTGGACGAGGCTGGCAACACCGCTGCCGTGAGCATCACATTCACCCTCGACGGGCAGAAACCGGCTGCACCATCCATCACCGGCGGTCAGATTCTTTCCGGTACCCTGGCCGTGCGTCCGGCCGAGAACCGGTGCAATACCATCTCTTTGAATATTACCGGCACCCGTGAGGACGATACGGCCATCTTCATCAACGCAGGCGAAGCCGTTGGCATCGGTTCCGGTGAGTGGACTGTCGCGGTCACCCTTGGCCAGGGAGACAACACCCTGGAGATCTGGAGCCGCGATGCCGCCGCCAACCAGTCCGATTCCATCTTCGTGGACGTCACGCTTGACAGCCAGGCGCCGGTCATCGGTACGTCCGCGCCCGGCAACGGCAGCTTCGTCACGCCGGCCCCGGCCACGGTGAGCGTCAGCTATACCGAGTCCGGCAGTGGCCTGCATGCGGGCATCAGCCTGTTCAGCTTGAAAAACGCGGCCCAGGCCGATGTGCCGGGCGACTGGGCTACCGACACCCCGGGCAGCCTGGTCTTCACCCCGGCCGGGCCCCTGGCCGACGGCACCT
>PDPC01000111.1 GCA_002747355.1 Pseudomonadota bacterium | reverse complement strand
AGAAGGGCGCCTGCTGGTAGCAAGCAACCGACGAGCGACAACCGCTGTGATGTCGCAGACCAGCGCGGCGACGGGAGGTAAGTTGGTCAGCGCTCTAGACAGCGTCACCCAGACCGAGAGAGCATCGCGTCATGTCAAGCCTTCACACCCGCCCCGCCCTCGCCCGCCCCGCCCTCGCGTCCCTCTGCACGTTCGCCCTGCTCTGCTCGCTCGCCCCAGCGCCCGCGATCGCGCAGAGCTGGAGCTTCGTCGGCAAGGTCGCGGTGGGGCGACAATTCGACGTGGTCCGTGGACCCGGCAAGACGCTGCACCTCGTCAGTACGCGCTACTACCAGCTCGATGACAAAGGGGCGGTGCTCGTCGACGAGGCCGTCGGCGACGAGCAATCGGGCGCGCTCTTCTTCCCGCCGGCGATCGCCGTCGGAGACGACGCCACCGTGCATCTGATCACGCGCCACGCGGGCAACTTCGAGAGCGGCTTCGCGCTGCGGTACCGCCGACGCAGCGCCGCCGGGACCTGGGATCGAGACTACCCCGTAACCAGCCCGGTCAAGCGCAACTACGTCGTCGGTGCGGCTTGGCTCAAAGGCGGGCAGGTCGTGCTGATGAGCTCCCAGGGCGGCAGCAACGTCTGGGGAGACCTCCATCTCTGGCAGGCAGGTGCGAGCGCGGCCAGCAAGCTCGGGACGATCAGCGGGATCTGGCGCGCCGACTGCGACGCGCGACTCCGCGGCGGCGGCGCTATACTCCGGCTCAGCTCTGGCAAGCCCGATCCCGGCGGCACGGGCGCCTACCTGCTATGGGGCGCGGCAGGCCCTCAGGTCGTCACCAACCTGCGAGCGAACAGCCACCTCCACAAGGGGACGGGTCGCTCCGGCTTCGCCGATCTCTACGTCGACGCCAAGGGCACAACCCACTTCAGCTACGGCGCCGAGCAGGCCGTGCTCTACAACCAATACGACGCCAGCGGCGCCAAGCGCTTCAGCAACGACAAGGAGCTGTTTTCCAACCTCGGCAGCTGGCACCTGAAGACCGGGCTCTCCGCGGTGGCGGCGAGCGATGACGGCAAGCACGTCGTGGTGGTCGCGCTCCGCACCGACGGCAGCAAGGCCGCTGGCGACTGCGATCTGCTCGTGGCGCGCTCGAGCGACGGCGGCCAGACCTTTGGCGCGCCCCTCGACCTGAAAAAGAAGACCCACGGCGGCGAGGGCCGGCTGCGGCCCAAGCTCGTCGCGATCGGCAGCACGTTCTATCTGTTCTACTACGACAAGGCGCTCTCGGCGCCGAGCTTGGCCACCCTCACGCTCCCTGTCGACGCCGACGGCGACGGCCACGACGCCAGCGCGGACTGCGACGACACCGATCCGAAGGTGCACCCCGGCGCCGAGGAGCGCTGCAACGGCGTCGACGACGACTGCGACGGCCAGACCGACGAGGGCTGCGCCAAAGACGCGGGGACGCCCGACGCCTCGGCGACGTCCGACGGCTCGTCGCCTCGTGACGCCGCCACCAGAGATGGCAGCGCAGCAGACGCCACCTCGGCCGACGTTGGGGCCGCGCCTCAACACAGTATCAGCGGAGGCTGCGGCTGCCAGACCGCTTCGACGCGCGGAGCGCCCCTCCCGCTGCTGATCCTGCTCGCGTGGTTGGCGCTCCGAGCTAGCAGCCTGTTGCTCTAGCCTAGGACGCGTCTTCGATCGTGATCGCCAGCTCCTTGCGGAGCTTGAAGTAGGCGTCGCTGCAGGCGAAGCGGACGAGCTGCTCGGCCCGCTCGCGGCTGGAGATCCCCGCGCCGGAGGGCTCGGCGGCCATCACCTTGGCGGCGACCGAGAGGTCGT
Organism: Pseudomonadota bacterium; assembly: GCA_002747355.1. Taxonomy (GTDB): domain Bacteria; phylum Myxococcota_A; class Polyangia. Next base: position 8,795 of record PDPC01000111.1, on the reverse strand, counting down.
TGCAGAGCAAGAGCCCCACTCGATCGGTGGTGAACTCGACCGCGTTCCACCAGGTCGAGAGGTCGACCCGCTCGGGTCGCTCGACCCGCTGCAGCAACGTGCCGAGCTGCTCGATCTGCGGGTAAGCCAGCTGCTTGCGCAGCTGACCGACGCTCTTGTTGATCGCCTTCTCCTCGCCGAGGGGCAGCGGCGTCTTGGGGTTGACCAGCAGGCAGGCCGACAAGAGCGCGCCCTGAAGCTGCGCCCGCGCCGGCAGCGCCAGGCGCAAAAAGAGGTCCGGCCGCAGGAACGCCAGCTGCTTGCCGACCATGAAGGCCAGCTCTTTTTCCGGTCGCTCCTCTGACAAGATATGTCCACCGGCCACCAACGAGGTCGCCTCGCTGGTATGCGCGAGCTGAAGGCTCGCCTGCCGGCTCGGGTCCAAAAAGAGGTCGAAGGCCGGGGCGTGGAGCACGCCCTGGATGTAGATGAAGAGCCGGCAGAAGGGGTGCTCCTTCTGGGCGTGGAAGTCGTAGACGTCTTTGCGCTTGAGGCCGAAGTGGCCGTGGGGTCGGGCGGTCATCGCCGCGATCGGCGTGGCCATGATCGCGAACACGGCGCTGAGGTAGGGGTCTTGATCCGGGTGGTAGAGCAGCCGCGGCCAGCTGTCGTCGGTCAGCCTCGACCGCGCGATGGGGATCGAGCGGCGGCGGTAGCGGCGATGGAAGGCCCGCGCCTCTGCGTCTGCCTGCTCTAGGAAGCTCAGCACGGCGCTGAGCCCCCAGGCGCGATCGTAGCGCCCGCCGTCCATGTAGAGCTTGCCCAGGATCCGATACAGCTCGATGTCCCGCGGCTCCTCCTCAAGGAGCTGCTGATAGATCGCGATCGCCTTGTCGATGTAGTTCCCTTCGCTGGTCAGGTAGAGCTCGGCGAGGATCCGCTGGCGCTGGCGGTTCTTCGGATCGAGCTTGTCGGCGACCTCGAAGGCGGCGATGGCGCCCTCGAAGTCGCGGCGACGGCTTCGCATCACCTCGCCGAGGTTATGCCAGAGCATCACCTTCAGCTCGACCTTGCCGTCTGGAGGCAGCCGCTTGATCATCTTGCCGTAGTTCTGCTCGAGCTGCTTCCAATCCTTCAGGCGGGTACAGATCGCGTCGATCGCCGAGAACGCCTTCAGCTCGTCGGGGGCCGCGTCGAGGGCACGGTTGTAGTAGCGCAGCGCCTCATCGGGGCGATTGAGCTGCTTATCACAGAGCGACGCCGCCACGCCGAAGTACTTGGCCTTCACCGCAGCCTCTTGCTCGTTCGCCGCGAGGTGCTCGCAGACCTCGACCGTCCGATCCCATTGCTTGGTGTCCGAGTAGAGATCGAGCAGCCGGTGCAGGAGCACGCGGTCTTTGGCCTGCACCAGCTCGAGGGCGCGGCGGTAGGAGAGCTCGGCCTGCCGCGCGTCGCGCAGCTTATCGCGATAGATGTCACCGATCTCGAGCAGCAGCTGCTTAGCCTGCTGTGGCTCAGCGCCCGCGAGAAGCGCCTGCTTGCTCGCCAGCGCCCCATGCCAATCGCTGCCGGCGACCTGCAATGACGAGAGGCGCGCCAGCACCTCTCCGTCGTTGGGCGCCGCCTGCAGCGCCCGCTCGAAGCAGCTCCGCGCTTGCCCCGTGTTGCCCAGGGCCAGCGCCGAGGTGCCCTGACGCAAGAGCACCGTGCGTTGCGTGTCTGGATCGAGCTCGGCGACCCGCGCGCCGAGGCGGGTGTAGCAGTCGTAGGCCTGACGGTGATCGTCGCCCTCAAAGCAGAGCTCGGCGAGGCCGAGCAAGGACTGGACGTGGCTGCCGTCGAGCTCCACGGCCTTGCGGTAGGCTCGCAGGGCGCGCTCGCGATCGCCGACCGCCACCGCCACCGCGCCGAGCTTATGGTTCAGCTCGACCTGCCGTGGCGTGTCATCGCGGCCCGTCTTGCGCAGCAGCACCTCGAGCACGGGGGCGAGCCGGTCGAAGGCGCCATCGACGTAGTAGATCTCGGAGAGCACCTCCGCGGCCTGCTGATGGTCTGGATCGATCTCGAGGCAGCGCGAGAGCAGCTCGGTAGCTCCGCGCCGATCCTCGAGCTGCTCGAGGCTCGTCAGCCCGGCCTCGTAGAGGTAGCGGGCCTTCGCGGCGGGAGACGAGCTGGCCGCCTCCGCAGCGCACATCATCCGCACTGCCTTGCCCCAATCAGCGCGATCCCGGTAGATCTCGGTCAGCTCGGCGATCGACGCGCCGTGGGCCGGATCGAGCTCGAGCGCCCGCTGATACTGCTCCTCCGCGGCGTAGACATCACCGAAGGCCTCGGCCATCAGTTTGCCCTGGCGAAACGTCAGCTCGACCCGCTCCGGACCCCGCGCGCGATGTGAGGCGTCGCGCAGCAGGTCGAGCAACGACGTGGCGTCGCCGGTATGCCGGTAGTGCTGCTCGTGGTAGCGCAGCAGCGCCCGCAGGGCCTGGGCGTCGTCGGGGGAGAGCTCCCGCACGCGCTCGTAGCTGGCCACGGCGCTGGCGGGGTCCTCTAAGGGCCCCTCGTAGAGCTCGGCGACCTGCCGCAGGAGCTCGATCCGAGGCTCTGGCGCGGCCACGCGAGCGTGGAGCTCGAGGACGCGACCGAGGTCGTCGTAGCGCTCGTGCTGGCGGTAAATCGCCGCCAGCCGGCGATAGGCCGAGTCTCGACGGCGATCGAGGGCGATCAGCTGATGCAGACACTCGGCGGCTCGCTGCGGGACGTCCTGCCGCAGATAGAGCGCGGCGAGGCGGTCGAGGATGTCTGCGCGCGCGTCGTCGCTGCTCGCGGCGGCCAGGCGCTCCTCGAGCTCCTCGATGGGATCTCGCGGCGGCGGTGGAGCGGGGGGCGCGACGCTCGGCGCCGAGGACACGGGGGCGAGCGGCGCCTGAGCCTCGGCCTGCTGAGCCAGCATCGCCGTGACCTGCTGCACCCGCGGATGCGCCGGCGCCAGCGAGAGCGCCGCGTCGAGGACCACCTCGGCCTTGTCGCGCTCACCGGTCTGGGCGTAGATCTCGGCGACCCGCACGAGGAGCTCCGCCTTCTCATCTGCGTCCTCAACGTGGTCCTGCCTATCGAGCAGCAGCTCGGCGAGCTTGTCTCCCTCCCAGCTGTGCTGGTAGAGCCTGTCGAGCGCGACGAAGGCCTCGTCGTCGCCAGGGACGAGCGAGAGGAGGCGCTCGTAGGCCGCGATCGCCTCCTCCCGATCGACCAGGCATTGATCGTAGATCCGACCCAGCTCGCGCAAGAGCTCGGGCTCGCGCCGCGTGTTGCGCACGAGCTTCTGCTGCTCGAGCAGCACATCGACGCGCTCCCGCCAGTAGGGCTCCTCATCGAAGCTCTCCTCGCCGACAGCGTCGTCGGCGCTCGTGGCCTGGACCGAGCTCGGCCGCTCGTCGAGGGGCGAGCTCTCGACGAGGTCTTCGAGCAGGAGCTCGTCGGTCGCCACGGCGAAGGGGGTGGCGTCGGCGTTGGCGGCGAGCTCTCGAGCGAGCTGCGAGGTCGGCGTCGGCTCGTAGCGCCGCTCGTAGGGCTGAGGAGCCTGCGGTGCAGAGGGATCGTCGAGCCCCGCGGCCAGCATCACGTCCTGGCTCCCGACCTCGAAGATGCCTTCTTCGTCGTCTCCCAGCTCGGCGGCGGCGGCTCGCGCCTTGGCCTGCGTGACGAGCACCGCCTCGTCGACGCGATCGTCATCGCCGACCTCGAGATCGTCCGTCCCGTCGACGTGCTGCCGCGGTTGGGGCGGCTCGGCGGGCCTATCGTAGACACCCTCGGAGGCGTCGGGCGGCTGATCGACGATGTTGGCGTAGCTGAGGTGATCAGGCAGATCGTAGATCCCGTCGTCGGATCGCTCCTCCGCGGCGGGCAGCGGAGCTGGAGGCCACTGACGGTAGGCGGCGCGAGCCTGGGCGGCCTGCTCGGCCGAGACCTCATGCTCGGTCGGCTCGTCGACCTCGGGCGCGCCTTCCCGCCATGGATCGTCGTGGGCTGGCGCCTCGTAGGCTGGCCCGCGAGAGGCCTGTTCGGTTACCCCGTAGTTGGCTTGCTCTGGATCGGCACCCCAGGGTGGAGGCTCTGGCTGCGAGTCGGCGGGCTCGTGATCGGCGCCGGGCTCGCCGCCGACGTGCGTGTCTTCGTCGACGAGCACCGGTTCACCGGGCTCTGGCACACGGGCACGCGCGGTGCCATCGCTAGCACCTTCAGAGCTCTCGTCAGCGGTGACCGTCTCGGCGGAGATCCAGCCATCCTCACGCTTGCCGCTCATCGCCACCATTGTAAGAAAGAACCGCGGTTTGTCGTAAGTTTTTGAGGTGATGAGCGGTCAGGCCTCTTCGGCCGCGGCCTGCTCGCGCTCGAGCTCCTGCTGGCGAAACTCCCAGCGCCCGTAGAGCTCGTCGATCGTCTGTCGGTTGGCCTCGAAACGATCGAGCACCTCGCGAAAGCGCCTCTTGTCCTCGTAGAGCGCTGGATCGGCCATCATCGGCTCGAGCTCCCGCTGCTCGCCCTCGAGCTCGGCGATCCGCCCCTCGAGCTTGCCGATCTCGTCGCGCAGCTTCTTGGTGCGCCGTGAGAGCTCGTTGCGTCGCTGGGCCTCGCGACGCTTCTGCTCCTTGAGCTCTTTTTTGCGCTTGCCCGAGCTGCGCTCCTGAGCCCCCCCTTTGTCTCCCGGGGGTCTGTCTCCCCTGCGTCGCTGGGTGGTCGAGCGCGGCCTGGGCTCGTCGCGCTTCTTTGGCGTCTTCTGCGCCGCGGCCTTCTCTTTGGCCTCGGCCTGATGCTGCCGCCAACGCGCCTGGTGCTCATGATACTCGCGCAGGTTGCCCGGGTATTCGATCACCTTGCCGCCAGAGATGTCCCAGATCTTCGTCGCCAGCCGGTTGACGAAGGCGCTGTTGTGGGAGACGAAGACCAGCGTCCCGCCGTAGTCGGCCAGCGCCTCGGCGAGGGCCTCCGACGACGCCAGGTCGAGGTGGTTGGTCGGCTCGTCCATCAGCAGCAGGTTGCCGGGGTCGACCAGCAGCCGCGCCAGCAACACGCGGGCGCGCTCGCCACCGGAGAGCACACCGACGGCCTTGTCGACGTCGTCACCGGAGAAGAGGAACGCGCCGCAGACGCTGCGCACGAAGGTCTCGGAGGCCGTCGGCACCATCCGCCGCACCTCGTCGAGCACCGTGTTGCGTGGGTGGAGCAGCTCCGTATGATGCTGCGAGTAGTAGCCCAGCTGCACGTTGGCGCCGTAGCGCACCTCCCCGGCGTCCGGGTCGAGTTCCTTGGCCATCAGCTTCAAGAGCGTGGTCTTACCTGCGCCGTTGACGCCGATGATCGCCACCCGATCGCCGGCGTAGACGCCGTTTTTCACCTTGTCGTAGAGCTTCAGCTCGCCGAAGGCTTTGCTGATGCCCTCGAGGATCAGCACGTCCTTGCCAGTACGAGCGACCTCCGGGAAAGAGAAGCTCAGCGTCCGCCGCGCCGCCGCTGGGCGGTTTTGCGCCATCTCGTCTTGCAGGCGCTTGACCCGACGGGCGCGGCTCTGAGCCTGCCGCGCCTTGGTCGCTTTGGCCTTGAAGCGCTCAACGAAGCGCTCGAGCTCCTTCAGCTCCCGCTCCTGGTTGCGCTGGTTGGCCTCACGCACCGTCGACTCGGCCTCGCGCTGCTCGAGGTAGGCGTCGTAGTTGCCCTTGTAAGAGCGCAGACCCTCCGGCTCGAGAGAGATCACCCGCTGGGCGTGACGGTTGAGAAACTCGCGATCGTGGGAGATCAACACGATCGCGTTCCGATAGTCGGCGAGGAAAGAGTCGAGCCACTGCACCGACGGCACGTCGAGGTGGTTGGTTGGCTCGTCCAAGAGCAGCACGTCGGGCTGCTGAAAGAGCAACCCCGCCAGCGCGGCGCGCATCTTCCAGCCACCGGAGAGCTCGGCCGTGGGGCGCTCGAGCTCGCGCTCGCCGAAGCCCAGGCCCAAGATGATGCGGATCGCCTGGCGCTCGCTGTAGTGCGTCTCGAAGTGCTCGAGGCGCTCCGATTGCTCGGCGAGCTGGGTCGCCAGCGCCATCTGCTCGTCGGGGTCGTCGCTCTCGGTGAGGGCCGTCTCGGTGTCGGCGATGCGCTCTTCGATGTCTCCGCGTCCGGGCACCGTCGCGAGCACCGAGCGGAGGATCGTCTCGCCCGCCAGCTCGAGCACGTCCTGCGGCAGATAGCCCACGCGCAGGCCACGCGCCCGCACCAGCTCGCCGCCGTCGAGCTGCTGGCTGCCCAAGAGCACCTTCAGCAGGGTCGACTTCCCCGAGCCGTTGGGGCCGATCAGGCCGATCTTCTCCCCTTCACCGATACGCAGGCTCGCCTCGTCGAGGATCCGCTGGCCCCCGAAGGCCAGCGTCGCGCTGGAGATGACCATCAAACTCATCGCGGGTGTTATAGCGGCTGGTCGACGACCTCGCCACCAAACCCAAAGATCGTCCACGCTTGGGTGTCCAAGGCCCGCCAAAGGTGTGAAATGAGGTGCACAAGGGGGCGCGGGCGGCGTTGAGCGGTTTTACAAACCGGCGACGTATGACTAGCATAGGGGGCCCCGCAGCGGGGCCGACCGAGGGTGGACCATGGAAGGGCAGAACGCCTCGATGATCGGGCAGATCATCGGAGGTCGCTATCGTTTGACGAAGCTGCTCGGCGAAGGCGGCATGGGCGCCGTCTACGCCGCCGAGCACATCAACATCACCAAGACCGTCGCGGTCAAGTTGCTCCATCCGGAGATCAGCTCGAACCAGGAGGCGGTCACCCGGTTCAAGCAGGAGGCCCAGTCCGCCTCTAGCATCGGGCATCCGAACATCATCGGCATCGACGACTTCTTCACGATGGAAGACGGTCGCGTCTGCCTGATCATGGAGTTTCTCAAGGGAGAGAGCCTCAATGATCGGATGGTCGTGCCGGGGGGCCTCGCGCCGGATCAGGCGATCGACCTGATGGTGCAGGTCTGCGAAGGCCTCGAGGCCGCCCACGACAAGGGCATCATCCATCGCGACATGAAGCCGGAGAACGTCTTCATCGCCACGGTCCACGGCCGCGAGATCGTCAAGATCCTCGACTTCGGCATCGCCAAGGTCACCGGCAACGAGGACAACAACCTGACCAAGACGGGCACGGTCTTTGGCACCCCGCACTACATGTCGCCCGAGCAGGCGCTGGGCCATAAGGTTGACGTCCGGGCCGACGTGTACAGCGTCGGCGTGATGCTCTTCGAGATCTTCACCGGACAGGTCCCCTTCCAGGCCGAGTCCTTCATGGGCGTGCTGTCGCAGCACATCACCAAGCCGACGCCCGCGCCGAGCTCGTTTACGCCTGGGCGGCCCGTCCCGCCGATGATGGACGACATCATCCTCACGGCGATGGCCAAGGAGGTCGACAAGCGCTTCGCCTCGATGGGCGCGCTGAAGGGCGCGCTGATGGCCTTCCGTGACGCGATGCACGCGCCCGACGGCCCCAAGGTCGTCACCGGCAAGGTCGAGGCGGCCGCGGTGGCGGCGGCGGCGGGTGTCGCGGCGGCACCCGGCGCGGCGGCGGCACCCGGCGCGGCGGCGGCACCCGGCGCGGCGGCGGCTGCGAGCGGCCAAGCGCCGGCCATCGCGCCGACGATGGCCTCGATGTCGGGGCCCGCGGCCGCTCCTCCAGCGCCGGTCACGGGCGATATCTCCGCAGCCAGCAGCGACGCGATCCCCAAGACGATGATGGCTACCGGCCAAAAGCTGGCTCCGGCGAGCGCGGTGCCCGTGGTGCCCAGCCCCTCCAGCTCCGGTCCCTTCACGCCTCCAGGTGGCCCGAGCGCTGTCCCGGTCGTCCCGACGCCAACGGCGTCTACGGCGTCGAAGCCGAAGAAAAACAAGACGGGCCTGATCGTCGGCCTGATCGTCGCGATCGTGCTCATCGGCGGCGGCGCCGCGGCCACCGTCGTCTTCTGGGACAACATCGCCGGCGGTGGAGACCACCCCGGCACGGGCTCGGCGCTGGCCAAGAAAACACGTAAGACCGAAAACCCGCGCAAAGACCCGGGCGAGGCCGACGACCCGGGCAAAGACCCGGGCGAGACCGACGACCCAGGCAAAGACCCGGGCAAGCCTGACGAACCGAGTGATCCGGGCAAGACCGCCGTGGCGGTGAAGAAGACCGACGTTCCCAAAGACCCGCCCCAAAAGGACCCGCCCCAAAAGGACCCGCCCAGGGTCGCCAAGAAAGACCCAGACCCCAACGATCCACCGAAGAAGAACCCACCCAAGAAAGATCCACCAAGGGTCGTCAAGAAGGATCCGCCCAAGAAGGACCCACCGAAGAAGGACCCACCGAAGAAAGAGCCACCGAAGAAAGACCCACCGAGGGTGGTCAAGAAGGACCCGCCCAAGCCCGAGCCCTGCACGGTGACGCTGAGCACTTCCCCCTCGCGGGCCTCGATCTTCCCCTCCGCCGGCGGGTTCCGACGCCTGGGCAAGACGCCCAAGACGTTCAAGCTCGGCGCGGGCGAGACCAAGCGAGTCCGGATCGCCAAGTCGGGGCGTAAGTCGGTGACGGTGACACTCTCCTGCGACCGCAAGAAGCACCACATCCGGCTAAAGAAGGGCTTCAACCCGGGCATTGGTGGCGGCGCGATCAAGATCCCCGGCGCGACCTTGAACTAGAGCGCTGACCAACTGACCTCCCGTCGCTGCGCTGGTCTGCGACATCACAGCGGTTGTCGCTCGTCGGTTGCTTGCTAAAAGCAGGCGCCCTCCTCGCTCCTACGCCGTGATTCCGCATCC
>PDPC01000110.1 GCA_002747355.1 Pseudomonadota bacterium | reverse complement strand
GGGCAGAGGACCGACTGGGCAGAGGACCGACTGGGCAGAGGACCGACTGGGCAGAGGACCGACTGGGCAGAGGACCGACTGGGCAGAGAACCGGCAGGAGGGCTAGATCGACAGGCTGCTAGATGGCCGACTTGGGGGTAACGAGCGAGCGCTCTAGAGTCGGTAGTCGATAACGACTACACCGCGCTCTTCACGCTCCTCCTCGCGTACCTCGCGCTCCCGCTCCTCGTCAGGGGGGGCCAGCGGGATCTCGAGAAACGGGCGCTCACCCTCGCGCTCACGCTCCTCGCGGCGCCGAATCTCTTCGATGATCCAAGGATCGAGCATCGTGTCGAGGTCCTTCCTTCTGACTACAACCTAAGCAATGCCTGCGCCAGTTCAACCCGTTGGAGTAACTTTCTCGAAACCTTCTGACTTTACGAGGCATTCTCCGGCTATCTGTCAACCGTCCCTATCGAGTATACGTCTCCAGACCTGCCTCTTCTGTCGTGTTTCTGTTCCTCGAGATTCAGTATACCACACCACAGAAGAGAAAACCCAATCTCAGCAGCAGGTTAGCCGACGTCTACGGCATCGCAAAGTTTTCATAGCCCGGACGCTCAAACCCCGGACGCTCATAGCCAGAACACGCATAGCCAGAACACGCATAGCCAGAACACGCATAGCCAGAACACAGGGTGGCGGGAGGTGGACGTGGGGTAGGCCGGGGAGCTGTCCTCAGTCGGGATCTTCGACCTTCCACAGCCCATCCTCCCGCACAAAGCTGACCCGCTTGTCGACTCCGTAGGGCATCGTGGCCGTGTTACCGCTTACTTGAATCGGCGCGTCGGCGTTTTTCTTGAGTTCTTTCAGCAGCAGCTCGACCTCGCCGCGCTTCTCCCCCTCCCACATCGCCTGGATCTTAGCCTTCGTCATCGCCGCGGCCCACTTCGAGGGCACGAAGCGCAGCACCACCTCGTACCGTCGTCGCTCGATCGCGCGGATGAACGAACGCAGCGCCTCCCGCGGGGTGCGTTGGCTGTAGAAGTCGATCGGATCCGCCGCGAGGCGCCATTTCCCATCTTCGACTTTCAACGCAAGCGTGTCGCCTTCGCTCAAAGCCACCACAGCCTGGATCTCGACCTTGGCGCTCTTGTCTTCGGCTTGGGCGACCAGCCGCGCGACCTCCTTGGGGCTGGCCTTGAGCAGCTTGATGAACGCCGCGCGAGGGTAGCGCTTCTGCATCTCCTTGCTCATCAGTCGATGGGCTTTGCCGTAGTCGCCGCCCTTCAGCGCCTTCGCGTAGGCCTTCAGCACCTCGTCAGGGCGCACCGTCGAGGCCCCCTTCTTGGGACAGCCAGCCACCCAGGGCAGCAGCAGAGCCAGGACAAGGACGCTTCGGGTGGGCGCTTTCATCAGCCTTCCTTTCTCGACGCGCCAGCTGGAGACGGCGCGACCGGCGCGATCGGCGCGATCGGCGCCACCGGAGTGGCAGAGCCCGACGTGCCGGAGCCCGGCGCCGGCGAAGCAGCGCCGCTCTGACGCGAGAGTCTGTAGGGCTTCGCCGCGTTCGAGCCAGAGATCGCCGTAATACGTACCACGATCCGCTTGTTTACGTCGGCCTCATCGACCTGCAGCGTGAGCTGCCCCCTCTGGTCGACGGCCGTCGTCTGCGAGCGAACCTTCCCGTCGACGAGCACCTCGAGCTTCGTCTTCACCTCGTCGGGTGGGCTCAAGGCGAGGGTCGTGTTGGGGGGGATCTCCGCCGGCAGCACGAAGGTGTCGACGTCGTTGCGTGGGTAGAGGTGGCCCGTCACTTCCGCCCAGCCGGCGATCCACGGCGTGGCCTGCGCCAGGGTGGAGTTGGGCTCGCGCTCCGAGGCCCCAGGCGCCGTCACCTGAGCAAAGAGCCGATAGCTGCCGACCGGATCGACGTCGCGCGGCTTGCGCGCCCGGAGGCGCAGATACGCGACGGGCGGTCGCACCAGGTATGAGGTCAAGACCTCGGGCTTGCCCGGCCCAGCGTCGTCGACCTCTTTCACCACCTTCCCCATGCCGTCTATGATCGCGATGGCGACGTCGAGGGCCAGCGGGGGTGTGACCGTGGCACGGAGGAGCCCGGGCTGAGCGATCTTCAAGGCGAAGACGTCTCGATCGTAGGTGTCGGCGAGCACCCCTTTTTGGGGCTGACCGACCTCCAGCGCCGTCGCGCGCGTGATCCGATCGTTGGGCTCGATCTCCGTCGCCCCAGCGGCTGGCTCGGCCGAGACCCGTAAGGAGTAGCGCGCCTCGGTGTTGAAGGTGCGGCCACAACGCACCACCGCGAAGATCTGATCCCCCGCTGGCCGCAGCAGATGTGGCAGCACGATCACCTCACCTGGGCGTCCGCGGCGACGCTGGATCAGCTTCAACCGGCTGTCGTAGACCGAGAGCGACGACCACACGCCGTCCACACCGTCGAGCTCGACCCGGAGGCGGTCGGTGGGCGCGATGTCCGTACGCGAGAGCGTCACGCGGTACCAGTCGGTGTCGGTGCGCCAGCCGAAATACCCCACGGCCTCTTCCCCGAGCGCCAGCTCGCTCGCTAGCGAGCGCTTCCAGTTCGGCTCACGCTCCTCACCAGCTTCCGGCGTACGCCAGCCGAAGCGCAGCGCGTAGTCGCCTTGCTCGACCGGCTTCGGCGCCTCGGCGGGCGCCTTGACCAGCTTTCGACCTTTGCGCCGCCGCTTGCGGGTCCTGCTCTTGGCTCCGATCGCCCGAGCGACGCGCAGGTAGAGGGTGCCTGGAGAGGCCATCAGATTGACCAGGCGCTCGCCTTCGCCGGGGCCGCTGTTGTTGACCTTGACCAAGAACCTCCCCGAGGCGTCGGAGGCAGAGAGCACGACGTCGAGCTTCCCCTCGACGCTGACCTTGGCGCTGAGCACCTGGGGTTTGTCACCCTTCAGCTCGACCTTGTACCAGTCGACGTCCTTCCCCGAGGCGATGCGAGCGCGGAGGGTCGTCTCAGCCTCGAGGGGCATCGCGCCGGCGCGGTCGTCGTTGGGTTCGCGCTCCGCGACGGGCGCCGCCTGCTCGCTGGGATCGACGACGACCACGGCGGGGTTCTTCCGCTTGCTCTTCGCCTGCCCGGCGCCCCCGCTGGCGCAGCGACACCCCGCGACGCCCCCAAGGGTGAGCGCAGCACAAACGAGCAGCGTGGTTGTCGACCGCGGGATCATCGTCACCACACCGGCCTGCAGAGGCCGCGGTCACCGCCGCTGGCGAAGCTCAGCAAGCTCTTCACCGCCTCGGCGCCGTTCGCCTCGAGCGCACGCCCAGCCTCGAGCTCACGCCCGGCCTCGAGCTCACGCCCAGCCTCGAGCTCACGCCCGGCCTCGAGCTCACGCCCGGCCTCAAGCTCACGCCCGGCCTCGAGCTCACGCCCGGCCTCGAGGTCGCGAACGGCCTCGATCCCCTCGGCGAGGGTCGGCGCCCCGAGGAGCACCCGCAGCGCGCGAGCCAGCAGCTCACGGCTCTGCTCGTCGTAGCCAGCGCGCCTCAGCCCGACACGGTTGATGCCGTAAACCCGCGCCCGGTCTCCGCTGACCTGAGAGTAGGGCGGCACGTCCTGCGCCACCATCGATCCGCCGCCGATCATCGCATGCTGACCGACGCGCACGAACTGGTGCAGCGCCGCCAGCCCGCCGACGGTCACCCGATCGGCGAGCTGCACGTGACCGGCAAGCTGCGCGCCGTTGGCCAGCTCGTTGCCATCGCCGAGGCGGCAGTCGTGGGCAACATGAGCGTAGGCCATCAAGAGGTTGTCGGCGCCAAGGGAGGTGCGGCCAGCGCCCGATCCGCAGTGGACGCTGCAGAACTCACGGAGCACGTTCCGCGGGCCGATCACCAGCTCGCCGTCCTCGATCTCACCACGGATCTGCGGGGCGCCGCCAACCACAGCGTGGGGACCAACCTCACAGCCGGGGCCAAGGAGCGTGCGCCCCGCGATCACGGCGTGAGGGCCGACGCGACAGCCGGCCTCGAGCTTGGCGTCGGAGCCGATCACGGCAAAGGGACCGACCTGTACGTCGGCCGCTAGCCGCGCTCCCTGCTCCACTGCAGCTCTCGAGTGTATCCGCACGCCTCAGTCGTTCTCCTTCGGCCGGATCGCGGCCAGCAGCGTCGCCTCCGCCGCGACATGGTCGCCCACCCGGGCGACCGCCGCGAGTTTGTAGATCGACCCGCGGCGCAGCGGCCGCACCTCGTAGCGTAAAAGCTCCCCCGGCCTGACCGGCCGCCGAAAGCGCGCCTGCTCGATCCCCATGAAGAGCAGCAGCTCCTGCTCCGGATCGAAGTCTCCCAAGTGATACGCCAGCAAGCCACCGGCCTGCGCCATACCCTCGACGATCAACACGCCGGGCATCAGCGGCGAGGCGGGATAGTGAGCCACCACGTTGGGATCATCGGCCCGTACCAGCTTCTGCGCGACGATCTCCTGGTCGTCGATGGAGACGACCTCGTCGACCATCAGGAAGGGGGGCAGGTGCGGCAGGATCCGCGCGATCTGTCCGTTGTCTAGCACCTCACTCCTCGGCGTTCTTGTCATCCTGCCCACGACGTTCGAGCTCGACGACCCGCTGTCTCAGCTGATCGAGCTGGCTCAGCAGCGCCGCCTCACGAGCCCATCGCCCCCGCGGTCGCGCCGGGTAGCCAGCGACACTCTGGCCCTCGGCGACGTCGCCGATCACGCCGGAGCCGGCGGCGACGCGCGCCTCGGCGCCGATGCTTCGGTTGTCGGCCACGCCGGCTTGCCCGCCGAGCTGCGCACCAGCCCCGACGACCACGCTCCCCGCGAGGCCGGCCTGCGCGCAGATGACGGCCCAAGGGCCCACCTGCACGTTATGGCCCAGCTGCACCAAGTTGTCGATCTTGGCGCCGGCGGCGACGCGCGTCGGTGAGAGGGTGCCGCGATCGACGCAGCTGTTGGCGCCAACCGCGACGCCATCGTCGAGCTCGACATGAGAGAGCGAGCGCAGCCGTAGGAGGTTGGCGCCGGCGAGCCCTGCCCCCGGGCCAGCGGTGAAGCCGAAGCCCTCTCCTCCGATCACGGCACCGGCGGCGATCTCGACGCCCTCGCCAAGCACGCAGCCGGCGAGTACGGCGCTATGCGGTCCGAGCTGAGCGCGCGCTCCGAGCTTCGCGCCTTCACCAATATGCACATGCGAGGCGAGCTGGCAGCCAGCGCCGATGCGCGCGCCGCTAGCCACATAGCAAAAGGGGCCAACCCAGGCGTCCGCCGCGATGCGCGCGCGCCGCTCGATGACGGCGCTGCGATGGACACCAGCGCGAAGCTTCGGTGGTGGCGCGAAATGCTCGAGAAGAGCCGCCAACACGCGGCGAGGCTCGGCCGCGACCAGCTGCGGTCGGTCGAGCTCGGGTAGGTGGCGGTCGAGCAGAAAGGCGCTCGCCGCGCTGGACCTCGCCTGCGCACGGCGCCGTGGTCCGCAGGAGAGCAGCGGCGCGAGGGTGCCGGCCGTAGCCTGGTCGAGGGGCGCGAGCGCGTGGATCAGCGTGGCCCGCTCGCGCTCCGACGAGCACAGCTGCAGGCCGAAGCGCCGCGCGAGCTCGAGGAGGCTGATCGGGCTCGCGAGGGAGCCTGACATCAGCGGTTGTATAGACGAATGACCTCGTTGGTGAGGTCGACGTGCTGTGGCGCCCAGAGCACCGCGACGTTGTTGAAGATGTAGTCGTAGCGATCGCGCTTGGCGATACGCTGGATGATCTGGCTGAGCTTACGCGAGATCGTCTGCAGCGCCTTGGCCTTCTGCTTCATCAACCGACGCTCGGCCAGCAAGTACTCCTTGCGCAGCGACTGAAAGCGCTTCTGCGAGGCCTCGGCGCGCTTGCGCTTCTCCGAGTCTTTGAGGATCGCCCAGCTCTTCCGCAGCGCCTTCTCCTCGGCGTAGAACTTCTTCATCTTGGAGTTGAGCTGACCTTCCAGCTTCTTTTTCATCCTCATCAAGCGCTTCTCGGCGCGCTTGCCGTCAGAGGTCTGAGAGACGGCGCGCTGCATATTCACCACGCCGATCTTGAGCTTCTTGGCCTCGGCCGCTGCGGGAGCGAGCAAGCCAAGCACCAGAGCGGAAACCATCATTATGCGAATCATCGTGTTACTCCTCATGAGCCTCAGCGGTCACTGGCTCCAGCACTCCAAGCGACGGGTCACAACTGAGGGCTATTCATGTCGTGGGCGCTCGTCAGCGCTAACAGCTGGAGAGGCAAGCAGCAAAGACGAGTCTTTCCAAGACGCTGCAGCCGAGCGCAGCCGGAGCTATCCCATAGCCGAGGCGCCGAATCAAGCGTGGGCGCCTGGCCGTCTAGAAAAAATTGCCGATGGTAAACTCGAAGACGATCGGGTCTTCGCCAGGGTTGGGCGAGAAGGGCAAGCCCCACTCGAAGCGCAGCGGCCCGATAGGCGAGAACCAGCGGAAGCCGAAGCCCCAGCTGTGGCGCAGCCTGGGAAAGGAGATCGGCTCGTCGTCGTCGTAAGACATGCCCGCGTCGGTAAAGACAACGCCGCGGATGCCGACCTTCTGAAAGATCGGGAACTCGATCTCCACGTTGAAGACCAGCTCCTTGTTGCCGCCCTTGTTGAACTCGAAGAGCGGCGCGTTGGGATCGGGACGCTGCAGCACCTTCACCCGCGGCCCAAGGGAACGCGGACGGAAGCCTCGTACGTCCTGGATGCCGCCGGTGAAGAAGCGCTCGAAGATCGGCACGCCGGCGTTGTTCGAGCTGAAGATCGCGCCAATCTGCGCGTTCACCTTAAAGATGAAGGGGCCAAAGATCGGGTAGTACCAGCGCGAGAACGCGCCGAAGCGGTTGAAGATATTCTGCGAGCCCAGCAGGCCCGTGGCGAACTCGGCCCAAGCGGCGTGGAAGAAGCCCTTCGAGGGGAAGAGCCGGTTGTTGCGCCGATCCCATTGAACCGAGAAGCGCACGCTGGAGGTGAAGCCGTCGTTGAAGAGGTTGGCGAGCTGCACGCCCTGCGGGATCTCCAAGCTCAGGCCAGAGCCGAAGAGCGTGCCACGGCCGCGCGTCGAGACGTCGACGATCTCGGCCTTGTAGGTGACGAAGACGCGTACGTCGTCCAGCAGCGGATAGCCCCACGTTAGGCTCCCGCCGGTGGCGTTGCGGTTGAACGACTCGAAGGCGCGTAAGGAGTTAAAGACGTCGAAACCGAAGGTGATCCGGGTGTCGAGAAAGTAGGGCTCCCAAAACGAGAGCGAGAAGAGCTGCCGTAGGCCGGAGATCTGCGCTTGGAGGGCGAGGCGCTGGCCGCGTCCGAAGAGGTTGTTCTGTGAGATCTGGGCCTGAGCAATGAAGTTCTCCACCGACGAGAACCCTGCGCCGATCTGGAACGTTCCCGTCGGCCGCTCCTTGACCTCGAAGTTGACGATGATCCGATCGTCGGCGCTACCGCGGCGGGTTGAGAGGTTCACGCTCTCGAAGAAGCCCAGCGCTGTGACGCGCGCTCGGCTGCGCTCGAGCAGCGTCTGGCTATACGTATCGCCCTCAGCGACCTTCAGCTCACGGCGGATTACCTTGTCTCGCGTCTTGGTGTTGCCCCGGATGTTGATCCGCTCGACGGTGACGATCGGGCCTTTTTGGATATTGAACGTGAGGCTGACCGTGCGCTTGTTGGCGTCGATGCTGGTCAGCGGTGAGATGTTGGCGTAGGCGTGGCCTCTATCCTTATAGCCGCTGGAGAGGCGCATCACGTCTTTGCCCAGACGCGTGCGCTGGAACCACTGCCCCTCCTTCGTGCGCAAGCTCTTGAGCAGCTTCTTTTTGGGCCAGAGGAGATCGCCTTTGACGTCGAGCTTGCCGATCTTATAGCGCTTGCCTTCGCGCACATGGATCGTGATGTACATGTAGCGCTTATCGGGGCTGAGCAGCACCTGGGGCTCGGAGAGCTTGACGTTGATGTAGCCTCGGTCGTAGTAGAGCGCCGTGATCAGCAGCATGTCGCGCTCGAAGGCGCTCTCCTGATAGGTGCCGCTCGAGGTCACGAAGGAGAAGAAGCCGCCCTCCCGTGTCCCCATCACTCGCTTGATGTCGGCATCCTTGACCTTGCTGTTGCCGATGAAGGTGATGCGGCGGATCGTGACCTCGTCGTTCTCCTCGATGTCGATCAAGATGTCGACGCGGTTCCTCCGCACCTTGCGCAGGCGATACCTCACCTCGGCCAGGTAGAAGCCCTTCTCGGTATAGAGATCGCGGATCTTCTCGACGTTCCGCTTGACCTGGGAGATATCGAGGATCGCGTTGCGCCTGAGGTCGAGGACCTCGTTGATCTTGTCGAGGTCGATCTCATCGAAGCCACCGACGATGATCTTGCGTACGGACGGCTTCTCGCGGACGACGTAGACGAGGATCACGCCCTTGGAGCTGGTCAGCAGGTTGACCTGCACGTCGTCGAAGTAGCCCATCCCCCAGATCGCGCGCACATCGACGGCGACCCGTGAGCGATAGAACGCCTCGCCGACCTTGCTCGAGAGCACAGCGAAGATCGCCGCGTCTTCGACCTTGCGGTTGCCGCGAAAGGCGATCTTGGCGACCTTCGTGCCCTCGACGCCCGCCGCGGCGGCCTCATCGGGCGAGAGCGCCGCGAGCGCGGCGACGATCAGCAACGAGCTGAGGACGCGCTGTAGCACCTACTCACCATCCCCTGCAGCCTCAGCGGCCTCCGCTGCGTCGGCGGCGTCCTTCTCGTCACCCTCAACGAGCCGACCATCGAGCATCCGCAGCTGTCGCGGCATGCGCCGCGCGAGCTCCGGGTTGTGGGTCACGATCAGCATCGTGGTGCCCATCTGCTCGTTGAGCTCGAAAAAGAGGTCATGGATCGCCCCGCTCGTCCGGCTGTCGAGGTTCCCCGTGGGCTCATCGGCCAGAAGGAGCTTGGGCCTCATCACCAACGCGCGAGCCAGGGCTACCCGCTGCTGCTCGCCTCCCGAGAGCTCGCCGGGCCGATGCGCCAGCCGATCACCGAGGCCCACTGACGCGAGCAGGTCGCTGGCCCGCTCGATGGCGGCCTTGCGCGAGATCCGCGCGATCAAGCACGACATCATCACGTTCTCAACCGCCGTGAACTCCGGCAACAGATGATGAAACTGGAAGACGAAGCCGATGCTGCGGTTGCGGAACGCCGCGAGCTGCGAGACTCCCAGGGTCACCAGGTCTTTGCCCTCGAAGAGGATCTTACCGCTGCTTGGTCGGTCGAGAGCGCCGAGGATGTGTAACATCGTCGACTTGCCAGCGCCGGACATCCCGACCACCGAGAGCATCTCTCGAGCGCCGAGATCGATGGTGATCCCCTTGAGCACCGCCAGCTCGCGCCCGCCGTGCTGAAAGACCTTCCGCAGGTCGCGCACCTGCACCATCGCTGGCGTCGCGGCCTTGGCCTCTTGACAGGGGCTAGCGTCTTCGGGGCGAGCGGGGGTGGGTTGCGCTGCGGCTGCCATATGATGAGTATGCTTCCGATGCGGCCTTCGGCCGGGCCACGGCGAACCGAAACCCTAATAATCGCCGCACATTAGAGGCGAAAGTCGCGCTAGACTACCCGTTCGGCCTACCGCTGTCAAACGCCGTCGATCACGCCTCTTTTCCACGATGAGGTGCTCGCCTGCGAAAGACCTCGCGAGAGCCGTGACGGTTGCTCATTTCGGCCCGCCGACCGCTCCCATTCAGGATCTCAGCGCGTCGACGGGCTGCAGCTGCGCGGCGCGGAGCGCAGGGTACACCGTGGCCAGAAAGCTCAGGGAGATCCCCGCCAACGCGACCAGGGCGATGTCCGGCGAGCTCATGCGCACCGGGAGCTGAGAGATGTAGTAGACCTCTGGGTCGAGGGGCAACCCGATCTGACCGAGGTAGGTGCAGATGCCAATGCCCTCGACCACACCGGCGAGCATCCCGATCACGCCGATGTACATCCCAGCGTAGATAAAGACCCGCAGTAACGAACGGTTACTAGCGCCGATCGCCTTCAGCGCGCCGATCTCGCGGCCCTTCTCAAGCACCATCATGATCAGGTTGGTCACGATTGAAAACGACGCGACGAGCACGATGAAGATCAGCACGATGAACATCACGACCTTCTCGAGCTTCAGCGCCGAGAAGAGGTTCTGGTTGAGCTGCTGCCAGTCCTTGACCTCGAAGCCCGGGCCGAGAGCCGCCGCGATGGTCTTGGCCATCTCGGTCGCCTGCTTGACATCGTCGAGCTTGATCTCGAGGCCCGTGATCTCGTCGTCGAGGCCAAGGAAACGCTGCGCCTCGGGGATGGTCACGTAGGCGAACTTGGTGTCGTACTCGTACATCCCGGAGTAGAAGATGCCCGCGACGCGAAAGGGCCGAGACTTCGGGATCGGCCCTGCTGGGCTCATACCACCGAGCGGCGAGACGAGGTTGACGTCGTCTCCGACGTAGAGCCGGAGGTTCCGCGCGAGCTCGGCGCCGACGATCACCCCTGGGTAGAGGGGTCGCGCCTGGACGCGCTGCGATGTGGGCTTGGTCGTCGGACGGGCGGGCTTGGTCGTCGGACGGGCGGGCATCGTCGCCGGATCGACGCCAGCGACTCGGGCGGGCATCGTCGCTGGATCGACGCCAGCGACTCGGGCGGGCATCGTCGCCGGATCGACGCCAGCGACTCGGGCGGGCATC